>CAZAKZ010000104.1:0-21104 GCA_964485695.1 uncultured Planctomycetota bacterium | reverse complement strand
AACGAGCAGGACGCGCTTCAGTCCGCAGCCTCCTGGAGCTTAACGGCATTGCCCCTGGAGGTGGGACCGGCCACGGTCTCTCTGGCGCGTCGCTTCGTGGAGAAATATCGTGAGCTCCTGGGCGTCGACCGCCTCGCCGACATGAAACACATGCGTTCGGCAGCCTCGATGAATCCGGCCGGCCACGTGATCCTCGGCATCGATTTCAAGCAGACGTACCGGGGCTATGACGTCCGGTCGCCCATCGAGCACATGCGGGTGAAGCTCCGCATCGACGCCACCCTCGGCCGCCTCTCACTCCTGGGATCGGACTGGGTCCGGAACCTGGAATGTGAAATCGATCCGATGCCCCGGGATGCCGCCGTGGAGAAGGCCCGGTTGGAAATCCCGCCCTTCGCGCCTGGCCTGGGCAGGGTGCACCGCTTCGAGACCTACGTCCTGGTCGAGGCCGGGCCCGCGTCGGAGACAGAGCTGACGGCGCGTCTGGTGCACCATGTGATGTTCGACGTGGAAGAACCCCCGGCCGCCTGGTCCGTGATCCTGGACGCGGCCACCGGACGACTCCTCCGCAAGCACAGCGACCTGCTTCATACCGACGTCATCGGCAACGTGGCGGCCGGGACCCTGGATGACGGACCGAACGGCGCCTTCAAGGTGGTGCCCATGCGGTCGCTGCAGGTCAGCGTCCAGGGCGGCGGCTCCGGCGTCACCGACGCGAGCGGGAACTTCAAGATTTCCCACCCGGGTACGTCCCAGGTCACCATCACGGGCCGGTATGCCGGGGACTGGTGCGCAGTGGCTAACAATGCCGGCGCCAACACCACGTTTTCCATGCCCGCCACTCCGGGCCAGGCCGCCAATGTGGTCATGAATCCCACGCATCAGCACGAGTTCACCACGGCCGAGGCCACGGCCTACCGGTTCACGACATATACGCACTTCTTCGTGGCGAAGCGGTATCCGAATTACACGGGTATCCCGAAGATGGTCACCAACGTCAACATCAACAACAGGTGCAACGCGTTCTACAGGAACAGCACCATCAACTTCTACAAGTCGGGGTCGCGGGGCAGCTACAACTGCCCCAACACGGCCTACGAGGAGGTGGTGGCCCACGAGTACGGCCACGCCTTCCACGTCGTCTTTCACGGCTCCTACAATCCGCTCAGCTTTTCCGAGGGCATCGGGGATCACCTGGGCCTCTTTGTGAGCGACCAGCGGATCATCGGCCGCGACTTCCTGAACCAGGGGCAGCATATCCGGGACTACCGCCCCGGCAAATCGGCCCACCAGACCCAGTGGCCGTCCAAGGGCAAGGAGGTGCACAAGGCCGGCGAGATCTGGGGCGGCTTCTGCATGGACCTGAGAGACCTGCTCGTGGTGAAGCACGGCGTCGCCAAGGGCAAGGACATCTCGGAGATCATCACCATCACCCAGTACTCCCGGAATCCCACCGATATGCCCGACGGCGTCATCGAAGTCCTGGTCCAGGACGATGACGATTCCAACCTGAAGAACGGCACCCCCAACTTCAAGCTCATCGCCCAGGCCGCCGACAACCACCTCCTGCCCAGGCCGCCCGATCCGCCCACGGTGCAGTTCAAGCACACGGGCTTCCCCGATACCCGGGACACGGTGAACGCTTACGTGATCACGGCGGAAGTGACCTCCCAGGCCGGCACCGTCACCCGCGCCACCCTCTCCTACAAGGTCGGTTCCGGAGCCTATACCACTTTGACCATGACCAAGGTATCCGGGGACACCTACACCGCCTCCATACCCGCGCAGAAAGCGGTGTCCAGGATTGAGTATTTCCTCGAAGGCTGGGACGACAAGAAGAGCCACGAGCGCTACCCGGACATCGGTTCCCTCGGCTTTACCGTGGGGCACATGAACATTTTCTTCGCGGACGACTTCGAGACCGACAGGGGATGGACCGGCGTTCACACCGCCACCTCAGGTCGTTTCGAGCGCGTCGATCCCTTCCAGGCCACGTGGACGGGGAATCCCATCGGGGACTGCCAGCCCGAGGACGACCACACGGCGGGGACGGGAAAGCGCTGCTACGTCACCGAAAACGGCCTCCGCGGCCGGGAGGCCTACCTCTTCGACGTGGACAACGGGTCAACCGAGATCCAGTCTCCCACCTTCGACCTGTCGGCCGTCACACCCGGCGCCGCCCGGATCAAGTACGCCCGGTGGTTCTACACCTTCAACAACAACGACGACACCCTGGACGTGGACGTGTCCACGGACGGGGGGAAAGCCTGGAAGTCGCTGGAGCAGGTGGCCCAGAACGAGAATCGATGGACCGTCGTGGAGTCGATGCTTCCGGGGCCGTACACGACCCAGATGAAGATCCGGTTCAGGACCGCCGACAATCCCAACAACTCCGTCACCGACGCCCTCATCGATGACGTCTCGGTGGTGGTGTTCGACGATGACGTGGCCGAGCTCACCGCAAACACCCGCACACCCGGTGTGGGCACGACCCTGAAGTTCGATATCGAAGCGCTGAAACGGCCGGGCAGCATGTATTTCTGGGCCTTCTCCTTCAGTCCGGGCCCGGTCAGCGTGCCGGGGCTGGGGGTTCTGGACCTCGGCTGGCCCGTGTTCCTGGTCATCAGCAAGAAGCTGGACGCCTCGGGGAAGGGCCGTTTCGAGGTTCCCGTTCCCATGGCGCCGATCCTCAAGGGCATGCGGGTCTACACCGAAGCCATGGTCTATTCCTCAGGTGGCATTCTGTCCAATCCCTGGAACATCCAGATCAAGTAGAGGCGAAGTCGCGCAGGGGCTCGCCGCGCCGGGCCCCTGCAGAGCTTAACTGGCCGACCATTTTGGCCGTTCCGTGAAGTCCGACCCGTATCCGATATCCATCCTCCTTCCGGTACACAACGCCGCACCCTGGCTGGGTCGAGCACTCCGGAGCCTGGCACGCCAGACCTTCACTGCCTTCGAAGTGGTGGCGGTGGATGACGCCTCCGATGACGACACGCCGGGTGTCCTCGAGAGGCACGCCCGCCGGGATGCTCGGATCCGGGTCCTGAGAAACGCCGAGAGGCGGGGCCTGGTCGAGACCCTCAATGCGGGCCTGGCCGCCTGCCGGGGCCGCTACCTGGCCCGGTTCGATGCCGATGACATGTGCCATCCGCATCGATTGGCCCGACAGATCGCGGTGCTGGAGTCGAATCCCGAGGTGTCGGTGGTCGGGTGCAGGGTGGAGAGCTTTCCGCGTCGGACCCTGGGTGAGGGCTACCGAAGGTACGACGCCTGGGTGAACGCCGTCCTCACGCATCGGGACCATTTCCGGGAGCGCTACGTGGAATCCACGGTGCCGCACCCCACGGCCATGATGCGGACGTCGGAACTGCGGGCCCTCAAGGGCTACACCGACCGGGGCTGGCCCGAGGACCTGGATCTGTGGCTGCGCTACCATGCGGCCGGCGCGATCTTCCGGAAGGTGCCCGAGGTCCTCTACTACTGGCGTGACCACCCCCGGCGCGCATCGCGTCGGGATCCCCGCTACGCCCGGGCTGCATTCCTGCGGTGCAAGGCGCACCACCTGGCCCGGGATCCCGGGCTGGCAGCGGGAGAAATCGTCATCTGGGGCGCCGGCCCCATCGGCCGCCAGCTCGGCCGCCTCCTGCGGGAGGAGGGGATCCACATCGCGGCCCACGTGGACATCGATCCGGCCAAGGTCGGGCGAGTCCGACGCGGAGCCCCGGTCATTGCTCCGGAAGAGCTGAGCCGATACGAGGGCGTGCAGGTTCTGGCCGCCGTGGGCAGCCGGGGAGCCCGGGACGTCATCCGGAAAGCCCTGGAGGGCATGGATCGGGAGGAGGGCAGGGACTTCGTGGTGGTGGCCTGATCAGTTCCTGTTGCAACAAGGGGTCAGAAGTAGCGCACCCTCGGTTCCGCGTCCCCGGCCAGATCCTCGGGCAGCATCTCCGAGAACTCCGGCGGAAAGAGGACCAGGTCCCGGACCGCCTCCAGGGCAATCCAGCGGGCCTCCAGGATGCGGGGGTCCCGGCGGGGCGTGGTGGCGGGCGTGAGATCGCCTGCGGGTGTGGCCCGGAAATAGACCTCCACCTTGTGGCAGCCGTCCTCCGGATTGATGAAGTCGTGGACGTAGAGGAGCGGGCCGACGATCACCTCGATACCCGCTTCTTCCCGGGCCTCCCGGGCGGCCGCCGCGGGCAAGGTCTCCCCCGGCTCGAGGCCGCCGCCCGGAGGGGCCCAGTATTCCAGGTCGTCCTCCACCATCCGGAGCAGGAGCACCCTGTCCTGCCGGGTGATGAGAGCCAGGGCTGTTGGGCGCGGGTAGGCCATGGAGGGATTCGAGAAATGGAGAGAAGACGCGGAAGCGGATCGGTCACGCTCCCGCGTCCTTGAATTTCATCTTCGATCGTCTCCCCCGGGGGGGGACGACTTGAATCTAGCCGCCGGGTCGCCGGCCTTCTCCGCCGCGGCCTCCTTCGCCGCCGCCGCGCCGGCCGCCTGCACGGCCTCCCCGGCCGCCGAACATCCGGCCCATGGGATTCAAGTAGCGCTCCATGCGCTTGATCTGGGTCTCGGAGAGGAACTTCTTCAGCTTGGGCTTGGCTTCCCCGGTGATGGTCTTCAACTCTTCCTGCAGGTCGGCCCGGGCCTCGCGATCCCGGAAATTGCCGCCCGCCTCACGGAACTCGGCAAGGAGGTCGCGCGCGTCCTTGCTGGCCTTCTGGAGGATGGGCAGGGTCTTGGCCATCTGCTCCCAGTTGAGATTGGCTTCCATGGCAATGCGGTCGATGTCGATCTCGCGGTTCCGGCCCCGCATGTTCCTGAAGTCGCGGCGCCCCTGTTGTTGTTGTGCCTGATTGCGCCGTGAATTCTTGATGAGCTTCACGGTGCGATCCATGAACGCCTTGACGTGGGCGTCCTTCTCGGCTGCCTTGGCCTCGTTGATGGCACTCACCGCCATGGTGCCCATGATCCGGAGCCCTTCGCGGACGCTGAAGCGAAGCCGGGGATCCGGATTGCTCATGTACTTCACGAGGGCCTTGACGTAGGCCTGGGCATTGGGTGCCGCTGGCGCCTTGGCGTCGCCGGCCTCCTGGGCGCTCAGGCCCGGGGTGAGGCCTACGAGCATCGCGGCCGTCAAGAGTAGCAAGACTGGATACTTCATGTGGTCATCCTCCCTTGGTTGGATCAAGCCCCTGGCAGGGATGCCGGTGGGGCAGGCTGTACGGGATAAGGAGATAATCTCTCATGAGATACGGGATGATACCCTCTCAGCGAACCGGAGTTCCGGCCTTCCTCGAAAATCAGCAAAACCTACGGATCGAATCCCGAGGAACGGCCGGCTCACGGGGCCATCTTATCCGGACCTCGCGTCGCTGAGAAGGGCCCTGCCCTGCTTCAATCGACCTCTGGGTGTGAAATTAGTGCGGGATTCCCCTCAGGAATCCCCGGCCTCGTTTTCTTCTCCGTTGTCGTTTTTGGTGTTTTTTTTGTTGTCCTTCTCGTCCTCCCACCAGGAATCCGCATTACGATCGGAATCCTGACCGGCTCGGGAAGAGAGGTCCTGACTCAGGGCATGACTCAGGGCCCGGACCAGAACTTCCTCTGTGAGGGGCGTGATGAGGGTCTGAACGGCGCCGAGGGCCTTGAGCTCCCCCTGGAGGCTCGGGTCCGGGTGCATCACGGCCACCACCGGAGGCGGCGGCCAGTGCTGGGCGGCTCGCAGAGAACGAAACAGGTCCCGGAAGTCCAGGGGGCCGGCGTCCAGCCGGAGGAGGACGAGGTCCCAGGCTTCCAGGCTCACCCGCTTTCTCATCGACGGGCCATCCTCTCCGGTGGCATCCGGCTCCCAGCCGGGGCCGCCCTGGGCCAGCAGGATCCGAACGGTCTCCTCTCGGATCTCCGCGGTAGAGCCGATGACCAGGATCTTGTAGGGCCCCTCGGCGGGAACGCCGTCCGGAATCCGGATGTTCTGCAGGGCCACCGGAGTGTCATCCCCGGCGGCGCCGGCACCCTCGCCGTGGACCGGGAAAGCACCGGCGTTTTTCGACGCGTCCCGGGATTCCAGCGGATCGGAAGAGGTTCCCCCCCCGGCGTGGCAGGCGCCGGACCCGTTTCGGGATCGGAAGCGAATGGCCATGGAATCGACCGTAATCCTCCCCGGAAGGGCTGTCAAGCGCGGGGCCGAAAATCCGAGTCAGGGGGCCTGAAGTGTAACCGTGGAAGCGGCGGTGTGGTTCTTCCCCTTCTGCGAGAGTGTGGTCTTGAAGGTGTACTTTCCCGGCGGAAGCACGGCGGGGAGCGTGATCCAGAGGGTGAGAGTATCCAGGTTAGCGCTCGTGAAATAGGTCGAGTGGTAGACCAGGACGAGGGGGGTGGCGTCGTAGGTCTTCAGGGTCTGCTCGTCGATGAGGTCGATTCTCAACGCGGTCAGGTGGGACAGATCCGGCTTGCACTTGAAGGTGAAGTTCAGGGTGAAGGGGCGGCCCGACTTCACGAGAACCTGGGTGGGGTGAATGTGCGCCCGCACCGGCTCGGCCGGCGTGGAGAAGAAGATGGAGGGGCCCGCGCCGGTGGTCAGGCCGGCAGGATCCCGGATCTCGACTCGATAGTAGTAGAGCGTGTCCGGTGTCAGGCTCGTGAGCGTCACGGATTTTCGTACGCGGTAGATGCTGTCGTGTTCCACGGTGATGCCCGGCACCGGCGTGGTTCCGTAGTCCACCTTCGCGGTGACCAGGTCGGGCTCCCGGCCCAGGGTGTCCAGGTCCGCCACCACGTGGGCTGTTCCACCTGCCTCCACCTCCACGGAAAGCCTCGGTCCCGGCGGCTGCCAGGTGTCCTGAACCGGTTTCCGGCCGGCCCTGAACGGTGAATAGAGAGGATCGCCGACCTGCACGCAGACCCACCCGAGGGCCGGATTGGACAGGGAGGCGGCCTCGGCCCAGGTGTAGCCCTGCAGGAGGTAGTAGAGGAGTACCTCGGGGCGGTAGTGGCCACTCAGGTAGGGCTCGGCGATGACCCCGGCACCCGCCGTGAGGCCCCGGCTGAAGGCCATGGTCAGGAAGGCCTTGTCGTACGTGGTGTGGAAGTTCTGGATGGAATTGGAGTTCAGGTCACAGGCCACGCTGCCGGGGAGCCAGTTCCAGACGTCGTGATAGGCCCGGTAGTTGTACCATCCGGAATAGAACATCGCCCTGGGAGCGGTCTGGGCCGGCGTGTTGTCATGGTAGACGGCCCCGGTCTCGCCGATTTCCTTGCCGGTCGCCTCCCACTTCAGGGCGAGCCTCGAGGCCTCGACGAATCGTTTCCCGTAGGCGATACACCTGTCGGCGTTGGAGTAGGAACCGTAGCCGAAGGGGTAGCCGTCGAGGAGCGTCGAGGAGTACTTGCCGTACCGGGTGTCCACGTACCCGAAGCCGTTGTAGTAGCCGGGCAGGGGGCTCAGGTATCGTTCGGCGTACCGTGCACCTTCGATGAGTTCACGCGCCGCATGCACCGTGGGTCCGTCCAGCCTGGAAACGAGGTAGAGCGGCTTGCCCGAGAAGGTGTGGGTCTTGTGGTTGAACCGTCCCTGATCCGGCAAGCGGCTGGGAGAGGACTCGAAGTAGGTGTTTCTCCACCACGAGTTGGGCAGGGTGTGCCCGGTCTCGGTGCCGATGCTGAAGGGGACGCCGATGAAGTTGTCGATGGCGCGCGTGGCAAAGGAGGTGGCACCCGGTATGTTGAACCGGTAAGGAATCCCGAAGCTCAGGAGGATCGTGTCGATGTTGTCCGTACCCAGGCTCACCAGCTTTGTCTGGAGGGGTTGGATCATGTCCTTCCAGATCTGGATCCAGGCCGTGGAACCCGAGTAGTAGTAGCGCTGGATGGAGACGTCGAGGCCCAGCAGATTGGCCGCCGGTACCCCGCGCACTCCGGCGTAGAGCCGGGCGATCTCCTCCGAGTCGCCCACGCCGTTCCCGTTGGAATCGGCCTCGTTCCGGTCGTAGAGCACGAGCACCCGGGAGGGATCGTTCGGTGTCGGGGTCTGGCCGGCGTGGGGAGCGGCCGGGATCAGGAGGGCCAGGAGACCCAGGAAGAGGGTGCGGGGAGGGTGCATGTCTCAAATTCCTTCAAGTAGGTCCGCGCCAGCATGTCCACGGGCTGCCAGGGTTCGGAGACATGTAATTTACCAGAATTCCACCCTATCGGGAAGGCGGGGGGGGTGTGCAACAGAGCAGACCGTTCCCGTGTTACAAGAACCGGTTGCTCTTCACCGGGCTTTCCTGGCGGAAAGCAGGCCGATACGTGATGCAGTCGTCTCCATCCATGAGGGTGAGGGCCCTGTGCCGGTGGAAGAAGTCCAGGCGTTTCAGGAAGGCCTCCGGCGCTGCATCGGGAATCAGGTCGGCCAGGTGGCCGGCGATGGCGGCGGGGGGACGTCTGTCTTCGGACCGCTCCACCACCTTCTTCTCCACGGAGTCGAAGCTCAGGGCCCGGTTCCAGGGAAAGAAGTGCGCCTGGGCCATGAGGCCGACAACGTCCGGCGTCAGGGGTGCGGATCGGGTCCAGCACAGGCGATGGGCGTACGCCAGGAGCCCCTCGCTGCAACGGGCCAGGAACGGTACCTCGACGAGGTCCTCCGGAGAGGCCGCACAGAACAGGGTGCCGGGCTTCACGGCCTCGTGAGCAACGAAGGCCCTGCGGGGAATGTGGAGGTGCCTGGCCACGGCGCGGCCCAGGACCTCCGCGTCCTTTCCGCCCGGCGTGATCACCGCTGTGACTTCCACCTCGAGGTGTTTCAGCAGAGCGAGGAGGGAGGCCAGGCGGCCGGCCACCTCTTCGTAGGACTCCCAGATCACCCCGTACCGCCCACCCATGTCCGGAAGATCGTTCTGGGACAACACCACCCCGCCGTACTGGATGAAGTGCCAGGCGGCAAGGTCGTCCGGGTCCGGACGACCCACGGCCCGGGCGCGTTCGAATCCCAGGCCGAGCCGTTCCCTGAGTCGAGGGTCGAATCCGGGAGACGCTTGCAGCCGATCCAGAACCTCGAGAGCCTGGCCGGCCTCCTCGGTCTGCCCGCTTAAGAGGCGACACCAGCCATGGAGAAATACGATGCCGGGATTCTGCCGGAGGAGGGTGGGATCGAGGTCTTTCAGGACGTCGAGAGCCCGGTCGTGGCTTCCGGTTTCCGCAAGTGCCACTGCGTACTCGACGCGCACATTCGGATTGTCCGGCCCCAGGTCGAACGCGCGGCTCAGAATCGGTCTGGCCATGTGGGGCAAGTCTGCGGCCATGAAGTGGAAGCCGAGGTCATAGAAATGTCGGGGTGATTCGAAGTTGTCGTGGCACAGTCTGAACAGCAGCCCTTCCTTGCTGCTTCCCTTCTTCTCCAGGATCCGGGCGGCCAGGTCGTAGGCTTCCCGGGCGTGGGGACGGCTGCGAAGACAGTGGCCGACTCGATTCAGTGCCCTGTCGAGGTCGCCCTCTTCAAGGGCGGAATCCGCTTCTTCGAGAGGATTCCGTGGATCCGGGGCCGGAGGCGTCACTGTCCTTTTGCCATGGAACCGGCCAGCAACTTCACCGGCACCACGCCGGCCTGAAGGATCCGGTTGTGGAAGGCGTAGACGTCAAAGGCGTCCCCCTCGGCCTTCTGGCGCTGTGCCCGGAGATTTTCCAGCAGCATCTTGCCGAGGAGGTGGCCCAGCTGATAGCCCGGATTCCGGGTATATCGCTGGATCTCCGGGAGGACCAGATCACCGGCCATGCCCGTGTTCTCCTGGAGGTAGGCAGCGGCCTGATCGAATGTCATGCGGCCGGAGGAGAGGCGCACATCCACCACCATGCGCGCGGCCCGGCGGATCAGCTTCTTCTGGAACTGGAGCCGGACGGCGGGCGTGTTGTAGAAGCCCCGCTCCAGCATGAGCGCTTCTCCGTAGTAGGCCCAGCCCTCGACCAGCTCGGCGCCGAACCAGCACGTGGGATCGGTCGGGAATCCGAGAATGCCGCCTTCCCGGAGGATGTTCGAGAGGCGGTTGACGGTGACGATGTGGTGGTGGTGGCCGGGATACCCCTCGTGGGTGGCGATGAGCGGAAGCGTGCTGCGGCAGTACTCATCCAGGAGGGATGGCGCGGCCGGTGGCGTCATGGCGTAGGTGCCGATCTGGACCTCGTCGTGCCGGACAGGAGAGAAGTAGGCGGTGGTGGGAACCAGGGGCCGGAAAAAGGGCGGTGTCGGCTCGATTTCCAGCGTCTCCCACGCATGGACGGCGGCCAGGCGGTTCTTCTCGATGAACGCTCGCGCCTCGAGCGCCAGGGAACGTACCTCCTCGAGAAGGGTGGCGAAATTGTCGGGCCGGTCTTTTCTCAGGACCTCCGTGACTTCCTCCGGGCTCAGGGCGGGATCCACCTCTCGTGCCAGGCGGTCGTGTTCGGCCTTGAACGTCGCCAGGGCCTCCAGGCCCATGACTTCGATCTCCTCGGGACCCGGCTCGATGGCCTTGAGGCGGAGCAACGTCGAGAAGCGCTCCTCGTCGAGGGCCCAGAGATTTTCTCGGGTGGGGATACGGTCCAGCCAGGCCAGGTGGGATTCCAGGGCCTCGTGGGCGTGGTGGATGGCCTCCCTGAGATCGCGGTCCAGACCGGCGGAGACGACGCCCCTGGAGCGATCGAGGATCGTCTCTAAGAAGGTGGGAAACGTGGCAGCCACCTTCCGGGCCATCTCGGTCCACAGGACATCCGCCGTTTCGATACGCCTGTGAAAGGCCTCCAGGTATTCACCCAGCCCGTTGAGGCGTCGGGTGATTCCGAGGAACCGGCCCTCCTCGTCCCGGGCCTGGCGTCTTGTCTGCGTGAACAGAAGGAAGCTCAGCTCTTCCAGGGGATCTGGATTGTGGCGGGTCTGGTTCAGTATTTCCAGGTTGTAGAGCCACAGCTCCGAACCCTTGAGGAACACCTCGATATCCAGACGTTCTTCGGGTCCCAGGGCGCGGGTATCGAGGGCCGCGAAGCGCTCCTTCCAGACGCGGACGAAATCCTTCTTGGCCTCCAGTCCCTCGGGGGAGGGGTCAGGCAGGCGGTCCATGCACTCCCCGGTGCCCAGGAACGTCGATACCTCCGGGTTCTTTTCCGTGGTCGCTTCCAGGAACTTCTGGATCAGTTCTCTGAGGTCTGGCATGGTCTGTTCCGCGTCGAATCCGGCTCTTGCCCGGATACTTCATGAAACACGGGCTGCAAATGGATCTGAGCCCGCCTGGCTGCGTTGAAACGACGATTTCGATCCTCAACGTATTGCAGGGAATACGCCTGCGGTCGAAACCGCCGTTTCGCCTTGCCAGACAGGCTCAGATCCATTTTCGCTCGGTGTTTCATGAAGTATCCGGGCTAGCTTCGCCCCATCGAAGATCCCCCCGGCCAGGGTGGGGACACATTGATGCCCGGGGGGAAGATCGTTCGCTCGATATCCGGAAACCTCCTTGCATACTTTCGACTTTTTCCAAGCGGTTCTCTCCGGCCTTCTCACTACAGGTCCGGAGGTCCTGGTGCTTTCCTGCACGTCCGTCCGTTCTCTTCTGTGCAGACCGCATGGGCTGCCAGGGGATTCCTGGAATCGGACTTGCCTATCTTCTTGAACGCGAAAGCCCTTGGACCCCGGGAGTTGAAAATCGTCCCGCCGAGCGTCATAGAAGTGGACTCCCCATCGATCCAGAAACCATTGGATCCGAGGAGGTGCCGTGAAAGTACGACTGGCCAATCCCCGCGGCTTCTGCGCGGGCGTGGATCGCGCCATCGAGATCGTGGAGCGGGCCCTTGCGCTCTTCGGATCCCCCATCTACGTCCGTCACGAGGTGGTGCACAACAAGTTCGTGGTGAACGACCTGCGGAGGCGGGGTGCGCTGTTCGTGGACAAGCTGGCTCATGTCCCGGACGGTGCCATCGTGGTCTTCAGCGCCCACGGAGTGTCGAAAGCGGTCCAGGACCGGGCTCGGCAGAGGGGCCTGAAGGTGTTCGACGCCACGTGCCCCCTGGTGACCCGGGTCCACCTCGCCGTGGCCGGTCATTACCGGGCAAACAAGGAGGTCGTCCTCATCGGCCATGCCGGTCATCCCGAAGTGGAGGGCACCATGGGCCAGTACGGGGATCTTTCGAAAGGGGGCGGGATCTACCTCGTCGAGACCGTGGAGGAAGCTCGCACCGTCGAGGTGGAGGATCCCGACAACCTGGCCTACGTCACCCAGACCACCCTCTCGGTGGACGACACCGCCCGCATCATCGAAATCCTGCGCCAGCGGTTTCCCGGCATTTCCGGACCGAAAAAGGCCGACATCTGTTACGCCACTCAGAACCGGCAGGATGCGGTCAAGGCTCTCGCAGATACCTGTGACGTGGTGCTGGTGGTGGGGTCGCCCGCCAGTTCCAACTCGAACCGACTGGTGGAGATCGCCAGGAATAGCGGAACGCCAGCCTACCTCCTGGACGAGCCCGGGCAGATCCGCCCGGAATGGGTCCGGCCCGAGCACTGTATCGGCGTGACCGCGGGTGCCTCTGCTCCCGAGGTCCTGGTGCAGCAGGTCGTGGCCCGACTCGAGGTGATGGGCGCGGACCAGGTAGAGGAGGTGGAGGGGAAAAAGGAACGGGTCTATTTCCCCCTGCCCGAAGATCTTCTCTGAAGGCGCCTGCCCTCGACAGGAATTCTCGAAAATCAACCGTCCCGGGGTAGGCATCCCACAGGGTGGAAGATATGATCCTCCCGCACGAATTCGAGTGAAACGAGCATGGATCCATCGATCCATCCGATCCGGGAACACGCAGGGAAAACGGAATCACACATGATCAAGGTAACTGCAGCAATCGGCAACGGTACGGCAGTGAGGGCCGATGCGGTGAGTGTCGGTTTCTTCGAGAAGGACAAAAAAAACAAGAAAGGCAAGACCGATTCCCGGGGACGGGGAATTCCCCCCGGGGCCGGCCCGCTGGATCGCGCCCTGAACGGCGCCCTGTCCGCGGCAATGAAGTCCGGAGACCTGGCCGGAAAGCCCGGGGAGATCCATACCCTCTACCCGACGGGAAGTCCGGACATTCCCCGGGCCGTATTGCTGGGCCTCGGCAGCCGCACCAAGGTGAAGTCCGAAACGCTCCGCAGGGCCGCCGGCAACCTGGGCCGCCACGCGCGCAAGCTGAAACTGAAGCGAGTCGTGCTCGTGCTGCCGGCCCTCAAGGGCAAGAAGGGCGTGGAGAAAGCCGCTGCGGCCATGACCGAGGGCTTCGTGCTGGGCGCGTACCGTGTACCGAGCCGGGGCAAGTCGAAGTCGGGCCGGCCGGGCCGAAAGAACCGGAAGACGTCTCTGCCCGCGCTCACTGTGCTGGCCAGGGATGCCGGAGCACTCCCCCGGGTTCGCACCGGCGTCCGATACGGCATGGCCGTGGCCCACGGGGCCTGGCTCGTACGGGACCTCGTGAACCGGCCGGGAAACGAGCTTCAGCCCAGAGGGCTGGCAGCCGAGGCACGGAAGCTGGCCCGGTCCCAGGGCCTTGCCTGTAAGGTCATGGGCAAGGCCGACCTGGTGCGGATCAAGGCCGGGGGCATCCTCGCCGTGGGTCAGGGCAGCGCCCATCCTCCTTGCCTGATCCAGATCGAGTACAGGGGGGGGAAGGCCAATGCCCCCACCGTGTGCCTGGTGGGCAAGGGAATCACCTTTGACACGGGCGGTATCAGCCTCAAACCCAGTCAGAACATGGACCGGATGAAATACGATATGAGCGGAGCCGCTGCCGTCCTCGGCATCCTGTCGGCGGCGAGATCCCTGAAGCTCCCCCTCAACGTGGTAGGTGTCATTGCCGCGGCCGAGAACATGCCCGGCCCCGCCGCGTACAAGCCCGGCGATATCATCACCCAGCTGGACGGCACGACCGTCGAGGTCGTCAACACGGATGCGGAAGGCCGCATCGTTCTGGGCGACGCACTGGCCTGGGCCGTGAAGAAGAAGCCGGACGCCCTCGTGGACCTGGCGACCCTGACCGGAGCCTGTGCCGTGGCCCTGGGATCCCAAGCCGTGGCCATGATGGCCAATGACGACGACCTTGCCGGACGCATGGAATCCGCCGGGGTGAAGAGCGGAGAACGCGTGTGGCGCCTGCCGCTCTGGAAAGAGTACCGGAGGCTCCTGACCTCCGACGTGGCCGATCAGAGGAACGCGGGCGGCCGCGAGGCCGGAACCATCGCTGCCGGCATGTTCCTCGAGACCTTCGTGGACGCTCACCCCTGGGTGCACCTCGATATCGCGAGTACGGCCTGGAGTGAAGCGAGCCGAGAACATCGCAGCAAGGGCGGCACGGGCGTCGGCGTGGCCCTCGTAACCCGATTTCTGGCCGAGTTTTCCAGCCGCGGATGAGACGACGGACACGGAGCCGGAGCTTCATTTTTCCGAGATTTTCTCATCCACCACGAGGTCTGTGGGAAATTCCGGGTACAATGATCCGAGTTCGAACCTCGAAGTGGCATGAACGGTCAATGATCTCGAAATGAAAGCATTCGGCCTCCCTCTCCTGGCGGTTCTCCTTGCCCTCCCCTCCCCCGGGTCTGCCCAGGTGGAGGATGGGGATCTACTGGTGGCCGGAATGGGCCTTGGACAGAACGGACAGATCCTCGCTCTGGATACGTCCCGTGCCACGTTCACCACCCTTCTCGCGATGAAGGGATTCAATCACATCGTGCAATCCGTGGGCATGGCCGAAGACAACCGATCGTGGTTCTTCACCGCCTACGACTTCACCACGAGCACCGGTTTTCTGGCCAGGTTGCACAAGGCCGGGGCCTGGACGACTCTGTTCCAGTTTCCCGGCGGGGACGGACCGCAGGCCCATGCCCTGGATCCCGAGGGCAATGTCCTGGTGGCCTCGCGCCGCGGTTTTCTCCTCGAGGTGTCACCGGGCAAGCACGTCCGGACTCTGTTCAAGGGCCCGACTCTGCTCAATGCCCTGGTCGTGGACCCCAGGACCGGCAGGGCGGTGGTGGCGGAGTACGGTTCCACCGGGCCCGCCCGCGTCCTGGAGGTCGATCCCCGCACCGGCACCACGGCCACCCTCGTTCCGAATCTCACCAATGTCCGTTCCATGGCTGTGGACGTCTGCGGCAATGGCTTTCTCGTCGGCCGGGCGTCGCCGCCGTACGTCTACAGGCTCCAGGCCGGAAAGCTGAGCACTTTCACCAGTCTGGACATGGGAAGTGCACTCATCGGTGCGGAGGACGGTACCTTCTTCGGAGCCGGCGGTACCGGGGCCAATCGGGCCCTTCTCCACGTGGACGCCCAGGGGGTACTCAAGACCACGACCCGCGTGTCTTCCCTGTTTCAATCCGTCAGAGCCCTTGCCGTCCACGGCTCGCGTCGTCTGGGCGGGAACTCGGCGATCCAGGCCGGGCAATTCTTCAATCTGCTCCTGGACAGCCGTCGACCCCAGGATGCGTTCCGCCCCTACCTCCTGCTGGCGGCCTTTACATGCAATCCAGGCTGGAGCCTCCGGCCGGGGGTGCATCTGGCCCTGAACCTGGATCTCCTGAGCGAGCTGATCATACGCAATGCCTTGCCCTGGGCGGTCGGATTCGGCGGAAACCTGGATGGGGTGGGCTCCACGAGGCCCCGCCTGCTGATACCGAAGGGATTCAAGGGCCTTACCCTCTACCTTGCCGGAGCGATCTTCGATCCTACCCGGCCGTGGCCGTACTTCGTGAGCCGGGTGACAAATACGCTGCCGGTCGTCCTGCCCTGATTTCCGCTTACTGCGCCCACAGGCTGTTAATCTTGCTTTTGGACAGGGATCCAATTAGCATGACCCTGTCTCGGCGGGAACCTGGATATCTGGAGGCCGATAACCCGTCGAAACCCATGCGGAAATGGTGAATCTGTCGTGTTGAACCTGGCGACGACAATACTGAGCTGGCTGCCTGTTCTGGTGGTCGTGGGCCTGGCCTGCGTGGTTCTGGGCTTCTCTACCCACATGCTCATCACCTGGTTTCTTGGCAAGGTGGCACGACGCAAGGCCAGGGAATACCTGGAAGAGAAGCAGGCGGCTGCCCAGAGAAACCTGTCCCGGATTCACCAGCGTGCCAGCCAGGATGCCGAGCAGCTGCGAAGAGCCTCCGAGGGAGAGATCGATGAGGACCGAGACACCCTCGAGGAACTCGAGCGAAGGCTTCAGGATCGTGCTCATGACCTCGAGGAGAAGGGCGGTGTCCTGAAGGACAGGAATGAAGATTTACTGGGCCTGAAGCAGGAGATCTCCAGCCTGGAACGGGATCTCCGCCAGGCCCGACGGAACATCGGCCGGGTCCGGGGCGAGGGCCGGAAGATCCTTCTGAAGATCCTCGACTCCACGGAGGAAGGTCTTCGAGAACGTCATCTCCAGGACCTGGATCAAGAGGTGGAGCGGGAACTCGGCCGGTGGCTGGAGCGGCAATCCCAGGTGCTGGAAGAAGAGACCGAAGCCAGGGCCCGGATCCTCGTGGATCGTGTCGTGCAGCGCATGCATGTGAGCCATGCAAGGGAGGAACATTCCACGACCCTCGAGCTGTCCGGACTCGATCTGCTCGAGAAGGTTGGATTCCAGCCGGGCTCACCCCTCATGAACGCCTTTCAGGAGGCGACCCAGGTGGAGATCCAGCTGGATACCGAGTCCCGGACCCTGAATTTCAGCACCATGGACGGCGTGCGGAGGGAGGTCGCCTTTCGCGCCATGCGCCGGATTCTGGACCTGGACCAGAAATCGGGGGGAGGCAAGGAAAAAGAGCCGGACCCACGCCGGGGGCGGAACCGAAGAAGCCGCTCCCGCGGCCGGAGCCGGAAGCCCGATACCTGGACCCCCGAGAGCGTCAAAACCCTGGTCGAACGGACCGAAAAGGACCTGATGCGCTTGCTCAACCAGAGGGGTCGCAAGGCCGCACAGGCCTTGAAGCTCCCTGGGAATCGCAAGCTGTACGACTGCCTCGGCCGGTTGAACTTCCGCACGAGCTACGGCCAGAACATCCTCAAGCATTCCCAGGAAGTGGGATTCCTGGGTGGCCTTCTCGGGGCGGAAGCGGGCCTGGACGTGAAGCTGGCCAAGCGATGTGCCTTTCTCCACGACATTGGAAAGAGCATCGATTACGAGGTGGAGGGCGGCCATCCCGAGATCGGAGGCAAGGTGGCGCGGGATTGCGGGGAGGGTGAAGTCGTCGTCAATTCCATCGAGGCCCACCACGAGGACGTGGAACGGACCTCCCTGTATCCGCTCATCGTCCAGGCGGCGGACGCCATCAGCGGCGCCCGCCCGGGCGCCCGGCGCCGGACCGCGGAGAAATACCTCATCCGGATGGGACAGATCGAGGAAATCGCCACCAACAAGCCCGGCGTGGAGAGCGCCTACGTGATCCAGGCCGGACGGGAGGTGCGGGTGATCCTCGAGGCGGACAAAACCTCCGACGCGGACGCGAGTCAGGTGGCCGCCACCATCGCTCGGGAACTGGAGAACGAGTTGAACTTCCCGGGCAAGATCAAGGTGACCGTGATCCGGGAAAAGCGGGTGTCGGCCGTGGCCTCGTAGCCGGATGTCCGCTCGAGCGGACCCGGACTACCGGGTTTCGAACCATCGATGACGAAGGGGCGCCCCGTGCTCAGGTCCCGCCTGCTCCTACGACCGGGCTTCCGAGCGTTTCTGAGCACGCAGTTCCTGGGCGCGGCCAACGACAACATCCTCAAGAACTTCCTCATCCTCCAGGCCACCTCGGGCGTCTGGCGGGAGGTCGGATGGGGTGAGGGAGCGGGCGGCTTCCTCCAGTTCCTCTTCACCATGCCGTTTCTGCTCTTCTCCAGCTTCGGGGGACAGTTCGCCGACCGATTCAGCAAGCAGCGGGTGGCGGTAGTCCTGAAGGGGGTCGAGGTCGCGGTCATGATTCTGGCCTTCGTCACCATCTGGAGCGGCTGCTACTGGCTCACCGTCGGGTGCCTTCTGCTCATGGCCACCCAGAGCGCCTTCTTCGGCCCCGCCAAGTACGGGATCATTCCGGAGCTCGTGGAGCCGGGCGCCCTCAGCCGCGCCAACGGCTGGGTCAACATGACCACCAACATCGCCGTCATCTGCGGCCTCATCGTGGGCGGATTTCTGAGCGAGGGCTATGCGGGCGGCGGGCCGTGGCCGGGCCTCGTCCTGGTCTCGGTGGCGGCCGTCGGCCTGGCCATGGCGCGGAGAATCACCCCAACTCCGGCCCGGGACCCGGATCTCCAGGTCCAGTGGAAGCTCCTGAAACCGATCTTCAAGAGCCTGAGGGAGATGGCCCGGAACCAGGTCTTGATCCGCGTGGCCTTTGCCTGGGCCTTCTTCTATTTTCTTGGCGTCATGGTGCTGTCCGCCGTGCCCGACCACGGAGCCGGGTTGTTCGGTGCGGACGAGGCCCGTCACCACCACACGGAGATCGTCCTTCTCAATGCCGCCTTGATGGTGGGCATTGGCCTGAGCAGCCTCGTGGCCGGAGCGGTTTCCGGGGATCGCATCCGCCCCGGCCTGGTGGCCCCCGGGATCTTCGTGGTGGCCGGGATCCTGTTGGCGTTTCCCTGGCTGCCCCGGACCTACGGATTCGCCATGCTGGCCTTTCTGGGCCTGGGCCTGGCCACGGGATTCTACATCATCCCCCTCCAGGCCCTGCTCCAGGAGCGAGCCGGAAAGGCGAGCCGGGGCCGCATCCTCGGAACCACCAACTTCCTCTCCTTTCTCTTCATGGCCGTCGGCGGTCTGGCCTACTTCGCCCTGGTGAAGGGAGCCGGCCTGACCGCGGACCGGGTTCTCTTTCTGAACGGATTCCTCGCCGTGGGCATGGGAGGAGTGTTGCTTTACTGGCGCCGGCGGGGGGATCTGGACTGAGGGGGAACAGGAAGCGGGTCCAGCTCTGACGCCTTCGTCGAGACGTATCCGGATGTGGAGCCGTGGGGGAGGACAAACAGCCGGCGACTTTCAGTAGAAGGAACTCACCGCCAGACATCCACGCCGAACGTGAAGGGGCTCAATCGTTCGATCCGACGCCTGGAAAACGGACCCCGGTCGAGCATGGCCTCGAGTTCGCCGTCCTCGAAAATGTGGCCGATGTAGTCCGGGCCGAACATGAGGTCGCCTGCGTCGGGGGGAATCTTGGCGCCGGCGCTGTCGATCAATGGCTGGTTTTCGGTGACATCCTCTGCCGTGGGATTGCGGTACGCGGTGAAACGTAGGTGGCCGTCTTCGGACAGTACCCGGCTCGATTCGTTGATATAGTACTGGATGATCGGCAAGGGCAGGTGAATGGCCACGGCCTGCATCACGACCAGCTGGAACCGCCGCGAGGCCAGGCAACCGAGATCCAGTCCGCCGGTCTGGACGAAATGGACGTTGGGCAGGCTACTGCATTCCACGCGTGCGTGACGAAGCATGGTCGGCGAGATATCTACGCCCACCACGGTCGAGAAATGCGGGCCCAGCCGTTGCAGGATTCGCCCGGGACCGCAGCCGATCTCGAGGCAACTTCCGCCGGCCAACCACCTCGGATCCAGTTCGTGAAGATACAGCTTGACCTCGCGGTCCGCCTGGGTGTCCCAGGCCAAATTGTCCGCGAAGTTGACTGACTCGGTGAAGTAGCGGTAATTGAGCTGCGCCCGTTTTTCCCAGCGGTCGCGCATGTTCTCCGCAAATCCGTAGATGTGGTCTTCGTACTCCAGGGCAGTTTTCACGATATAAATCTCGAACGCAGCAGGCCTCGCGGGTGACCGCGAGCGCCAGGAAAAACAACCTCCTCCTGACAGCGAGGGTATCGACCGATCAGCCGAGCGTCAAGACCGATGCTCAGAGAGTGCCCAGCATGTTTCAGTCGGCGTCATCCCAACTCTCGGAGTGGAACGAGGAGTAGGGGTGGGCGCGGGCATTCGTGCGATCCTGCACATCGGAGGCGTGCGGACCTCCTTCTTCTTTCCCGTGGGACCCGCCCCACGCGTGCGTGTGTGATGCGAGCAGGGAGAAGAACAGGGATCTACAATGTGAAATCCCTTGGCACCTTGTTTGCGAGAACCGGTCGATGCCGGGATTTCACTCTCCTGGTCCTGGTTCTGGATTCAGGGTCGTTCCGGGCTCGAGGCCCTCACGGCAGTGACAGGTGACGTACCCTTGCACGGATCAGGGAGGTCAAAAATGAAGGTCATCAGCACGGTCTTCGGTTGGGTGGCCGTTCTCTGTCTCTCCGGTGTATTGGCCTGCCAGGACACGCAACCTGTGAATCCACCGTTGCACGGTTCCGCCTTCGGCAAGCTACCGGTCTACTTCGTGGAGAACCGGGGTGTCTACCCGGACGAGGTGAAGTTCTACGTCCAGGGGGCAGACAAGACCCTGTTCTTCACCCAGGGGGGGATCACGTTCAGGCTCAAGGGCAAGGACATGGATTGGGCGGTGCAGCTGGAGTTCGTCGGGGCGAATCCGGACGTGGAGCCGAGGGGGGAGAACAAACAGCAAGCGGTCTTCAGCTACTTCAAGGGACCGGAGAAGGACTGGAAGACGGGGCTGCCGACCTTCGCCAGGGTCGTGTATGAAAACCTCTGGCCGGGAATCGATCTGGTCTACCGGGGTAGTGTCAACAAGCTGAAGTACGAGTTTCAGGTGGCACCGGGAGCGGACCCCTCTCGAATCCGTCTGCGCTACCTGGGGTCAACGTCTTTGGCACTCACCATGGAAGGGGCCCTCCAGGTCGAGACGCCGGAAGGTGGCTTCGAAGACGCGCCACCGGTGGCGTGGCAGGAGATCGAGGGCAAGCGCGCACCGGTGGAGATGGCGTTCCGGCTCGATCCGGTCCGTGGAGGCGAGGGCACGGAGTTCGGCTTCCGCGTGGGCGACTACGACCGCACGCGACCGCTGGTCCTGGATCCGACGTTGCTGGTCTACTGCGGCTACATCGGCGGGTCGAACTACGATATCGGCATCAGCATTGCGGTGGACAGTGCCGGGAATGCGTACGTGACGGGAGTAACCCAATCCGACCATCAGACATTCCCGGTAAGGGTGGGGCCGGACCTGACACACAAGGGCGTCGAGGCCGCTTTCGTGGCCAAGGTGAACGCGCAGGGGACGGGGCTCGTCTA
>CAZAKZ010000103.1:0-21219 GCA_964485695.1 uncultured Planctomycetota bacterium | reverse complement strand
TCTCATGAGGTCCGCCTGATTTTTTCCTATTTTGCAGGCTTGCCGAAAGCACACAAAAAGGCTGCAATTCCAGGTTGCCCACGGGAACATATTTTATTATCTAAAGGGAGGCAAGGAGTTACAGGCCAATGGGCGAGCCGGTAGGGGGGGGGCGGTTGATTCTGCTCTCGATGGTGGGTGCGATTTTCTGCGTCAAAGTGCAGGATTTCCCTATCTTTGAGATGGATATTTATTATTTTCTGGGGTCGATTTCGGCCGGGAACCGGAAAGAATGCGTGTTTCAGCCGGCAGGGCGCCGGCTGTTGAGATCAGTGTCCAGTACGTATGGCGGTTTAAGTACAAGGAGGATGCGAATGGCACGTATCTCGTTATTCCTGGCGGCAATTTTCCTCTGGGTCCTGTGTGTGAACGCTCCTGCACAGGATCGCTTCGACAAGCTCATCGAGATTCTGAAGAACAGCGGCAAGTTCACCGAAGAGCAGATCAAGGAGCTGGAAGGACTGGAGGGGGGGAAACCCACCGGTCTCACCGGCCAGGATCTCGACAAGGCCATCGACGAGGCACTTGACCTGCGGAAGGATTCCGCTTCCAAGATCCATCTGCCGATGATCAAGGGCCTGACCATCTCGGGCCAGAACCGGATCCGGGGAGAGCTCCACCACAACCACTACATGCCGGGGGATCCCCTGGGGGATGCGCGCTACGACTACATCCACATGCGCACGCGGCTCCGGTTCGACTTCGAGGTGACCGATCACATCGATGCGGTGGTGGAACTCCAGGACGTCCGTGTCTGGGGCCAGGAGGGATCGACCCTCACCTTCAACATGGGCGCCACCGGCTTCGACCTGAAGCGCGGCTACGTCAAGGTCAAGGACATATGCGACGCGGACCTGAGCCTTGAGGCGGGCCGCTTCACCATGGCCTACGGCGACGAGCGGATCATCGGGGAACTGGATTGGTTCGATCAGGGCCGCACCTTCGACGGGGGACGGCTCTCGTACCATCCGGAGGACTTCTTCATCGATTTGTTCGCTGTCCGGATCCGGGAAGAAGCGGTCTTCCCGGGGCCCGGTCCCTTGACCGACGATCAGGACATGGTGGGCGTGTACGGCGGGACCCGCATGGAGGACGCGGCCGCGAACTTCGAGGGCTACGTCATCGTCTTCCGGGACCAGGGTGACCTCCAGGGTGAGCACCCCATCAGCAACCTGAACAGGCACACCCTGTTCGCCACCGTGGGCGCCCGGCTCTTCGGTGACGTGGAACTCCTCGATTACGCCCTGGAAGCCGCGTTCCAGTCCGGCGAGGTCGCCAACGACGACCTCACGGCCTATGCCTTTTCGGCCCGCGCCGGTCTCACCCTGTCCGACACCGAGACCAAGCCGCGCATCGGCGTGGAGATCAACTTCGCCTCGGGCGACGACGATCCCACGGACATGGAGACCGAAACCTTCCAGATCCTGTTCCCCACCAACCACATGCACTACGGCCATGCTGATCTGGCAGCGTGGAGCAACATCATCGACTTCAAGGTGGGATTCAGCTTCTGGCCCGACGAGAATGTGAAGGTGACAGGCGACTACCACCACTTCCGCCTCGTGGATGCCAAGGCGGGCTGGATCAATGCCGCCGGCGGGACGATCCGTGACCGTGACGGTCTGGCGCAGTTCATCCCGGCCTGCACCGACGAACACCTCGGCGATGAGGTGGACGTCACCCTGACCTGGAAGCCGCTCCAGCAGCTGACCTTCCTCCTCGGGTGGGCCCACTTCTTCGACGGCCAGTTCGTCCGGCAGACGGGCGGCGGCGGAGACGGCGACTTCTTCTACCTGCAGTCGCTCGTAGAACTATAACTGAAACTTCTTTTACGGGGCGGGGTTACACCCGTCCCTTTTTTTTGCCCACCCAAAAAACCTAACGAATACCTAACTTTTGTCTTCCCTTTGTCCGATCTGACATGTAAAAACTCCGGGGAGGAGATCCCCCATGCCCGATCGGACGATCTGCGGTCCGCTCTGCCTGCGCAGCCACCATTCATTGCTCGTGGGCACGGCGTCCGTGGATGCCCTGCTGGATCGGGCCGTCGAGGCGGGTTTCACCGCCGTCACACTCGCGGACGAGAACAACCTCTACGGCGCCGTACCGTTCTGGCGCCGCGCCTCGGCCCGCGGCCTCCGGGCCGTCCTCGGCGCCCAGGTCGTGGCCGGCGTGGTGCGGGTGGGGTGCCTCGTGCAGAACCGCCGGGGCTACGAGAATCTCTGCCGCATTCTCACGGCCCGGCATCTCGCGGACGATTTCAACGGCGATTTCGACGTGGTGGAGACCGTGGCCGCCTGCGCCGAGGGGCTCTTTCTCCTGGCCCCAGACGCGGCCGTCCTCACGCGCCTGGCCGTTGCCCTCGAGGACCGCCGCTGCCTCTTCGCCGCTCTGCATCGTCCGGCCCGGTCCCAGACCGCCGAGGCCGCGCTTCTGGCCGCTGCCGCACGCCACGGCGTGGAGGCCGTGGCCGCCGATGACATCTACATGGTGTCTGAGGCGGACCGCGGTCTGGCCCGGCTGGTCGCTGCCATGCGCACCCACACCGTGGTGGAGCGCCTTGATGAGGCGTCTGTACCGCCCCGGTGCGCCTTCCCCACGGCGACCGACACCGAGGCGGCCTACCACGACCTCCCCGGAGCCCTCGCGACGCGCAGTGCCCTGGCTTGTGCCTGCACTTTTTCTCTGGACCTCGGCCGGCACGTCTTTCCGCACCTTCCGCTCCCCGGGGATGAGACACCGCTCAGCCACCTCTACAAGATCTGTCACCGAGGGCTCCGGCGGCGCTACCGGCCCATCACAGCCGCGGCCCTGGAACGTCTCACGCACGAGCTGCGCGTCATCGACGACCTCGGCTTCCCCGACTACTTCGTCATCGTGGGGGACATCGTCCGGTTCGCGCGACAAAACGACATCCCGGTGGTGGGAAGGGGATCGGGCGCGGGGTCCCTGGTGGCCTACGTCCTCGGCATCACCAACGTGGATCCCCTCGAGCATCGCCTCGCCTTCGAGCGCTTCCTCCACCGCCGACGAAGGGACCTGCCCGACCTGGACGTGGACCTGTGCTGGCGCGGCCGTGACGCGGTCATCGAACACGTGTTCCGCACCTACGGCCGCGACCACGTGGCCATGATCTGCACCCACAACACCTTCGGTCTCCGCAGCGCCTTTCGCGAGGCGGCCCGGGCCTACGGCGTGCCGCCCGGGCTGGTGGATCGGGTGAGCCGCCGCATTCCCCGCGCGGGCGACGCCACGCTGCGGGACATCCTCCGCCCGCACCTGCCAGTGGACGCGGATCCCTTCCGGGCCCTGCTCCCCCTTGCCCAGCGTCTGGTGGGTGCACCGCGCCACCTCGGCATCCATCCGGGCGGCATCGTCATCGGCGACCGGCCCCTGAACCACTACGCACCCCTGGAGCGGGCCACCAAGGGCATTGTGGTCACCCAGTACGAGATGCACGCCGTGGAGGCCGTGGGTCTGGTGAAGATCGACCTGCTCGGCAACCGCGCGCTCTCCGAGGTGCGCGAGACCGTGGTATGGGTGCGGGAGGCGGGGGGGGACGTGGACCTCGACGCCCTCCCCGACCACGACGAGAAGACCGGGGATCTGCTGGCGGCAGGGCGAACGCTCGGTTGTTTTCAACTGGAGTCCCCGGGCATGCGGAACCTCCTGAAGCAGCTCGGAACCCGCACCGTGGAGGACTGCATCGCGGCGCTGGCCTTGATCCGACCGGGGCCGGCCGGGGCCGGTATGAAGGAGGCCTTCATCCGACGCGCCCGCGGCCTGGAACCACCCGATTTCCGCCACCCGGCGCTGGAGACCGTGCTCGGAAAGACCCACGGCATCATGCTCTACGAGGAGGACGTGCTCTACGTGGCCGAGGCCGTGGCCGGCATGTCCCTGGAGGAGGGCGACCTGCTCAGGCGCGCCATCAAGGACGCCGCCGGAGATTCCGAGCGCATGCGCAGCCTCGGCAACCGGTTTGTGCGGCGTGCCGTGCTGAACGACGTGGAGGCCGATCGGGCGGCTCAGGTGTGGGAGGCGCTCCGGCAGTTCGGCGGGTATGCCTTCAACAAGGCCCACGCAGCCGGGTACGGCGTGCTGGCGTACCAGACTGCGTACCTGAAGGCACACCACACGGCCGCGTTCATGGCGGCGGTGCTGAACAACCACGCGGGCATGTACGCCCGGAGCGTTCACCTCGCGGAGGCCAGACGCCTCGGCATCGAGGTGCTGCCGCCGTGCGTGAACCGGTCGGAAGAGCATTACACCGTGGAGGCCCCTGACGTGAATCGTGTGAACCGGGTGCACCGGGCCGTGCGCGTGGGCCTCGGCCAGATCCGGTTGTTGACGGGCCGCACCCGGTCGGCCCTGATCCAGGCCCGGCTCAAGCGGCCTTTCGCCGGCGTCGGCGATCTACTCGGCCGCGTGCCCATGGCCCGGCGGGAGGCCGAGGCCCTCATCCTGTCCGGCGCCCTCGACTTCACGGGCGTGCCCCGATCCCGGCTCATGTGGCGCCTGGCCACCCTGCGGGATCGCCTCGGGACGGCCGCGGGCAGGGATCTCTTCCAGGGCGAGTTCACCACCCTGCCCGCCCCCGACATCCCCGAGTACGACGACCGGGACCGCATGGACCACGAGATGCAGAGCCTCGACCTCACGGTCGAATCCCACCCCATGACCCTGCTCAGGCCCGGCCTTGCCGGGGAGCGCCACCTCGTGTCGAGCCGGACCTTCGAGACGATGCGCCCGGGCCGCTACGCGTCCGTGGCCGGCCTGCGCATCGCCCAGCGCCGCGCGCCGACCCGGGACGGCAAGACCATGGCCTTCCTGACCCTGGAGGACGAGTGGGGGGTGGTGGAGGTGACCCTGTTTCCGGCCGTCTACCGCCGTGAGCGGCGCAAGCTCCACGGTCCCGGCCCCTTCCTGGCCACCGGCACCCTCGAGGAGCACCACGGCGCCCGGACCCTGAATGCCCGGAAGGTGGAGGGGCTTGAAATGCCTTGAGATGCGAGGGGAGTGCGATGCAAGCGGCTCCCGGCTCGGACGTGGAAACAGCCCGGAACATTCACTACAATTGCCCGACACTTTTCCACTCATGTAGAGAAAGCTCCACTTTGAGCCACATCCTGGTCTTCTACAAGCACGCCGGGAGCGCCGATTCCACCCCGGGTCGGATCCTGGAGGTGCTGGATACCCTACCGTACACCTGCCGGACCGGAGACATCGGGGAATACAACATCGCTTACGAGAACCGAAACACCGGCGTGGAGTTCTTTCTGGAATACGTGGATCCGATGAAGGCGACCGAGGTGGAGGCGGAGACCCGGCACTACCAGGGTCTCGAGCCGGCGGGGCTCACCGCGAGGGTGGACTACCTCCGGCCTTCCTTCTTCGGTCTGGAGACCCTGCCGTGGGTGGACCACATCCGGAGAGAGCTGGACCTCCTGATCCTGGATCCCCAGAGCGAGGGGGGCAGCGCCTCGGGACCGGCAGCCTACTCCGTGGACACGTTGATCCGGACCTGGGACGCCGGCAATTCGCGAGCGACGTCGACGCTCCGCAGCCAGGAGGGCATCGAGATGGCCGTGGCACCCCGGGCGGTGCTCCAGGCCTGGTGGCACTACATCACGGCCTTCCCGGATCTCGAGGCGCACTACCACGGCGGAGTCGCGATTCCCGTTCCGAAACTCATGAAGACCGGCCGCGGCCAGGTCACGATCCTGGCCAACTGGCGATTGTCCGAGACCACGGTCCTTCCCCGTGAGGTGGGAACCCTGTTCCTGGAACGTAGGCGCCGACGTTTCGGCCTCCTCGACATCCTGGAAAGCGGCACGGTGCGGGCCGAGAAACTCCTTCCCCTTGTCCGGTCGGGTCTCTTTCCCCGGGAGGAGCCTCACCCACACCTCCTCTACATCCCCGAGCGCATCCTCCTCTCCGAGGAGAAGGCGGCCATGAGAATCCGCCTCGACACCCGAACCGTCCTCGACCCGGTCCTCGCGACACGCCTGACCGACGTGGAATCGGACCGGGGATCGAAAGCCTGACGCCGAGTCGGGTGACTACCGCACTATGTTTTTTTCACGCCCTATGGTTTTTTCACGTCCTGGAGGTAAAGCCTCTCACCGATCTCCTTCACCACCCTTCGGAGCCAGTGCGCGGGGTAGTTTACACCCTGCACTCCCTTCTCCGGCGCAACCAGGTCTTTCACGTTGAATCCCTGCGGTGGGGCGGCTGTGAAGTTCACGTAGCCGTCGTTGTGCTTGGTCAGGATGAAGGTGCACACGTCCTTCCATCGCTGAAAGAGCCGTGTCCCCGCACCCGTGCAATAATCGGTGAGATAGCGCTTCGTGAGTGCGGGGTCCTTCTCGGCCAGCTTCGCCGCGACGGCTTCCACCGCCGGCTGCACCTCAAGCAGAGCCTTTTCGCACTGGTGCTGGCATTCCCGCACGTCTGGATAGATGCGTGACCAGCGCTGGTAAGTGAGGTTGCTCACCAGATTCCAGACCCACCAGGCCGAGTCCCAGGAAAAGCGGTTGTGGTCCCCCCGGGCGTACGCATCGGGCAGCTGGGTGATGCCGCAGTAGAGGGGGAGGAAGCACGAGGTGAAGGCGTCGTCCGGGCTGAACCAGTAGACGCCGCCCACGGCGTCTGGCAGCCAGTTCCGGCTCTGGGTCACCATGACGAAACCGGCCTGCTGGCTGGAGATGGGCCGCTCCCAGTGATACTTCTTTCCGTCCAGGTTCCAGGAGAGGTTCCTCCATCGATAGGGAGAGCTGAACGGTCCTGCGTCGATGCCCTGGGTCATGTCGTACGGCGTGCCTTCGAAGTGGTCGCGCATGAGTTGCATCACGTCCTGGACCGAGAGCTTCTTCGTGGGCTTGAGGAAGAGGGGGTAGTCCTCGGCCCCCTTGACGCCACGGAAGTAGTCGGTGGAAAAGGTCTGGTCCGGAGCGACGCGGCGGTAGATGCTCCACACCCGGCCGGCGCACACCCGCTTGCCGTAGACGCTCTGGTTCGGGTGATACGCGTCACGGAAGCTGAAGGGTTTGCCCGACTTCGGATCGTAGAAACCCTTCTTCACTGCAAAGTCGACGACGTCCGGGGAATAGAGCCAGTTCTCGGGATCGTCCAGGGGGAAAGTGGTGATGCGACTCAGGTTGGCGTGAACCGTGATGAAGCCCTCGGGCACCCGGGCAGCCACCCATACCGCGCCCTTCTCCTTCGGCCCCTTTCCGATGATCTCCATCAACCATACCTCGTTCTTGTCGGCGATGGACAGACTCTCACCGTGGCTGCGATACCCGTACTCGCTCACCAGATTGTGGATCACGCGAATGGCTTCCCGGGCCGTCCTGGAGCGCTGCAACGCCAGGAGCATGAGACCGTCGTAGTCGAGGAGTCCCTTCGGGTCCTCCAGTTCCTTGCGCCCGCCGGTGGTGGTCTCGCCGATGGCGACCTGGTACTCGTTCATGAGGCCGACCACGGAATAGGTCCGGGCCACTTGCTTGATCTGTCCGTGGATGACCTTGTCCTCCCAGCCCCAGATGTTCACGAGCGAGCCGGCCTTGTGCCGGCCGCCCGGGACGAGGATGAGACGGGGCATGCTGGGACCGTCCGCCGAGTAGGTGATGATGACGGATCCGTCTCGGGATGCACCCCGGCTCACGAGGATGTTCGTGCAGGCGTTTACGGCATCGACGGTGAGGAGGGCGAAGATCAGCACCACTGCCGTGATCAGGATCGAGTTGGTTCTCAAAAGTCGGTTCCTTTCATAATCCTGGGGATGGAGAGGGGACGAGGGGGGGATTGTATCCATCGCCGCCCGGCCGCGTCAAGGCTGCGGGGGAGGAGGCGCCTCTCCTACTCTCCGGCCTTTTTCCAGTTCCATACCGGTTTGGTGATCCGGCCTCGTTTCAGGTGGTCGAACAGCGGCTCCTTGTCCTTCTCGTAAACCAGGCGTCCGCTCACGTAGGTGCGCTCCACCAGGGTTTTGTGGTCGAAGGGGCTGCCGTCCAGCACCACCAGGTCCGCGTCCTTGCCCTTCTCCAGGCTCCCGGTGCGGTCGTCGATGCCGAGGAGGAAAGCGGGGTGGATCGTCAGGGCCTTCAGGGCCTCGTCCGCATCCATGCCCCCCCGGATGGCGAATGCGGCGTCCAGGGGGAACGTCAGGAGATCCCGGCCGCCGACACCCATGGTCACGAGGGCCGGCGCCGGGGGCACCACGGCCACTTTCACTCCGGCCCGGGACAGAAGGGCTGCGTTCTCGATGCTCCAGCCGTGGCGGAAGACCGGGGCGGTGGACCGGAGCGGATACCGGGTTCGCTCCACAATGCGTCTGGGATTGATCACCACGGAAGCCCCGGCCCGTGCGATCTCTCCCGCGATGGCCCACCCCTCGGTGGCGTCGTCGAGGACGAGGTCCAGACTGTACTTCTCGGCGATGTAGAGGGCCAGGCGGATCTGAGACACGGTCTCGGCGAAAACCCTGAGTAGTCGCTTTTTCTCGAAGAGCGGCAGCCAGGTAGTGGCTGCACTCGGTTTCTTCACCTTCTTCGGGGGCTTGGGTTCATTACCCACCTTCTTCTTGGCCTTCTTGTCCGCCTTGTACTTGGCCCGGGCCTTGGTGTACTCGGCCTTGGCCTTCTCGTAGGCCGCCACATCCCTCAGATAGTGCTGCGTGTCCTCGAGGCCCTTCAGGAGGGAGTAGCGTTTGCTGCCGACCACGTTCCTGAAATCCATGACATGGAACCGGCCCTTGGAGACGTACATGTCAACCAGTCGGTTGCGGGCGAGCTTCACGACCACCCCCCCTGTGCCGACGGTGGGGGGGAATGCCATCCCCATGATCATGGCAATCCCCGGCAAGGATCGGGTGCTCGGTATCCAGGCCGCGGTGATGCCGGCCGCATTACACCAGAGGAGGGACCGGCCATAGGGATCGAGGCTCCCCTTGATGGTATCGGCCGAGCCGGATGGATCGAGAATATCCTGCTCCGTGATGATGTCCGTCCAGGGGCAGGCCTGGGTTACGAGGCGCACGGCCGTGGCCTGGGCCAGGATGCGCCTGTCGGGAATCTGAAATCCCAGTCTTTCCATCCGCGAGAGGTCGGATTCCCGTGCCTTCAATACCCAGTCCAGATTCGAACACACGCACCCGGGACCGTGTGCGTGACCGAAAGCTCCGTGACCGCGTTTCGAATCCAGGCCGGCAATGTCCACCTCCTCCTCGGAGAAGCCCCGGCCGGACGAAGCCACCCCGATGTTCCAGGCCGTGGCCGGGATGAAGCCAGGAGTGATCACCTTTCCCGTGCAGTCCACCACTTCGGCCTTTTCCGGAACAGGGACGTCGTCTCCCACGGCCTCGATCTTGCCGTCCTGGATGAGAACCGTGCCGCGGCGCAGAGTACGGCCGGCAGCGGTCAGCACTTTTGCGCCCCGCAGGGCGACGATCTCAGGGGTTGCCTTTTCCACCTTCTTCGCATTTTTCGCATTCTTCGGCTTCTTTGCCTTCTTGTCATCGTCGCCGGCCGCCGCTGAAACCGGGGCCAGGATGAGAAGAGTCAGCAGCACCCAGATCCATCTGTACAACATGGCTATTTCTCCTCCTGCTCCTTGGCGTCAGGATCCCCGGCCTCGTGGACCACCCGGCCTGAAAGCAACACGTACTTCAACTCGGCGAGGGGGCTCTCCAGGGGATTCCCCCGGAAGCAGAGCAGGTTCGCTGCCTTGCCCTTCTCCAGGCTTCCCACCTCCTTGTCGACGCCCAGCCACCGGGCCGGGGTGAGGGTCAGGGCCCGGATGGCGGTCTCCTTGCCGAGACCGCACTTGATCAGTATGGCCACCTCGAAGAGGAGATTGCGAATGGAGCTCAGCCGGTCGGCGGACGGTCTGAAGCCGATCTCCACCCCCGCCTCCTCCAGGATGGCGGCGGGATTGATACGCACGGTGGTGCCTTTTTCCGTTGTGAGGACTGGCGCCAACACCACGGGGATCTTTTTCTGCTTCAGGGTATCCTTGATGTGCACGGCGGTCCGGCCTCCGGTCACCAGGATGAAGTCCAGGGTGTGGCGATCCTTGAGCACGTCGTTGAAGTGATCCAGCACCGCCGGTCCAGGAATCTCCAGGAGTACCCTGAGTTCTCCGGTCCGGGCCCGGACAATGGGTTCGATGTTCGGCTTCAGGTCGGGGACCTTCGGCCCCTTGGACTCTGACTTCTTCTTCTCCTCGCTTTTCTTGTCGCCCTTGTCCCCGGAAGAGGCGGTCCCTTTCTTCTTCGCCTCCTTCTTGCGCTTCTCCTCGGCCTTCTTGCGCTTTGCAGCCTCGCGTTTTTCCCAGTCGGCCCGGCGCTTTTTGGCCTTCTCCACCTTCTCCGCCTCGGCCTTGGCCCGATCGAGAAGGGTCTTCAGCCCCGATATGGCGCTGGTGCCGCCGGGGAATCCGATTCTAAGCAGCACGCCTTCCTTGAGGATCATCTCCTTCCGGGTTTTCCCGTGGGGCTGGATGACCGCCACGGTGCCGGTGATGCCGCCGCCCGATCCGGGAATGAGGCCGATGGTGGTCACACCCGCCTCGAGTAGATCCTGGAATACCTTCTGCCGCAAGAAGAGCTCTGCTGCGGGGTTGGTGTTGGACTTGTTGGAAAATCCCGATCCCCTTCCGGACCTGAGGGGAGATCGGACGCGGCTGAATAGACCCAGCCTGGAATAGCAGTTCACCAGGCCCGGGAGGACCACGCCGTCAGAGACGTCGAGAATCCTGGCGCCGGGTGGAATCTCGACCTTGTCCCGGGCACCGACTGCCTCGATCTTGCCGTTCTTCACAAGGACGATACCGTCGGAGATGGCTTTCCCGGCACCGGTCCAGATCGTACCAGCCTTGACCGCTATAATCTTTTCTCCGGCAATGTCCCCGGTGTCGTCCCCGCCGGCACCTGCCAGGGCCGCGATCCCGAGGATCCAGAGAACCCATAGAAAACAGAAGACGCACGCGCGTTCCATCACGATTTTCGCTCCTTAAAAGCGTCTCTTTTCCTTGTCAATGTCATACACCACCACGCCGTCGATCATGAGCTTCCACACGTATGCGGTGACGTCGAGAGGAGATCCGGTGCGGATCTGCAGGTCCGCGTCCTTGCCCTTCTCGATACTGCCCATGCGGTGCTCCAGACCCATGGACCGTGCGGCCCGGATGGTCAGTGCTTTGGTGGCTTCTTCCTCGTCGAGGCCGAGGCGGGACGCCACGGTGGCCTGAAACCAGAGCTCGTTCTGGGGAATGATGGGGGCGTCTGTGTTGATTGTCAGATTCCTCACCCCGCCTTCCCACCAGAGAGAGGCCAGGCCGAGATACCGGCCGGTGTTGGGATCGAGGTAGTATGCCCGCGGGCCCACATCCACGTTGATCTTTCGCAGGGCGGCCTCCGGGGCGTTGACGAAGGCGTCCATGGAAGAGTGGGAGGCGTAAAATCCCGGCACCTTCACCTCGTCGTGGAAGGTGCGCATGGTGGACTGCCAGACCTGGGCCACCTGGGTGTGGATGAGGGCCGGGTAGAGGCCCTCGTAGAAGCCGCGGAAGTTCTCCATGTCGCGGAGCACCTCGGGTTTCTCCCGGGTGCGGCCCTCCTCGTACGCCTTCCACGCCTCGTGGTACTTCTTTCCACGCAGGAGCAGGTCTCGGATCATCCAGTTCATACCCATGCGGGTGCGGCCCAGATCTCCGCGACGCTCGGGATTGCCCGCCTGGGCCATCTTGAGCACCCCGGGATACCGCATCACCATCTCCTCGGTGGTCTTGCCGGCGTTCTTGGCCACCACACCCCAGCCGGCCTGGTTGGAGCCACTGCCGGGGATGAAGACCACGGCCGTGACGCCGGCGGCCCGGGCGTTCAGGATCAAATCGTTCTCTGGATGGAGGGTGTCGAGGGCGCTGAGACCCGGATTCAGCTGGTGCACGGTATCGTTCAGATCATTGCCCCAGCCGTAGATCGTGGCCCCCAGGGTGTGACAATGGCAGTCGATGTATCCCGGCATGACCCAGTGCTTCGAGGCATCGATGACCTCGTACCCTTCCGGAATCTTCATCCGGTCCCGGGGGCCGACGTCCTCGATCTTCCCGTCCTTGACCAGGATGACTCCGCCGTTGATGACGCCCCGGGTGATGGTGAGGATCTTTCCGGCCTCGATGGCGTAACGTTTTCCCATTTTTTCCACGAGTCCCTTGCCGAGGTGGGCCCAGGGACCCGTGGCGGGCCTGCGGATCTGGCCGGGAGCGGACAGGGAAAACACGGCAGTACACACCAGGAGCACGGCCGGCTTCAACCAGATCGATTTTTTCATGTTTTTCATGGTCATGGTCTCTTACTTCTTCAAAGAATCGTGCGTGCCGTTTGCACCGCGTGCATCGTGAACCACGCGGCCGCCCGCCACGACCACCTCGATGCGGCTCGACAGGTCGAAGGGGTCGCCGCTGAATACCACCAGGTCGCCGTCCTTTCCGACCTCGAGGGTCCCGACCCGGTCGTCGATATGGAAGAGCTTGGCGGGCACCACGGTGAGTCCCCTGAGGGCCGCAGACTTGCTCATACCGTTTCGGACCGCGAACAGGGCGTGCAGGGGGAGGAACTTGGAACCGCTTCCGGTTCCCGTGTAAAACGCCACGGCCACGCCCGCATCGCTCAGGATCCGGGCGTTGAAGACGGGCGTGCCGTCGGGTTCGTGCCTTACGAAGGGGGGGCCGGACAGGACGCCGGCCGCGCCCTTGTTCACGGCGCCCACCACGCGATGTGCTTCGTCGGCCTGGAGAAGCACGGGTTTCAGATCGTATTTCCGGAACACCTCGAGAGCCCGCTCGATGGTGTCCTCGCGACCGATGGCGACCACTACCGCAGCCCGGCCCTCAATGACGGCTTTCCACGCCTCCATGCCCTTGTCTACCGAGGGCTTCTTGGGCGCCTCGAGCTTTTTCTTGGCCGGTTTCTTTCCCTTATCCGGCTTCTTCTTCGCCTTGTCGGAATCCGAGGGGGTCTTCGAGGCGGCCTTGGCCTCCTCGTAGGCCTTCATGTCCTTGTCGTACTTGGCAAACTTGGCCATGTAGGCCTTGACCCGCTTCAGGGCGGATTCCAGCCTGGCTGCGGCGGATTTCCTGGAAGCGCTGTCCAAGAGCTTCATGGGATAGCGCACGCCTGCCACCCTGCGAAGGATCAGGTCTTCCCGGGTCCGGGCGCCCATCTTCACGGCGGCCATTTGAGCCTCGCTCATGCCACTGGGCGCCAGGATGACCGTGGTCACTCCGGCCCGGAGCAGGGCCACATATCCCTCGTCCCCCGGCTGGATCACGTCGGAGATGTTCTCCTTGAGACCGACGCCTCTCACCCTGCGCACGGGCGGCCGCCTGCCTGGAATCCGGGGCATGCCTCGCACCGGTGGCCTTCCAGACGGACGGATGGCCCGGACGGAGGCCAGCCTATCCTGGTGCAGGCCCACGTGAGAAAGCGTGTCGATGAAGCCGGGCGTGACCACGCCGCCCGGGACCTTTACGATCCGGGCAGTGGTGGGGGGGATGACCGACGGGCCCAGGTCAACGATCTTTCCGTTCTCAATGAGCACGGTGGCATTGTGCAGGACCTGGCCGGCCAGGGTCAGGATGCGGCCCGCCTGGACGGCCAGGATCTCGGCCGCGGGTTTCTCGGCGCTTCTCCGGTAGACCCGCTCGCCCCCCAGGTAGACCTCCAGGGGCTCAGCCCGGACATCGAAGGGATCGCGGTCGAGGACCAGGAAATCGGCTTCCTTGCCCTTCTCGAGGCTGCCCACCCGATCGGCCACGCCGCACACCTCCGCCGCCCCGAGGGTCACGGCCCGAAGCGCCTTGTCCGCGGGCATACCGTATCGCACGGCCCACCCCGCGCCCAGCATCAGGTCCCCAGCATTCATCGAGGCGGGGAGGCAGAGAACCACCTCCACCCCGGCCCGGGCCAGGATGCCGGCGTTTCTCAGGTCCCGGAGCCCCTCGGACACCTCGCGTGTGTCATCGTGGGGATACGTCTGTCCGGGAAAGACGTGGGAATTGACCACTACCGCCACCCGGGCTTCGGCCAGGGCCCGGGCCACCCGGTAGGCTTCGGTAGCTCCTTCCAGCACCACCTTGACCTTCAATTCGCTTCCGAGGTCGAGCGCCTGGAGGATATCGGCGGCCGTGTGGGCGTTCACCCGGAGGGGGATCTCGCCCTTCAGCACGGGCTCCAGGGCTTCGAACTCCAGATTGCGTCGCGGCATTTGCCCCTGCCCGGCCCGGGAACGATCGCGGGCCGCCAGATAGGCCCGGGCAGCCTTGAATGTCCGGCGGATCTGGAGCATCGCCCCCGGCCTGGAACCGGGAAGCTGAGGTTTCGAGGGCTGGAAGGGCCGTCGGGTCGACGGTGGAACGGGTGGTTGAAAGAGGGGAGGCGGATTCTTGGATCGCTCGCCCAGGTTCAACCGAATGCCGGCCAGGGTGCGCAGGATCCGGGTTTCGGGTTTTCCCGCGGACCGGGCAACCGCGCCCGTTCCACTCAGGAGTCGGGCGCGGCCGGGGGCCACGTAGCAGGTGGTGACTCCACCCCGGAGCAGGTCACGGTTTCGTGCAAACAGGTCGATGCCGTCGGCGGCTCGGACATCCGGACTCACGGACTCCTCGTCATCCCTTCCGGAATGAGCGAGATACGTGAGGGGATTCACCAGGCCCGGCATGAGAATCCTGTCGCGCACGTCCACGACCCGGGCGCCCGAAGGGATGGAAACCCCGGTGCCCACGGCCAGGATCTTGCCGTCCTTCACCAGGAGGATACCTCCGGGGATGGAGGTCCCCGTTCCGGTGAAAATGGTTCCCCCCTTGTAGGCAATGACTTCATCGGTGACTTCATCGGTGACTTCATCGGTGACTTCATCGGCCGTTGCGGCAAGGGATATCCAGGCTGTCAGGAGGGCGCCGATCAGGAAAGCTGTCATGAAGCGTAACACGCGGGCATCCTCCTATTTTTTTCCGTTCTTCTCGGACTTCTCGGACTTCTCGGATTTCTTGGACTTCTCGGAAGACTTCTTCCCGGACCCCGGTTCTTTCTCCTTGACGGGTTTTGCCGCCTTCTCGGGTGGCTTCTCCTTGAAAAGTCGGCGGATCTTGGGATCCGTCTTGCGGTCGTAGATGACCTTGCCCTCGAAGAGGACCCTGTCTACCCAGGTGTTGTATTGCAGGGGATCTCCGGTGAGGATCACCAGGTTGGCGTCCTTGCCCACCTCGATGGAACCGAACCGGTCCTCGATGCCCAGGAGCTTTGCGGGTGTCACTGTGATGGCCTTCAGGGCCGCCTCACGGGGCAGGCCGTGGCGCATGGCCACAGCGGCCTGGAACCAGAGGTGGCGCCCGCCCAGGGAAGCCGTGTCGGGCAGGAGAGCGAAGGGCACGCCTGCCTTGTGGAAGACCACAGCTGGACACGTCTCGATCTCCTTCCTGGTCTCCGGGTCCCGCTCGCGGTGGATCATCCTGGGGGAGAGGATCACCGGGAGTCCGGCCCGGGCAATGGCATCCACCGCCTTGAAGCAGTCCGTGCCGAGAATCAGGACGATCTTGAGTTTGAAGGTCTCTATCAGTTCCAGGGCCTTGAACACGTCCGAAGCCGTGGGGCAATAGACAAAGGCTGTGAGGCGCCCGTCCAGGAGATCCTGGAGCGGTTTCTTCTTCACCTCCAGCGGTGTCTCGGGATCCACGGTGTCGCCCTTGGCCTTGGCCGTTTCCTCCGCGGCCTGCCGGGTTTCGGCGCGCCGGGCCATCTCGTCCTGGAAGTCGATGAAGTAGCGACGAAGCTTCTGCATGTGGCTCATGCGGGATGCGTTGCGGCCGGGAAGGAGGCTGATCTTCATGCCCGTGCATTCCCGGACGGTCATGGCCTCCACGGTGAGGCCGTGCGGCTTCACCGCCATGCCTTGGCCGCCCACGAGGGTGTAGTGGCCGGGCATCACCCCCAGGGCGATGACGCCGTCCCGGAGCGCCTCCTCGAAGTAGGTATCCACCGTGCTGATGGAGTCCCGGACATGGAGGTAGGGCACGGTCTGCATGGCTTCGTTCGTCACTCGCATGCCCCGGGATGTATGGGCCATGATCATGCCGGGCATGACCACGTGGCGGCCGGCGTCGATGACCTCGGCGTTCCAGGGGATCTTCACCTTTTTCGCCTCGTCCACGGCGATGATGCGGCCGTCCTCGACCAGGATCACGCCGGAGACAATTTCCTTGTAATTGTCCTTGTTCTTGCCGCTGAGGGTGAGAATGCGTCCGGCCTTGATGGCCACGAGGTCTTCGGCGCACACCGGCGAGGCCCAGAGAACGGCGAAGACCGCCACAGTCCAGATCACCGTCCAGATCTTCACTGCGATAGGTGTAGGATTCATCGATAGGATTCCAATTCTGAATGTACAGAGTGCAGATATGATTCCGTCCATCACCGCGATGCTCCTCCTCCCTTGTCCTGCCGGGCCACGTGGACCCAGCAGCCGCCCACCATCACCGCCTTCACCTTGGTCGTGGGGGAGAGGGGATCACCGTCAAACACCACGAGATCGGCATCCTTACCCACCTCGAGGCTTCCGAGCCGGGTATCCACACCGAGAATCTTCGCCGCGTCCAGGGTGAGCGCCCTGAGGGCTGCTGCGTGCTCCAGGCCGTACCGGACCAGGAGGCCGGCCCCGGTCCGGAGCGTGGAGGGATCGGCGTCTCCTGCCGTTTTCAGGGCAAAGGGAACACCGGCCCGGTGGAGCACGGCGGCGTTGTCGTAGGCCACTGCATGGCCTTCACGTCGCTCCATGCTGCTCCGGGGAGCGAAGTAGAGCGGCCCGAGGACCACCCGGGCACGGTTCCTGGCCAGGGCCGGGGCCACCTTGTAGGCCTCGGTGGCCTCGTCCACGATCAGGTCCAGATCCAGGTCGCCGAACTCCACGGCCAGGCGAAGGGCGGTCAGGATGTCGGTGGCCATGCGGGCGTGGATGCGCAGGGGAATCTCCCCGGAGGCCACCCGCTCCACAACGGCCATGTCCGGGGCCATGTACGGGTCGATCGTCTTCTGTCCACCGGTCTTGTCGCGATCCTTGTATCGATACAGCGCCTCTCGAAACAACCATACCACGCCCATACGGGTGGTGGGGCGGCGTGCAAACATGCTCGTGGTCGGTGCCCCCCGGGTGGCCCGATTCCCCAGGGACGGTTCTCCCCCCATGACGGCCTTCAAACCGGCGTCCGCCTTGACGAGAACCCTGGAGAGCGCCCCACCCGTGGTCTTTACCACCACTCCGAGACCTCCAATGACGCCTCGGGACCCCGGAGAGACGTAGACGGCGGTGATGCCGGCCTCGAGGCTTCTCCGGAATCGGGGGTCCCGGGTGTCGAGGGCATCCGCGATGCGAAGGTGCGGCAATACTTCCTTCGACTGCTCGTTCAGGTCCACTCCATCGAGGCCCAGTGCGGCATCGGCATCCAGGAGACCCGGCGTCACCACAGCGGTGGGATCCTCGAAGAGCACCGCGCCCTCGGGTACGGGGATGTCCTTGCCCACGGCCAGGATCTTGCCCTGGCGAACGACCACGAGGGCGTTCTCCAGGACCGGTCCGGCCAGGGTATGGACCCGTCCGGCCCGGATGGCGGCAACGGGTGGTTCGGCTGTCTTCTGAGCGAGCAGCGTACCCGGAGCCAGGAGGATCAGAAGGAGGGAGGATACCTGCAATCTTGACATCTACTTCGCTCCCTTCCCGGAGATCTTCTTACGGATGTATAGGGTCTTCCCGTCCACCAGGACACGTTCGATGGAGGAGGTGAGGTCCAGGGGATCCCCGCTGAACACCACCATATCGGCGTCCTTGCCCGCCTCGAGGCTGCCGACGCGGTCCTGAACACCGAGGAGTTCCGCTGCGGTCAGGGTCAGGCCGCGGAGCGCCGCCCGTCGGTCCAGACCGAGATGAACGGCCAGCACCGCGGTCACCCGGATATCCGCCATGCGGGTGCGGGGGGCGTCGGAAACAAAGGCCACCCTTCCGCCGGCAGCGGCCAAGGCCGCCGCTCCCTGGAGCTGACGGTCGAGAAGATCGAGGGAGTAGGGGCCGAACGCCACGGCCACCCCCGCCTTGGCCAGGGAGGCAGCTGCGTCCTTCACATCCAGGGCGTTCACGAGACAGCCCCGGAGGTTGTAAGCTTTCATGAGAGCGACGGTCCTTTCCGCCTCGGCCGCAGTCTGGACGTGGATGAGGGCGGATGTCTCTCTGCGTATCAAAGCGTGGAGGGCGTCCCCGGGTTGCGCATTTTCCAGGGCACTGCGGACCAGGGCTACGGCACCCGCCCGGCTGGTGGGCGCCCGGCCGGATTGGAGGGCCGCCTGCCCCAGAGAGATCTTCCAGGGCCCCAGCCGGTTCAGAAATCGGGGGCGGATCGCATCTTCACCGGGCATCTTCACCACGGACGTGCGGCCTCCGACGACGTTTCTATCCCGGGGAGCCAGGACGAAGGTGGTGACTCCGGAAGACCGGGCACGTTTCACCTCGTCCTTGAATGGGTTGAAGGCATCCGCGGCCCGGATGTCGGGCGTCAGGGCGTGAATATTCTCATGGAGTTCCCCATATGCGCCCAGATAGGCGTTGAGGTCGATCATGCCGGGCATGACCACTCGACCCTCGAGATTCAAGCGCTCAAATCCGTCCGGCACGGAAAGGCGTGGACCGATGCCTTCGATCTTGCCCTCGCGGATCAGGATCGTCCCCTTTTCCAGGTCTTCGCCGCGCATGGGGAGGATCTTGGCCCCCACGAGGGCGAGGCCCCCGGACTGGATCTCTGCGGACTGGATCCCTGCGGACTGGGCCCCTTTGGACTGGGCTCCTGCAATTCCGGCCCAGACCAGCAGAGCAGCGACTACAATCGTTGTTCCCTTCATGGATTCTCCTGTATCTATCGGGGGTCGTGGCGGGCTGAAGCCCGGATCAAGGCCCCGGCCTATCACGGATTTCTGGCGGAATACACGACCACCCCTTCGATGAAGACGGTGCTCACCACACATCCGGTTTCCAGGGGATGCCGGTCCGCCACCACGAGGTCGGCACTCTTTCCCTTCTGGATGCTGCCGATGCGGTCCTCCACGCCGAGGATGCGGGCTGCATCCAGGGTGATGGTCTTGAGCGCCTGGTTCCTCTTCAGGCCGGGGCCCGCAGCGTATGCCGCCATGAGACCCATGAACCTGGAAGCCAGAGGGTTGGAAGACGCTGAGGCCAGGGCCACGGGTATACCGGCGTGGATGAGACGAGTCGGGGTGGATGCGTCGAAGTTCGCGTACTCGAGACGACGGGGATCAAAGAGAACCAGGGGACCGGCCACCACCGAGGCCCCGGCCGTCTCGACCTCCTTGGCCAGGGCACCGGCCTCGGTGGCCCCTTCGAGGACGAGGCTCAGGTCGAAGGTCTCCACGAGGTTCAGGGCCCTGCGGATGTCCTCCGCCCGGTGCGCTTCCACCCGGAGCGGGATTTTTTTCTCGAGCACCGCTTCGAGGGCTTCCTTCACGGGGTCCTTCCGGGGGGTGCGGGGCTTCCTGGGGCGCTTCGGGACCTTTTTCTTCTTCGTGGTCGTCGTCTTCTTGGCCGTCTTCTTGGCCGTCTTATCGGCCGTTTTCTTGACCGTCTTCTTGGCCGTCTTATCGGTCTTCTTTTTGACTTCTTTCTTCCCGTTCTTCTTCGGTCCGGCGTCCTTCGAGGTCTTCTTCTCTTCCGCGGGGAGGCCGACCTTCTTGCGCCACTCCTTCAGGTCCTTCTTCCATTTCTCCAGGTCCTTCCCGTACTTCTTCTTGGCCTCGGTGTAGGACTTGACGCCCTTCAGGACGCGGACCACGGATTGATAGCTTTTCCAGCGGGAGAGGGTGTCGGAAACGGTGCCGCTGGACACCCCGATGGAGGTGCGAACTGCGGCGGTCTCCTTCAGAACCATGTTCTCGGGTTTTTCCCCGGGTTTGATCCGGATCACGGTCCCGAGGACGCCGGTGGACGCCTGGTGATGCCTGGGTGAGACAAAGGCGGCGGTCACACCTCCAGCCAGGACCCGGCGAAGCCTGGAATCGAACGGATCCAGGCCGTCTTTCACTGCCAGGCCGCCCTTACGCTCGGCGGCCTCCGACGGCAGGAGACCGATGTACGAACCGGCATCGATGAGGCCGGGAAAGAGGAAAGAACCGGTCAGATCTACCACCTGGACACCTTCCGGAAGCGCCAGGTCCTTGCCCACGGCCGCGATCTTTCCATCCTCGATGAGAACCGTTCCTCCGGTCAGGGGTTCTCCGGAAACGGTCAACACCGTGGCACCCTTCAAGGCCAGTCGCTTCACGGGTTTTGCCCTGGATGCACCCGCCTTCCCCGAGGGTAACTCCTGACCGTGAAGGCTGGTGCAGCACAGGGTAAGAACAAGGAGGCCCACAACGCTTGTTTTCAATTTGGGATTCTCCTCTATATCAGAAGGTCGAGGGGAAAAGGGACCGGCAGGACGCCACCGGTCACAGACTCCCTGTAGCATCGTGCAGGAACCCTGCGCGTATTGAACCCAACAGGGCGAAAAAACGATTTCGGACGGAACTGACGATCTGCGAAGACAATAGTCCCTGCAGGGTCTGAAGGCCCCGCTTCCGAAACCCGGATGCTATCAAAGGGTTGCAAAAGTATAAACCCGGTTTTCTTGATCCCCCCGAAGATCCCGGAAATGCCCGGATGGCGCCCTCAGCCGGTAATGGTATACTCCCGTCCCGGAACGATATTCCAGAATGGAAGAATCCGGAATCCAGGGCGGCATTTCCGGGGAGGGGAACCCGTATCCCATTCTGTTCAAATCGGTATCGGACTTTCCCTTCCACCCGGCCCTCGAGGAAACACATCCATGAACGGTAATCTCCACATCGGAAACGAGTGGGAGGCCATCACCCTCATTGCCCGGTCCCAGCCGAATCCCCTGAAAGCCGTGGCCGAGCTGGTGGAAAACTCCGTGGACGCGGGGGCAAAGGAGATCCTCATCATACGGGGGAAAAGAAATGGCGTGCCGTTTCTCTCGGTTCTGGACAACGGGGATGGGCTGCACCTGAATGCCGAGAACGAGCCCGTTAACCGGCTAATCTCCGCATAGAGTCCCTCTGGATCAAGGGAG
>CAZAKZ010000102.1:0-21232 GCA_964485695.1 uncultured Planctomycetota bacterium | reverse complement strand
CGTAGTTGTTCGAATCACTTATGGAGTGCTAGGAATCAAGACCGGCTATTTAGCCCTCACTCCAGATAGGTAGACCCGTTCAATCCCTCCCTGTACGCCCGCAGCAAACTCGCCGATTCCTCCAGGCTGATCCTCCCCGCACGACACGCCTTCTCGGCCGTCACCCGTAGCTTAGATATCAAACCCGCCGGTTCGTACTGCACGTACTCAAGCACCTCGGTGATGCTGTCGCCCTCCACTACGTGCTGGATGCTGCAGCCGTCGTCGTCCAGCACCACGTGGACCGCGTTGGTGTCGCCGAACAGATTGTGCAGATCGCCCAGGATCTCCTGGTACGCCCCCAGGAGGAACATAGCCAGGTAGTAGTTCTCCCCGTCCTTCAGGGGGTGGAGCTCCAGGGTGTGCTTCTCGTCGCGGATTTCGATGAACCGGTCCACCCTTCCGTCGCTGTCGCAGGTGAGATCGGCCAGCACGCCCCGGCGCGTGGGCTCCTCGTCCAGGCGGTGGATGGGCAGCGTGGGAAACAACTGCCCCACGGCCCAGTGGTCGGGCACGGATTGGAACACCGAGAAGTTGCAGTGATACGTGTCGCTCAGCTTCTCCTCCAGGCCCTCGAGCTCCTCGGGGACGTGGTCCAGGCCGCCCAGGGTCTTGAGGACCCGGGCCAGGCAGGCGCGGAAGAGGTGCTCGGCCCGGGCGCGGCCGTTCAGGTCCAGGTAGCCCAGGTTGAACAGGCTCACGGCCTCCTCGCGGCACTGGAGGGCGTCGTGGTAGGACTCCTGGACGTTGTCGGCGGTGAGGGTCTCCAGCACGGCGTGGAAGTCCTTGAGGATCGGGGCTTCGTCTTTGTCGGCTGGAACGGTGTCCTCGTCCTGGATCATGCGGTCCACGCCGAGAACATCAAACACCAGCATGGACTGGTGGGCCACCAGGGCCCGGCCCGATTCGCTGAGCAGGATCGGGTGGGGCGTGTCCCGGTCGTTGCACGCCTCGGCCACGGCGGCCACCACGTCGTTGGCGTATTCCTGCATGGAGTAGTTGGCCGAGGAGGCGAAGTCGGTGCTGGAGCCGTCGTAGTCCACGGCCAGGCCGCCGCCGACGTCGAAGTACTTCAGCCTGGCACCCATGCCCTGGAGCTCCACGAAGATGCGGCTGGCCTCGCGCAGGGCGTCCTTCACGGCGCGGATGGCCGAGATCTGGGAGCCGATGTGGAAGTGCAGCAGCTCCAGGCAGTCGAGCATGCCGCGGGCCTCGAGGCGTTTCACCACGCCCACCAGCTCCGCGGCCGTGAGCCCGAACTTGGAGCGGTCGCCCGTGGTGGCCATCCACTTGCCCGCGCCCCGGGCCGTGAGCTTGGCGCGCACGCCCAGGTGCGGCCGCACCCCGAGGCGCTCCGAGACCGTGAGGATGGTGTCCAGCTCCTGCTGCCGGTCGATGACCAGCACCGGGGTGCGGCCCAGCTTCTGGGCCAGGCACGCGGTCTCGATGTAGGGCTCGTCCTTGTAGCCGTTCAGGATGATGGGGGCCTCGGCGTCCTCGAGCAGGGCCAGGGCCACCAGGAGCTCGGGCTTGGACCCGGCCTCGAGGCCGAGGTGGCACTCCCGGCCGTAGTGGATGAGCTCCTCCACCACGTGGCGCTGCTGGTTCACCTTGATGGGGTAGACGGGCTGGTAGCCGCCCGTAAAGCCGTATTCCCCGGCCGCGGCCGCAAAGCAGGCGGTCAGGTCCCGGAGGCGGCAGGCCAGGATGTCGCTGAACCGGATGAGCAGCGGCAGGTCCAGGCCGCGCTTCCTCAGGTCTTCCACCAGGTCGGGCAGATCCACCTCGGGGCCGTCCGGGCCCGCGGGGGTCACCACCAGGTGGCCGCGGTCGCTGACGGAGAAGTAGCCGGCCCCCCAGGTGGGGATGTGGTAGAGCTCACAGCTCGATTCAGCGGTCCATTCACCCATGCGGACGATTGTAGTCCGGGTCTCAGGGCAGGGGAAAGGTTTATTGTCGCTACCACCGCTTTGCGATAGGATCCGCACACCATGGAAGATACAGCTGCCATCATCGTGGCCGGCGGCCGCGGGGTCCGGTTCGGGCCGGGGGGGCCCAAGGTGCTCGAGGACCTCTGCGGCGTGCCGGTGCTGGTCCGGGCGTGTTCGCCCTTCCGGGGCCGGGTGGTGGTGGTGGTGGCGCCGGCGGGGATGGAGCCGGAGTTCGGCGCCCTGGTGCCCGGGGCCGTGGTGGTCGCGGGCGGGGCAAGGCGCCAGGACTCGGTGCGGGCCGGTCTGACCGCGCTGCCCGAGGGCGTGACCCGGGTGCTGGTGCACGACGCGGCCCGGCCGCTGGTTTCTGCGCGCCTGGTGCAGGCCGTGCTGGACGCCCTCCAAGACCACCCCGCAGTGGTGCCGGTGGTGGAGATCTCTTCCACTGTGAAGGAGGTCGATGACCGGGGCCGGGTGGTGCGCACCGTGCCGCGGGCAGGGCTCTGTCTCGCCCAGACGCCGCAGGGATTTCACCGGGCAGTGCTGGAGCGGGCCATGACCGCGGCCGGGGACGCCACCTTCACGGACGAGGCGGCCATGGTGGAGTCCCTGGGCGAGGCCGTGCACACCGTGGCCGGCAGCGCATTCAACCTGAAGATCACCACGCCCGAGGACCTGGACCTGGCCCGGGCGTTCGAGCAAGGAGACAAACCATGAGCGCTCGCGTGGGCCTGGGATACGATGTGCACCGCCTGGAGTCGGGGCGGCTCTTCATGCTGGGGGGCATGCGCATCCCCCACGAGAGCGGGCCCGTGGGCCACTCGGACGGCGACGTGGTGCTCCACGCCGTCACCGACGCGGTGCTGGGCGCGGCCGGCATGGGGGACATCGGCGACCTGTTCGACGACCGGGACCCCGAGAACCAGGGCCGGGCCAGCCGGGAGTTCCTCCTGGACGTGCTGGAGCGGGTGCACAAGAAGGGGCTCCGGGTGGTGAGCGTGGACACGGTGATCCTGCTGGAGCGGCCGCGCCTGGGGCCGCACAAGATGGAGATGCGCCAGCGCCTGGCCGCCCTCCTGGGCCTGGACGTGGACCGGGTGGGAGTGAAGGCCAAGACCCTGGAGGGCATCGGCGCCGTGGGCCAGGGCGAGGCCGTGGCCGCGTACGCGGTGGCGCTGGTGGAGGCCCACGAGGAATCCACGTCCTGATCCAGGACATGCATCACACGTGGACCTGGTGGAATAGGGTCGAGGAAATCGTTACCGTCCGGTAGTCGAAGGTCTTGCCGCTGGCCTCGGCGACCGCGAAACGATCACCCGGCCGCTTTCCTTCTGTTTCTCGCGCGCTGCGCGGCAAATGGCCTTGATGTCGTTATTGAACCGGGCCGCGTAGCGTTCGCGGTGGCGACGGACTTCCTGGACCACAGGATCGCGGCGCATGGCTTCAGGTCTCCATCAGTTCCTGGGGTGTGCAGATCGTCGGCGGTTCGCAGCCCAGGGATCGACAAACCGCTTCGATGCGGGGACGCAAGGCCGCATTGGCGATGTGAGTACAGTTCCAGGTCAAGAGGTAATCCACCCCGCCTACGGTCGCAACCGCGATGTGCAAGGCATCCACTTCTGCCTTTTCCGGCAGGGGGATCTTCCTGACCAGTTCCTCGGCAAATGTCTCAACCTCTTCGGTTACATCGAGTAGGGGCAAGTTGGCCAGTACGTCCATTCGTTCCTTGGCCGCGCCAGCGTCTCCTTCTCCGCACTCATCGATCACGAACTGGGAAATGAAAGTATCGAACTTGTTGCGGTGATCCTCCCACCATTCTCGGGTGATCTGCTGGTTTGCTGCCGTGACCAGATCGCGACTTGGCCGTGAAGTCAAGTAGCCGATGATGCTGGTTTCGAGGTAGACGGTGGCCTTCATGGTTTTCAATCGTCCAAGCAGTTCGTGCCGGTCACTGAGAAATCCGGGATGACGACCGTATCCGATGGTACCGTGTTTCGGATCCACGTGCAAGCGGGCTGAATTCCCCACGAGGGATCCACGTCCTGAATCAGGACATTTTCAGCTCGTGGGGCTCCCCACGCCCGGAAGATGTCCTGATCCAGGACATGCATCACTCGTGGACCTGCAGGCGGGTATCCCCGGCGCACAGGAGGGCGGCCTGGAGCACCTGGCCATCCAGGGGCGTGGCCGCGATGCGGTTCACGGTGCGCTCGGTGGTCCGGATCGCCCGGGCGAGGAGGCGCCGGTCGCGCCAGCCCAGGGCCAGGGCCAGATGCACCAGCAGTGTCCTGGGCAGGCCCGGATGCGTCACGTCCTCGGGCCGCGTGCGGGTGCACGAGGCCACGGCCCGGATCAGGTTCCGGATCGGAATCTCGGCGAGCTCGACCGGCGTCGCGGGCCGCGGCGGGGGTGTGCCGCGCACGTCCACGCTCGAATCCTTTGACACGTAGGCGTGGAACCGCTCCTGAATCCCTGGAGCGGCCACTCCAGGGCGTGGGCCAGGGCCTCGGGCGTGACCCAGGGATCTGCGATGGCGCCCATGACGTCGCAATGGGTGGTAAAGTCCCAGGCGAGCGGATCCCGGGTCAGGTGCTCGCGACACGGGTTGTTGGACACGTACCGCACGGACCGGGCGAGCATCCTGGGATCCCGCACCGGGATCGGCTCGTCCACGGGTCGCCACACGCTCTGCCCGCGGCCGAAGTTGCGGGTGAAGTGGCCCAGGACATCGGAGAGGCGGCGGCGCGCGCGGGCCTCGTCGCGAACCATCGGTATCACGTGGAGGTGGTCGGGCATCAGGACAGCGCCGAACGCGCCCGGAAATCCGCGGCGCAGGTGCGTCCAGAGCCAGGCCGCGGCCTCGCCCCTGCAGATCGAGGGCACGCCCCTAAGCGTGTGGGCGGCGTAGTGGGGGACAGGGTAGAGGCTCATGCCTGCGGAGTCGGTCTGCAGGCCGATCCGTTTCGAACTTTTTTGGCCCAGGCGTGAATTCTTTCCTGAATCAGGACATCTTCCGCCTTTGGGCTCAAGGGCCGTCCAGCCGGACCTCCCAGGCGGCGCCGCCTATTTCGACGACAACCCGGACACGACCCCCGAGCGCCGCGGCGTAGGCCCGGAGCGTCGAGAGGCGGACGTCCCGGCGGCGCTCGAGCTTTGAGAGATCCGACTGGGACATGGAGAGTCGGCTCGCGAGCTCTGCCTGCGTGAGCCCGGCTCGCTGTCGAAGCGCCGCAAGGCGGGCAGGTCGCGGCCGGGTCCGGGCCCGGCACCGGTCGATCCACGCCCGCCAGAGGGGCGAGGTGCCGTACGCGGGGTACGCATCCACGAGGCGCATGACCTTCTCGGCGAGGGCGCCTCCGGGATCGCGGGCCACGGCTGCGGCAATGGGCTGCCAGTCGTCCAGATCGCCTTGCTCGAGGATATCCACGAGGGCTGCGGCGGGCAGCGCCTCTGCCGCCATGCCGGGCGGGATCCGGAGATGGCGATGAATCAAGGTGCGTCCTCCCTGGCGACTCGATCGAGCACCCGCACGGCCACCCGACCGCAGGCGTCCCTGACCCCATCCCAGTCCTGCCAGCGCCGCCTGAGCCTGCGGTAGGATGCGAGGTCCACGTCTGACAGGTCGTCCGGGCGCGGTTTCGCAAGCTGCTTGGCGACCTGCGTCGCGATCCTCCGGCCCCCCGGTCCGATCTGATCGGCATAGTAGTCGTCCAGCTCGAGGACCACGCCGGCGGCCTCGTCCTCGCCCAGCCGGTCGGCCAGGGCAACGAAGTCGAGGTAGTCCCGGGTGGCATTGCGCATCAGGCAGAGCCAAGCCTTGATCCGGGTGATCTCCTTGAGGGTGGGAACCCGGATCCTCAGCCGGCCGATGGCCAGCTCCTCGACCTCCAGGGGCCGCTGCCGGATCAGGTTGCGCACCCCGGTCTCCACGCCGTCGAGGCGTCCCAGGATGAGAACAGGCCGCTTGATCCGGGCCGTGACCCAGCCGTCGGTGTCCTCCAGGGCGGTGAGCACGTCGTCAAACCGCTCGCAGAGGTCCGCGACTACGTGGTCGTCGTCGAGGGAGACGCGGTGCCGGGCATGGAGAGCCGCAGCCGTGCCTCCCACCAGGATCGCATCGGGCACGAGCGCCTGCAGCCGGGCAGCGGCTTCGAGCACGGTGGTTTCGGGTTTGGATGCCATGATAGTGAGTATAGTCACTTTTTCGGCTCAAGACCACAGGATTCTCAAGGCAGGGTGGCGCACCCACGATGGAATTCTGTCCTGATTCAGGACATTTTTCCTTTGTGGGGCTCTCCACGCGGGTGAGATGTCCTGTTTTAGGACATGAAACCCTCGTGGGCCCGGGCCGCGAATCCCTCACAGATCGTAGAGCCCGTCGTCGTGGGTCGGGCCACCCCCGCCGCCCTCGCCGCCCCCGAACATCCCGCCGGTCTCCTCCTCCAGGACGTCGCCCATCTCCTCCTCGACCGTCTCGGGATCCTCGCCCGCCTCCATGCGGCGGATGGCCTCCTCGGCTCCGGGTCCCAGCTTCTCCCCGGTCAGGTCGGCCATCTTGCGGGTGAGGTGGGCCACGGCGCGGGGGTCGTTCTCGTCCAGGGACTCCATCTGACTCATGAGCTTCATCATTTCCCGCTCCAGGCGCGGGTCGTCCAGGTCGGGGCCGCCTCCGCCTCCGGCCTCGGTCGGGCTGGACTGGCTCTTCCCGCGTGGGGTGGCAAAGCGGGAGAACTGCTTCTGCATGCCGCCCTTGCCGCACTTCGGGCAGGTCGGCTCCTGGGCCGAGGCAACGGACCGCACCAGGAAGCTGAAGATCCGGTTACAGTCCGGACACAGGTATTCGTACACGGGCATGGCATCGTCTCCTGAACACGCTTTCAGGGAACACTTTACCATATAGCCTGATAGCCTGGGCCGGCGCCCACGCACGATTCCTGTCCTGAAACGGGTCATCTCCGGCGCGTGGGGCCCCCGACGCCCGGAAAATGTCCTGAATCGGGTCAATATTACTGTATGGGATCTCCGATCTTGCAAGTCAGCCTGAACGCGGTAGTATGAATTCCGGCCCCCAACACGCCGCTCCAGGCAACAGGTGCCGGACGGAAATCCGCCCGGCAGCCGTGGCGTGGATTCCCCCGGGGCGGGGATTGAAGGGGCTGCGATTCAGAGTTTCAGGAGGAGCGGAGTGAGTATTCCCGCCTACGAGGGTATCGTGCAAAGCGGACTGATCCGGTTGCGCGGCAACGTGACACTGCCCGAGAACACAAGAGTCTATGTGATCATCCCGGACCTTGACGGCGGGCCCAGGAAACGCGTGTACAGCCCCCGTCTCGCCCGGCCCCATGAAGCCGGTGACTTCGCCAAACAGGTCATCGAGGTGCCTGCCGATGCCGACCTATGACGAGGTCAACTTTGATCCCCCGGCCCCGGTCGGCCAGGTGATCCTTCGGAGCCAGGAGACTGGAACCACGGTTCGCGACACGTCCCTGCTCCTGGACACGGGTGCAGACATCACCTTCCTTCCCCGAAGTGCAGTCGAGCAGCTCGGCGTGCTGCCCATACCGGATGTGCGCTATGAACTGATGGGATTCGACGGGACCCGGAGCTTTACGGAGGCCGTGCTACTCGACGTGGTTTTTCTGAACCGCGCGTTCCGAGGCCGATACCTGTTGATCGAGGAGGAGCGTGGAATCATGGGCCGGGACATCCTCAACCACGTGACCTTGCTTCTGGACGGTCCGCGCCGGGCCTGGTCGGAGTCATTGTAATCCCCAGCGCACCTTGGCCCCTCAGGGGGCGTGTACGCCAGCGCCTGTCCATGCTCTCAGCACCGCTCACGCACGATTCCTGTCCTGAAACGGGTCATCTTTGCCGTGTCGGACCCCCGACGCCCGAAAAATGTCCCGAATCGGGTCATTAATCGTGCGTGGGCCCGCTGCGCGCCTATACTTTTGCACCATGGTAGATTCCACTGGAGCCGGGCCTTGAGGCGCTTGAGGACCCTGCATCTGAACACCGAGCGCACCTGGCGGGGCGGGGAGCAGCAGACCCTCTACCTGGCCTCGGGCCTCGAGGGGTGCGGCCACCTGGCCCGGGTGTGCTGCGTGCCCGGGGGGGCGCTGAGCGAGCGGGCCGAGAAGGCCGGCCTGGAGGTGGTGGAGATCCCGGCCCGCGGGGAGCTGGACCTGAGGGCGGCCTGGCGCATTGCCCGGCACCTGAAGCGCGAGGGGTACGATATTATCCACATGCACACGTCCCACGCCCACGGCCTGGGCATCCTGGTGTCGCTCCTGCACCGCGGGCCAAAGCGCGTCGTGCACCGGCGGGTGGACTTCTCCATCTATCGCAACCGCCTGAAGCTGAGCCGGTTCAAGTATGCCCGCGGCGTGGACCGCTACGTGGCCATCTCCCAGGCCGTGCAGGCGGTGATGGTGGAGGACGGCATTCCCGAGGCAAAGATATCCGTCGTCCCGAGCGGCGTCGACCCGGCGCGGCTGGAGCGAGTCAAGGTTTCCCGGGCAGAGCTGCGGGGGGCCATGGAGGTGCCCGAGGCGGCGCCGGTGGTGGGGTGCGTGGGGCACCTGGCCTGGCACAAGGGCCAGGAGTTCCTGGTGCGGGCCGTGCCCGAGCTGCTCACGCAGGTGCCCGAGGCGTGGGTGGTGATCGTGGGCGAGGGCGAGCACCGAACCCTCATCGAGGGCGAGATCCAGCGCCTGGGCGTGGGGCACCGGGTGCGCATGACCGGCTTCCGGGAGGACGCGCCCACCCTGATGCGGGCCTTTGACGTGCTGGCCGTGCCCAGCGTCATGGAGGGCCTGAACACCACGGTGCTGGACGCCCAGTGCCTGGGGGTGCCGGTGGTGGCGTCCCGGGTCGGCGGCCTGCCCGAGGCCGTGGAGGAAGGGGCCGGGGGGGTGCTGGTGCCGCCCCGGAATCCCGTCGCCCTGGCCCGGGCCCTGGTGGAGCTCCTGACGGACCGGGCGGGGCGGGAGGATCTGGGCCGCAAGGGCAGCGCAAGGGTGCGCCGCACCTTCAGCGTCGAGCGCATGGTGGAGGGGAACCTCAAGGTCTACCAGGACCTGCTGGGCGAGGAGACGATGCATGTCCACCGGTGATTTCTCCATGGGGATGTACTTCCGGCGCATGATGCCGTTTCTGGCCCGCTACTGGAAGCTGGTGGCCGTGATGCTGCTCATGGCGGGGCTGCACTCCGGGGCCACCTTTGGCCGGGTGCTCCTGGCCAAGCCCTTCCTGGAGAAGGTGTTCATGCAGCGGGAGAGCCCCGACGCCGAGACCCTGGACAACCTGGTGGAGGAAAAGGGCGCGGGGTGCGTGGACGCCTGGTTCCTGGACTACTTTCCCGAGAGCCTGCAGAAGAAGCGCTGGCTGCGGGTCCTGGCCTCGCTCCTGGACAAGGACGCCGCAGTGGAGGGGGCCGACGTCCGGGAGTACTTCTACTTCATCTGCATGGTGGCCGTGTTCCTGGCCCTGGTCCTGGGGTTCAGCCTGTTCATGAAGATCGTCGTGCAGCGCCTCATCGTCAACTCCGTGACCATGGACCTCCGGAACCACAGCTACGGCCGGCTCATCCGCATGGACGTGGGGTTCTTCGACCAGAAGCGTTCCGGCGACCTCCTGGCCCGGGTCACCGCGGACCTGGACCTGGCGAGGCAGTCCCTGGACCACCTGGTGGCGGCGCTCATCGACAAGCCCATCTATATTTTCATGGGCCTGGGCATCTGCATGTGGATCTCGTGGGAGCTGAGCCTCATCTGCATCCTGGGCCTGCCGCTGATCCTGGTGCCGGTGGCCATCCTGGCCCGGAAGATCCGCAAGGGCGCAGCGGCCCGGCAGCAGCGCCTCGGGGACATCACCGACGCCATGGTCCAGACCTTCCACGGCATCCGGGTCATCAAGGCCTTCGGCCTGGAGAAGCTGGAGATCCGGGACTTCGCCACCCGCACCCGGCAATACTTCCGCAAGGACATGACCGTGGCGCGCGGCCGCGCCGTGAGCCGGTCCAGCACTGATTTTTTCTACACGGCCGGCATTGCCCTGCTGCTCCTGGTGCTGGGGGGGCTCTTCATCTCCGGCTCGGGCATCGGCTTCGGCGGCGCCAGCCGGGTGGTGACCTTCTTCCTGGCCCTGGGCATGTTGTACCAGCCCCTGAAGCTCCTGGTGAAGGCGTACAACCTGTTCCAGGAGTCGGCGGCCGGGGCCGAGCGCCTGTTCGAGGTCATCGGCCAGGCCCGGAGCGTGCAGGAGCGGCCCGGCGCCCAGGTCCTGACCGGGGTGAAAGAGACCGTGGAGTTCCGGGACGTGCACTTCGCCTACGACAGCGAGGAGGTGCTCCGGGGCATCGACCTCGAGGTGCCCGTGGGTACCACCGTGGCCGTGGTGGGGCCGAGCGGCGCCGGCAAGTCCACGCTGCTGGACATGATTCCGCGCTTCTACGACGTCACGGGCGGCGGGATCTTCATCGATGGCCGCGACGTGCGGGATTACACCCTGGAGAGCTTGTTCCAGAACCTGGCCGTGGTGCAGCAGGACCCGTTCCTGTTCAACATCTCCATCCGGGAGAACATCCGCCAGGGCCGGCCCGAGGCCAGCGACGCCGAGGTGGAGGCCGCGGCGCGGTCGGCCCAGGTGGACGCCTTCGTGGCCGGGCTGCCCGAGGGCTACGACACCGTGTGCGGGGAGCGGGGCGGCCTCTTGAGCGGCGGCGAGCGCCAGCGGGTCACCATTGCCCGGGCCCTGCTCAAGGACGCGCCCATCCTGCTCCTGGACGAGGCCACCAGCTCCCTGGACTCCAAGGCCGAGCAGGAGGTGCAGGCCGCCCTGGACGAGCTCATGAAGGGGCGCACCACCCTGGTCATCGCCCACCGCCTGAGCACGGTGCGCCACGCCGACGTCATCGTGGTCATGCAGGCGGGCCGGGTGGTGGAGAAGGGCACCCACGAGGAGCTCATGAACCTGGGTAAGGTCTACGCCCAGCTCCACCGCATGCAGCACCCCGGCGAGGGGTAGTCGTGCGTCCCTGTTCAACAGGTGGCTCGAGCCCAGAACGCCGTCTTTTCGCCCGCACATCCAGTGCCAATGAAATCCAGCTGAGTCTGTGCACGGTGGGCATTGACCGCCCCCTTCGAGTGGTCGATTATTCCCGGGTATTCAGGCTCGTATGATCACGCCTCTGCGCCCGGCTCCGGGTCTTCGGGCTCGGGGCCGGTCAGATCCACGCCGTCCACCTCCTGGCGCAGGTTCAGGTACATGAGGGTGCCGGCGCCGAACACGTAGGCCACCACGAAGCCGCCCGTGATGATGCGGATGACGATGATGAGGAGCTTGTGGATGGCGGCGGCAAATTCGGAGAGGCCGGCCGGGTGGGTGGACCCGGGCAGGAGGCCGTAGAGCACCGGCATGGCGTCGATGATCCAGGGGAGCACGCGGGTGCCCAGGATGTAGAGCACGCCGGCGAAGAGCGCCACCTTGACGAGGTCCCAGAGGAACAGGAAGGGCCGGGCAAAGGCGTAGCCCAGGGCCCGGGTGGCGCAGTCCAGGAACGACCCCTCCTCGGCGGCCAGGGCCGCGGGCAGGAACAGGTAGCCGACGGGAAATCCGGCCAGCAGGGCGGTGACGGCAAAGAGGGCGAAGATGTAGAGGAAGGCCGCGGACAGGAAGTAGAGGATGGAGCCCAGCACCGAGCCCACGCCCGGGATCAGGCCGACCAGGGCGGGCAGGATCAGGGGCAGGGCCAGGAGCACCAGGATGCCTAGGATAAGGCCGAAGAACGAGAAGCAGCGCACGAACCGGGTGGCCGCAAAGGCCAGGGCGTTGGTGACGCCCAGGGCCTCGTTCTTCGACACCCGGGTGATGACGGTGCGGGCAATGGCCGTGGACACCAGGCACCAGAGGCCCAGCTCCAGCACGCCCGTGGCGATCCAGTTCGCCTTGGGGGTCCAGCGCCAGAAGGTGAAGAGGAAGCCGCCCGGGTCCGGATTCATGGAGGGATCCAGGGGAAAGAGCTTTGCGGGGCCCAGGGGCCGGGCGTCCAGGCCCAGGAGGTGGAGGCAGTAGACCCCGAGGGACCCGATGGCCACGCCCAGAATGCCCAGGGCCAGGGCCGTGCCCTCCAGGGGGACCTGAAAAATGTTGTGCTGGGTGAGGGGCTTGGTTCGCAGGTTGATCATGGATTCGTTCCGGGGGAGGATTACCGGCCATTTCCCCGCTGCAGGGTAACATCCCGGAGGGGGGGAGGTCATTGAATTTTACCCGGGTTCCCCTATATTCTTCCCATGCGTTCCGCGTCCGGGGGGCGCCTCGCCGGACCCGCCGGACCCGAACCGGGAGCGGAAGTAATTCAGCGGTAGAATGTCGGCTTCCCAAGCCGAATGTCGCGGGTTCGATTCCCGTCTTCCGCTCCATTTTTTTCGTTCCTGCCCGGACGAGGGGCACAAGCCCCTCGTCCGGGCAGGAACGGTTCTGGAGAAGTGCGTGATCCGAACCGTCTTGGGCCGGAAAAACCGGTGCCTTACCGGGTTGCTGGCGGCGCTCCTGGTCCTGTGTGGCTGCCTGGGGGTGCCCGGAACCCGGGGCCTCCCCGGCGGGAAGGCCGACCGCGGACGGGAGGCGGCGCGGCCCGGCTCCGCCCACCCGGCCCGGGGCGATGCCCCGGCGGCGTCCAGGGGGCTGCGCCTGCGCATGCCCGTGGAGGGCCGCATCGTGAAGCTGCCCGAGGCCCCGTGCCCGCGCGGATTCTGCATCGAGACCGTGCCGGGCGCTCAGGTGCGCGCCGCGGGCCCGGGCACGGTGTGCCTGGTCACGGCCAGCTACCCCGGCATCGGCCCGGCCATCATGGTGGCCCACGTCCGTGGATTCCGCACCCTGTACGGGCCTCTGCGCCTCCGGAAGGGCCTCAGGGAGAAGGACCGGGTGGAGGCGAGCGAGGTCCTGGGGGTGCTCGAGGGCTCCCGGCTTCGGTTCCGGCTGCTCCTTGGCGACGAGGACGTGGCGGACATCTTCCGTTACCTGGAGGCCATGCCTCCGGATGTGGAGTAGGCGCCGGTCAAGGTTTCGCGGCCCCCATGCCGAAGACAAAAATACGGCAAGGCAGCAACGAACCGGTGCACGTCCTTACGCCGTGGAACCCGGTCAAGGTTCCACCGCGTAGCGACGGATCGAAAGCAGTCGAATCAACATGGATCGATCCCGGCTACTACAGTGCGAGGAGTTCCTCGGGTACCGATTTTCCCGGCTGGAATTCCTGGACCAGGCCCTCACCCACGCCTCCACCAAGACCCCGGACCGACCCAGCAACGAGCGCCTGGAATTCCTCGGGGACTCGGTGCTGGGCCTGGTGATCACCCACTACCTCTACGAGATCTTCCCGGACCAGCCCGAGGGACAGCTCACCAAGGTCAAGTCGGTGGTGGTGAGCACCAAGACCCTGGCCCGGCGCAGCCGCACGCTGAAGCTGCAGCGGTTCCTGTGCGTGGGCAAGGGCGTGAGCAGCGGGCGGGTCCTGCCCGATTCCCTGCTGGCCGACCTGTTCGAGGCCGTGGTGGCGGCCATCTTCCTGGACGGCGGGTTCGAGGACGCCCGGTCCTTTGTGCTGCGCAACCTGGAGAGCGAGATCGCCCGGGTGGTCCACAACCGCCACGCCAAGAACTACAAGTCGCTGCTGCAGCACTTCGCCCAGAAGTCCCTGTCCGAAACCCCCACCTACCTGGTGGTGCAGGAAGCCGGGCCCGACCACCTCAAGCGGTTCAAGGTCATGGCCCGGGTCGCGGGCCGGGAGTTCGGGCCCGGCACGGGGCATAACAAGAAGGATGCGGAGCAGAGGGCCGCGCGCAAGGCCCTGATGGAGCTGCGCAAGGAGATGAAGTTCACGCCTCCGCCCCAGGGGATCTGAGGTTGCATGCCTTCCATGCTATAAGAATGGCATGACCGCCAAGAAAGGCCGCATCCCTTCCCTCCTCGAGGTGCTCGAGGAAGATCCGCGCATCCCGGCCGTGGCCGGCGCCCTGAAGCAGGGCACACCGCGGTTCCTGGGCGGGCTGTGGGGATCCTCGGCGGCCGTGGTGGCCGGCCTCCTGACCCGGGCGGTCCGGCGCCACGCCGTGGTGGTCACGGCCACGGCCGAGGAGGCGGCCGACGTCCTGGAGGACCTCACCACCTTCGGCCTGGAGGGGGAGGAGCCGCTCTGGCTGCCGCCCCTGAGCACCGTGGAGCGCAGCCACGCCGGCTTCGACGCCCAGGCCTTTTCCGCTCGCCAGGTGGTGCTGCGCGAGCTCTACATGAATCCGAATCCGCGCCTGACCGTGGCTCCGGTGAAGGCGCTGTTCCATCCCATGGTGACCCGGGAGCGCTTCGAGGCCTCCATGGTGCGCATCCGGCCGGGCGAGGTGCTGGAGGCCGAGGCGCTTCTCAGGCGCCTGGTGGACCGGGAGTTCCTCCGCGTGCCACGGGTGGAGGGGCCGGGCGAGGTGTCGCTGCGGGGTGACGTGCTGGACATCTTTCCGTGGGGGGCCCGGAATCCGTTTCGGGTGGAGCTCTTCGACGAGGTGGTGGAGGAGATCCGCGAGTTCGACCCGGCCACCCAGCGCAGCATCGCCCCCCTGATCATGGCGCGGTTCCCGGCCGTGCGTGCCGCGGACTTCAAGGTGGAGGGGGCGGCGGCGGCCCGGGCCTTCCTGGATTTCCTGCCGCCTGAGGCGCTGCTCTTTCTGAAGGAGGTGGAGGCGCTCAGCGAGCGGGTGGCCGGGGTGCGCGGGTCCGAGACGGCGCTCTTCGGCGGGGACACCGACGCGGTGCGGGTGCGCCTGGCCGCCATGCCCCTGCCCGCCGGCGCCGGGATCATCAACTTTCGCACGGCCAGCGTGGAGGTGCCGGGGGTGAGCCTGACCTGGCCCTCGTCCCTGTCCATCCGCGAGACCCTGGCCGGGGTGGAGCGGCTGCTGGAGCGGAACGAGAACGTCCACGTGTTCTCGCCCACCGGGGCCGAGCGAAAGCGGTTCCAGGAGATCTTGAAGGAGCGCCTGCCCGGGAGCGTGGATCGGATCCGCGTCGAGACGGGGCGCCTGGCCCGGGGATTCCAGCTCCGGGAGAGCCGGGTGGCGGCCCTGTCGCACCACGAGTTCCTGGTGCGGGCCCGGCCCCGGGTGCGGGTGCCGAGGCGGGATCGGGCCGTGCAGACCCGGCCCATCCGGGACTTTCTGGAGCTCAAGAAGGGCGACCACGTGGTCCACGCCACCCACGGCATCGGCCGCTACCGGGGGCTGGAGGTGCTGGAGCGAGACGAGGTGACCGAGGAGTTCATGGTCGTGGAGTATCGCAGCGAGGCGCTGCTCTACGTGCCCGTGAGCAAGATCGAGCTGGTGCACAAATATGTCGGCGGGGGCGGGGAGGAGGGGCCGACGCTGCACCGCCTGGGGGGGGCGCGGTGGCGCAAGATGCGGGACCAGGTGGAGCTGGCGGTGCTGGATCTGGCCAGCGAGCTCCTGGATCTGCAGGCCGTGCGGGAGCGCGCCGCGGGGTGCGAGTTCGGCCCGGACGAGGAGCTCCAGACCGAGTTCGAGGAGGCGTTTCCCTACGAGGAGACGCCGGACCAGATCCAGGCCACCCAGGACCTCAAGGCCGACATGGAGGGGCCGCGGCCCATGGACCGGCTCATCTGCGGGGACGTGGGATTCGGCAAGACCGAGGTGGCCATGCGCGCCGTGTTCAAGGCGGTGGTGGGGGGCAAGCAGGTGGCGGTGATGGTGCCCACCACGGTGCTGGCCCAGCAGCACTTCCAGACCTTCAGGGAGCGCATGCGGGACTACCCGGTGCGGGTGGAGGTGCTGAGCCGGTTCCTCACGCCCGGCCAGCAGCGCGTGGTGGTGGAGGACACGGTCGCGGGCAAGGTGGACGTGCTCATCGGCACCCACCGCATCGCCTCGGAGGACGTGGCGTTCCAGGACCTGGGCCTGGTGATCATCGACGAGGAGCAGCGCTTCGGGGTGCGGCACAAGAAGTTCTTCAAGCGCCTGCGCGCCACCGTGGATCTGCTGACCCTCACGGCCACGCCCATTCCCCGGACCCTGCACATGAGCCTGGTGAAGCTCAAGGACATCTCCAGCCTGCGCACCCCGCCCGAGGGACGCCTGGGCATCAACACCGAGGTGGTGGCCCAGGACCCCGGCTTCCTGACCCAGGTGATGCGCCGGGAGCTGGAGCGCGAGGGCCAGGTCTTCTTCGTCCACAACCGGGTGAAGACCATCCAGGGCATGTCGCGAAAGGTCCGGGAGTGGGTGCCCGAGGCCCGGGTGGCCGTGGTCCATGGCCAGATGCCCGCCCACCGCATCGAGAAGCGCATGGTGGACTTCGTCCTGGGCAAGGTGGACATTCTGGTGTGCACCACCCTCATCGAGTCGGGCCTGGACATCCCCACGGCCAACACCATCGTGATTCATGAGGCCGACCGCCTGGGCCTGGCCGAGCTGCACCAGCTTCGCGGCCGGGTGGGGCGCCACAAGGCCCAGGCCTACGCCTACCTCATCCCCACGCCGGGCACATCGCTGACCGAGGAGGCCCGCAACCGCCTCCGGGCAATCGAGGAGTTCTCGGATCTGGGGGCGGGATTCCAGGTGGCCATGAAGGACCTGGAGATCCGCGGCGCCGGGAACCTCCTGGGGGCCCAGCAGCACGGCCACATCGCGGCCGTGGGCTACGAGATGTATTGCCGCCTCCTCAGGTCCGCAGTCAAGCGCTTCCAGAACGAGCCCGAACCCCCGCTGCCCGACGTGGACCTGGACCTCAAGGTGCCCGCCTACCTGAGCCCCGACTACGTCCCCGATCCGCGCCAGAAGATGGAGGTGCTGCGCATCCTCGGCTCGGTCCAGACCCTGGCGGACCGCACCGAGGCCCTGGCCGAAATCCGGGACCGCTTCGGCCCCCCTCCGGCCGAGGTCCAGGCCCTGGCCGACCTCAGCCGCATCCAGCACGCTGCCGCCCCCCTGGGCATCGAGGCCCTGAGCCGCTCGGGCGAGGTGAGCGGCGTCCTGCTCCGGTTCCGCACCGAGGTCCTGCTGACCGGGTTCCTGGACCAGAGCGGGGGCCGGGCCAAGTTCCTGGAAAACCGCGTGCTCCTGGCCCGCTACCCGGGCCCGACCGCATCGCCCGAGGCCCTCCTGGACTTCATCCTGGACCTCCTCGCCCACGCCGGCGCCCCGGTGTGAGGGGAGGGGGCGGCTGCCCGCCAGCGATTTCATCCCCAATGTCGGCCGCACGCGGCTCCCCGCGATTTCATACGCCCTGAACGCGCCGAATCGGACTTCATCCTGGCTGGGTCGGGTCGCCCGATTTCTTGTAACCCTGCTTCGACTATGGGGGCATGAAACGCATATCCATCGCCCACTTCACGGCCCGGTTGCTCCCGGGGTCCCCATCTCTGTGCAACGATGAAGGGGCCTGGTGGCTATGGTTCCACCTGCGCCACTGTTTCCCCGAGGCTCTGTTTGCACTGCTGATGCCCACACATCTCCATCTCATCTGTCCTTTGCTCGAATGCCGCACCACGATCCGGAGCCTGGCCCGACTCCTCGGGCACCACACCCGGAAGTTCAACGGCCGGGATGGGGGATGGAGGCCGCTGGAAGAGCCGGAAGCAATTCGGACTCCCAGGATCCTCCAGCGCTCCGTGCGCTACGTGGCGCTCAATCCATGCCGCGACAATCACGTACCCGATCCACTGATGTGGGACTGGTCCACGTACCGGGACGTGATGGGCGCCGTGGTGGATCCCTGGGTCACGGACGAACGGCTGGCCCGCATGCTCCGATGGAGAGTCAAGGGATTTCGCGACCGTTTCCACGCCTACGTCACGAAAGATCCGAGCGTCGACCTGAGAGGCACCCCGCCTCCACGGCCGGCTCCGGATTCCAGTACGACGCAGTTTCCCATCGCGGACCTGGTGGAAGCAGCGTCTGTGGCCACTCGCAGCCCTCCAGAGGCCGTGGGACGCCGCGGCGTTACACGCGATCTCTTCCTGCACCTGGCGCGACTCCAGGGCTGGAAGGACCGCCGTCTTCTGGAGAAGGTGGCAGGCATACACCGGGCCACCCTGAAGCGCACCTATGCCAGACCGCTCGATCCAGGGATCCTGAATGCTGGACGGCTTTGTCTCGGCGATCCACGGCTCCGGGCAAGCCGCGAATCATACAGGCACGAAAGATAGACCGGTGCTCGGACTCGAGTTTCATTCCACCCTTCCGGAGCGCAAAGGGGCTCTTTCACCCTCGATGAAACCGTCGCCCCTGATTCGCGTGAGTCATACCACGTCCTCTGGGCGTGGCCCCAAAGAGGTTCTACCGATCCGGCAAGCATCCAATTTCATTGAGGGTGAACGCGCCAAAACGGGCGCGTCCACCCCCATTGAAGCACTTCATCCGGACTGAACGCGCCCGTTTTGGTGCGTTCACCCCGGATGAAACCGGGCGCGGGAGCGGATGAATGCTATGGCACCGCGGGAGGCGCCGCGGGCGGCCTCGCGCACGGCGCTTCGGCCGAACCCTCGAGGCCTACGCGCAGGGTCGTGAGCTCGCACTCGGCGCCCGAATCCGCAAGGGCCTGTTGGGCGAGGGAGATGAGGCCGCTGCAGCAGGGTACCTCCATGTGCACGACCGTGAGGCTCTCAAGCGAGGACTCGCGCAGGATCGCGGTCAAGCGCTCCAGGAAGAGGGGGTGGTTGCCGAACTTTGGGCAGGCCAGGGCGAGGACCTTGCCGGCGAGGAAGCGCTCGTTGAAGGAGGGCAGGGCGGCGGGAGCGCAGTCGGCCGTCAGCAGGAGGTGCGCACCACGGAGAAAGGGAGCCGCGGGGTTGAGGAGCTCCAGCTTGATGGGCCAGTGTCCCAGGGCCGAGGCCTGTCCGGCCGGCGGGTCCACGGGACGCATTTGGGTGCTCGGGCATTCGCTGCCCGAACCCGGGAGGGTGCGGGCCGCCTGTCCGGGACAGCCGCCACCCGGCGCGGCCGCTTTGGTCGGACCCGGGAGGGTACGGGCCGCCTCTCCGGGACAGCCGCTACCCGGCGCAGCTGCATTGCCCGGACCCGGGAGCGTGCGCGCCGCCTCTCCGGGGCAGCCGCAGGGGGCTGCGGCCTTCAGGGTCTCCAGGTGCTTCTGGACGGCCGTCTCGTCAAAGGCCTCGGCCTCGCGCTGCACCAGGGTGATGGCGCCCTGGGGGCATTCATTGAGGCAGTCTCCCAGGCCGTCGCAGAGGGGTTCGGCCACCAGCCGGGCCTTGTTGTCCTGGATCTGGATGGCGCCTTCGTGGCAGCTCGGGACGCAGAGTCCGCAACCGTCGCATTTATCCTCGTCGATGTGGACGATTTTTCTCATGGGTGTTCTCCTGGTAAAGTTTGGGTTCTTTAGTCTGGATAGCACGTTTCGAGGAGGAACGCCTTGACCCAGGTCAAAAGAGCGATTGCATTTTCCGGGTGGGTCTGATTCTTGGCCCGGGAACCGAGGAGGAACCATGGAGTCCGGATATCCAGAGCAGCCGGGCTACTTGCCCGTGGCCCTCGGCCTGGCCGGCCGGGCGTGTCTGGTGGTGGGGGGAGGCGCCGTGGCCCTCCGGAAGGTGCGGGGGCTGCTCGACTACGGCGGTCGCGTCACGGTCCTGGCCCCCGACTTCCGGGAGGAGCTGGTCTCCCTGGCCGCGGCGGGCCGCATCACCCTGTTGCACCGGGCCTACGGCGCCAAGGCCGCGGCCGGGTACGGTCTGGTCATCTCCGCGGCCGACGCCCCCGAGGTCAACCAGCAGGTCTTTGAGGACTGCCGAGAGGCCGGCGTCTGGGTGAACGTGGTGGACGACCCCGACCGCTGCGACTTCATCCTGCCCGGCACCCTCCGGCGCGGACCCCTCACCGTGTCCGTGGGAACCCAGGGCACGGCCCCCTTCCTGGCCCGGTGGGTCCGCGAGGAGCTGGAAGCGCTCCTGCCCGGTCACTGGGGCACCGTGGCCACCCTGGCCGGCGCCTTCCGCAAGGCGGTGCTTGCCGGCCACGGGGAGGCGGACGAGAAGCGGGAACTCTTCCGGCGTTTCCTGGAAGTGGACTGGAAGACGGTCCTGGAGGCGGGGGGGGAGACCCGGGCCAAGGCCCTCCTGCAGGACCTGCTAAATGGTCGGTCATGATGCGTAACCGTCGCCTCGGAGCCTCTCGACGACGCACGCTACGTTGCTCCTCCCTTGCGTATTCACGAATACGCGGCAGTTGTCGCGCCTTGCCTGCGCCGCCGATAGACACCGATCCGACGGCTACGCATCATGACCGACCATTTGACGGACCCTCCCCCAGCGGATTGACATATCCTCGCTACAGGAACTACCTCAACTACTTCAATTTAGGATTGAACACCATGGACATGGTGCGCCCCTCTTTCCAGGGGGCCCGTTCCACCTTGGCCACTTCCGACAGGGTTTCGCCCAGCTCCTTCATGATGGCGAGGCCGAGGTCGGAGAAGGCCGCCTCCCGGCCGCGGAACTGCATGTTGAACTGGACGCGATGGCCGTCCGCGAGGAACTTCAGCGCCTTCTGGATCTTGATTTCCAGGTCGTGCTTGCCGATACGCGGCCGGAGCCGGATCGACTTCAGATCCTGACCACTGGATTTCCGCTTGGCCTGGTGCTCCCGCTTTTGCTGGGCATACCGGTGCTTGCCGTAGTTCAGGATCTTGCAGACGGGTGGATCAACGTTGGGGGCGACCTCCACGAGGTCGAGTTCCTCGTCATCGGCCTGGCGCAGCGCTTCCTCGATGGAAACGATGCCTATCTTTTCTCCAGCGCTGTTGATGAGAAGAACAGAAGAGGCCTTGATGCTGTCATTGGTGCGAAGTCGGGTGGGATCATTCGGCGGTGCCCGCCGGTCCATCATTCTTCTTGCCAGGTTTCACCTCCATGAAAACAAGGTTATCGGGAGCGTGTTCCAGATCCCCCGTGGATCTCCAGAAACCCCTCCGGGCTCGGACAGGGAATTGTCTCCTGCGGAACCTACGACCCATATCATACTGTAGATCGGGTTTCCTAGGCAAATCCCCCATCGGATTTTCATCGAAAAGGCCCGACCGGGGGCTATTATGCCGGTTCCGGGCTCCCGGGAGGGGCCTGGGGGCTTTTTGTATGACAGCCTGTGGATAAACTGGCGCGAGGCCAGAATCGAGGATTTTTCGCCCCGGTTCGTCCTCGGCGGATGAGTCGATACAATGGAAAGTATCGATGAATCCGACAT
>CAZAKZ010000101.1:0-21235 GCA_964485695.1 uncultured Planctomycetota bacterium | reverse complement strand
CTCAATCCGTGACCGGCGGTGTTCAGAAAAGAGGGGTTCTTACGAGAGAATCAACACTAGTCGAAAACAACCGAGACGCGCCGGTTCCTCAATCGGCGACCCTCGTGTACGTCAGCCGATCGATTTGGGTTTTCTTCTTGATGCGGTACTTGCCTGTGTACCGGACTGAAACCGGAAATCCGGTCTCCGTGTCGTAGACGTAGGCAGCCCGTTCCTTCCAGGAGAACCTCGGCAGGTCCTTCTCCGAAGGTCCTTTGACCCCTTTTCGCCTTGCCATTTGCTTGACTGTCTTCCTGAGAATGGAGCGCGCCCTGTGCGCATCTAGAATATATTCCCATTTCAGGGAGGCTCGATTCGTCTCTGACCGGTATGAGTCCAGGTAGAACCAGGCCTGGACTGGAAAAGGATCCCCGTCGAATGGGTTGGGAATCTGGTCCCTGTAACACTGTTTCTTCTTCAGATCATAGGTGCCGCCCGAGGGGGTGAAGAAAATCGTGGGCTCCTTCAGGAGCGCTCTCTCGAAATTGGCATCGTCCAGAAACAGCTCTATGTCCTCGAGGTGCCGATTTTTGTCCTTTGACCAGAGTCCTCTGGCTTTCAGCGAGCGGACGACTGCCTTCCCCGCCGCCTGCGTCAACTCCAGCACCACGCCTTTGTCCACGAGGCTTTTGGCCCTGCCGTACGGATCCGTCCTGATCTTGAATTTGATCCCCTTCAACAGGTTGGCCACCTGTCTAGCGGCGGTCTTTTCCGGAGGATTGCCGAGGATCTCCGTCTCACCGAAGGCCCATTGGATGAGGTACCCGTCCTTGTTCCCCTCCAGCACCTTCACCTCCACCCTCGTCCGACCCTTTATGCCAGATTTGCCGTTCACCACCCGCTCCTTAACGCGCTCGTAGTGGTACGCCTTACCCACTTCCCAGTCCGAGGAGAGGACGAGTCGGGTCGGTTTGGCCTGAGAGGAGGTCGACTGGAGGCCGGTCGCAAGGACGGCCGCGATGAGCAGGATTCGCATGTGATTCCCTCCTGTCTGGCAGGGAAGGGGCCGGCCGCCGCTTGCCGCAACCCGTCTCGATGCGCCCGGATCCCCGATTTGCCGTCAGAAGGACGAATATACCTGGTCTGCCCCGGTTTTCCCTCCTTTTTCAGGGTGCGGCCTTGACGAATCGCCAGAATATTATATTATCCGGATATACGGATAAAACGCATCGCCCCCTCTCCCATTCCCGGACAGAGCCCATGGAAAGCGAAACGGTCTTCAAGGCCATGGCCGACGCCACGCGCTGCCGCATCCTCCAGATCGTGACGCGGCACGAGCTGAGCGTCTCCGAGCTGGTGGACTGCCTGCAGCTGCCTCAATCCACCGTCTCCAGACACCTGAAGGTGCTGCGCGACGCCGGCCTGATCCGGGACCGGCGGGAAGGGACGACCGTGATCTACGCCGTGGCCGAGAACGGCGCCGGCGGGGGCGGCAGTCCGCCCGAGCTCCAGACGCGCCTCCTCGACTGGGTGAACGACCAGGAGCTGCCCCGACGGGCCTTGAACCGCCTCGACCGTGTCCTCGGCCGCCGGAAGCGCCGGAGCGCCGAGTTCTTCTCGCGCATCGGACATCGCTGGGACCAGATGCGCATGGACGCGTTCGGGGACGCGTTTCACCTCGAAGCCCTGACGGCCATGCTCCCCGGGGATTGGGAAGTGGCGGACATTGGAACGGGCACCGGGTTTCTGCTACCTCTGCTGTCCAGGACCTTCCGGAAGGTGTTCGCCGTGGACCCGATTCCGGAGATGCTGGAAGCGGCCCGGACGCGATGCGCGGACCGCGGGGTCAAGAACGTGAAGTTCCTCAAGGGCGACCTGAGCCGTCTTCCGGTTCCCGACGACCGCGTGGATCTGGCCCTGGCCGTCCTGGTGATCCACCACGTGCCCTCACCGGCCGAAGCGCTCAAGGAACTGCACCGCATCGTGAAGCCCGGCGGCAGGCTCCTCCTCGTGGAGCAGCAGGCGCATCGCCTGGAAGAATTCTTCGAGCGCATGCAGGATCGGTGGTGGGGATTCGAACCGGCCGAGTTCACCCGGCTGGTGTCGAAGGCCGGATTCCGCCGCGTCCGCCGCCGCAGTCTGGCCCCGGACTTCAACGCGGCGTCGCCTCTCGAGGGACCGGATCTGTTCCTCCTCACCGCGGAGAAGGGCTCCGCGAAAGGGAACGGAAAGAAACCCAAGAACAAAAAGAAACCATGATTTTGATGAACCTGAAAACCTCTGCGGGACCGGGACTTCCCCGGCCTCTGCAATCACACACATCTGGAGACGAGAGACCATGACGCAGGCCGTTCAGGATTACAAGGTAAAGGACATCCTCGAGGCCGACTTCGGCCGCAAGGAGATCATCAACGCGGAACACGAGATGCCCGGTCTCATGGCCCTCAGAAAGGAATACGCCGGCAAGAAACCCCTCGCAGGCGCTCGCATCGCCGGCTGCCTCCACATGACTATACAGACCGCGGTCCTCATCGAAACCCTCGTCGAGCTCGGCGCCAGCGTGCGCTGGAGCAGCTGCAACATCTTCAGCACCCAGGATCACGCCGCGGCCGCCATGGCCAAGGCGGGCGTTCCGGTCTTCGCCTGGAAGGGCGAGACCCTGGAGGAGTACGACTGGTGCATCGAGCAGACCCTGACCTGGCCGGACGGCAAGCAGCTCAACATGATCCTCGATGACGGCGGCGACCTGACCCTCCTGGTGCACGAGAAGTTTCCCGAATTGCTCCCCGGCCTCCACGGCATCACCGAGGAGACCACCACGGGCGTGAACCGCCTCTACCAGATGATGGAGAAGGGCACCCTCGGCGCGCCGGCCTTCAACGTCAACAACAGCTGCACCAAAAGCAAGTTCGACAACCTCTACGGCTGCCGCGAGAGCCTCATGGACGGCATCAAGCGGGCCACCGACATCATGATCGCCGGCAAGAACTGCATCGTGTGCGGGTACGGCGACGTGGGCAAGGGCTGCGCCCAGGCGTTCAAGGGCCTCGGCGCCACAGTCTTCATCACCGAAATCGATCCCATCAACGCGCTCCAGGCCGCCATGGAGGGCTACCAGGTGGTCACCCTGGAAGACGCCGTCGCGTACGGCGACATCTTCGTCACCGCCACGGGCAACTGCGACGTCATCACCCGCGAGCACATGGACAGGATGAAGCACCAGGCCATCGTGTGCAACATCGGCCACTTCGACCACGAGATCGAAGTGGCCTCCGTCTTCGACGACTCGGGCCTGAAGCGCATCAACATCAAGCCGCAGGTGGACCAGGTCCAGTGGCCCGACGGCAAGGTGGTCACCATCCTGGCCGAGGGCCGACTGGTGAACCTCGGCTGCGCCACGGGACATCCGAGCTTCGTCATGAGCGCCAGCTTCACCAACCAGGTCACCGCCCAGATCGAGCTGTGGGATAACCGCGAGACCGACAAGTACGAGAAAAAAGTCTACATGCTGCCCAAGATCCTGGACGAGAGGGTGGCTCGGCTGCATCTCGACCAGCTCGGCGTGAAGCTCACCCGGCTCACCCAGAAGCAGGCCGACTACATCGGCGTGCCCGTTGACGGGCCGTACAAGCCGGAATACTATCGCTATTGATCGGTGATTCAATTCGCCGACTGGACGGGGGACCAGGGAGACCTGATCCCCCGCTTTTTTTACGATCGAGAATGTCCGATAGAACGTTACGGATTCCTCGAGGAGTAACACCATCTATCTGCCCATCGACGAGATCCTGAGCACGCCGCCGCGACACCCGAAGTCCGGGACGGTCATCGGCACATCCCGGGAAGGGCGATCCGTCCGCGCCTTTCGCTTCGGCACCGGGCCCCGCCACGTCAGTCTCCTCGGGGGGTGCCACGCCGACGAGCCGGTGGGGCCGTGGATGCTGCGGCGCCTCGCCAGCCACCTGATGGCAGTCGGCGAGACGGATCCACTCAAGACCTCGGCCACCTGGTGCATCGTTCCCCACGCCAATCCCGACGGGGAGATGAGGAACCGTGCCTGGTGCGAGCCCGAGGTCCGTCACCCGACGCCCGACGCCGTCGTGGATCCCGGCCGCTACCTGAAGGGGGTGGTGCGGGAAGGCCCCGGGGACGACATGGAGTTCGGCTTTCCCCGCCCCGGCCCGGACCCGGACCACGAGGCCCGTCCCGAAAACCGGGCCGTGGCCGATTTTCTCCGGGCCTCGGCGTCGGTGGTGGGCCCCTTTCACCTGCACGTATCCTTCCACGGCATGGCCCATGCAGGCGGCCCGTGGTTTCTCATCGACGCGGCGTGGCAGGACCGGTCCCGGCCCCTGCAGGAACGGCTCTCCAGAAACGTCGAGGACATGGGATACGTCCTGCACGACGTGCAGCGAAACGGAGAAAAGGGCTTCCACCGCATTGCGCGCGGATTCTGCACGCGGCCCGACTCGGGGTCCATGGCCCGGTTCTTCCTGGACCGCGGCGACGACGAGACCGCCGCTCGGTTCCGGCCGAGCTCCATGGAGTTCGTGCGGAGCCTCGGGGGGGACACGCTCACCCTGGTCAGTGAAATGCCGCTCTTCATCCTGGCGGGCGCAGGGGAGACCGTGGAACCTACGGATCCGGTGGCCGAGCAGTTCAAGACCCAGATGCTGCCGGATATCCAGAGGGCCGCGCAGGATAAGTCTCCGGACCTGGAGTCCCTCCTGAAGGCGGCGGGGTTGACTCCAATGTCCATCGAGGAGCAGATGCGGCTGCAGCTGCTCTTCCTCGAGGCCGGCCTGAACCTGCTGTAGTGCCTTCCTTTTGGGGTATTGCTGCGCCTCGTGTTAGACTGTCTCCTGGAATCGATATCCGTCCCCGAAAGCGAGATCCATGACCGAGGCCGGCCGCACCGCAGGAACCAGGAAGCTCGGTACGTTCCTCGGTGTCTTCACCCCCTCCATCCTCACCATCCTGGGGGTCATCATGTACCTCAGGATCGGGTGGGTGGTGGGCAGCGCCGGCCTCGCCAACACCCTGCTCATCGTGGTCCTGGCCAACTCCATCACCCTGACCACGGCCCTGTCGATGTCGGCGGTGGCCACCAACATGCGGGTGGAAACGGGCGGGGCCTACTTCATCATCTCGCGAAGCCTCGGCCTGGAGATCGGCGGGGCCATCGGCATCCCCCTCTACCTGTCCCAGGCCCTCTCCGTCACCCTCTACAGCTTCGGCTTTGCCGAGGCCTTGCGGCTCCTGTGGCCCGGGGCGCCCCTCGTGCCCGTGGCCGCGGTCACCATCGCCGCCGTCACCCTCGTCTCCCTCCGGAGCGCCGCCCTCACCCTGAAGCTCCAGGTCCCCCTCCTGGTCTTCGTGGGCCTCTCCATTCTCTCCCTGTTTGCGGGAATCGACCCGGACGGCCACAGGCCGGTCATGTTCGGCAACTTCGAGGCCGAGGGCGCCGGCGGATTCTGGCTCGTCTTTGCCGTGTTCTTTCCGGCGGTGACCGGCATCATGGCCGGCATCAGCCTGTCTGGAGACCTGAAGGACCCGCAGAAATCCCTCCCCAAGGGCACCATCGCCGCCGTCCTGGTCGGCCTCGCCGCCTATCTGGTGATTCCGGTGGTGCTTTCCCTGTCCGCGGCTCCGGATGATCTGATCCGCAACCCCCTCATCTGGACCTCCATCGCGCTGGTTCCGGTGCTGGTGGCGCCAGGCCTTCTTTGCGCCATCCTCTCGTCTGCCGTGGGCAGCATCCTCGGGGCGCCGCGGACCCTCCAGGCCATGGCCGAGGACCGGGTTCTGCCGCGGATTCTCGCTCGCACCTCGAAAAAAGGCGAGCCCGTCCCCGCCATCATCCTGTCGGCCGGCATCGCACTGGGAGCGGTTCTCCTCGGCGACCTGAATGCGGTGGCCCCGGTGGTGTCCATGTTCTTCCTCACCACATACGGCATGGTGAACCTGGTGGCCGGCCTGGAGGGCCTGGTGGGGGATCCCTCGTTCCGGCCGACCTTGAAGGTCCACTGGAGCGTCTCGTTCATGGGCGCCATCTCCTGCTTCCTGGTGATGTTCCTGATCCATCCCCTGGCCTGCGGCGCGGCTCTCGTCATCGAGATCGGCGTCTACTTCTGGCTCCGGCACCGGTCCATGAGAGCCACCTGGGGGGACGTGCGCCACGGCCTGCTGCTCACCCTCGTCCGGGCCTGCCTGGTGGCCCTGAAGTCCCTGCCGGCCCAGGCCCGGAACTGGCGCCCCCATATCCTCGTTTTCTCGGGAGAGGCCTGGAAGCGGGTCGGACTGATCCGACTGGCCTCCTGGCTCAGCCTGGACCGGGGCATCGTCACCGTCTGCAACCTCTTCGCCGAGAACGGAGAGCCCGTGGATGTGGATCTCGAAGCACGCCAGGCGGAGATCGATCAGGTCATCCACCGGGAGGGCATCAACGCCTTCAGCGCTGTGGGCCTGGTGCGGAATTTCGAGGAGGGTGTAGTGAACATGGCGCAAGCCAACGGCATTGCCGGCCTCACCTCCAACGCTCTCATGATCGGCTGGTCGACCAACCGCAACAGACAGGTGACCAGCCTCCGGATCCTACGCAAGGTTGCTCGACTGAAAAAGTCCGTGCTGCTCTGCAGAATCGAGCAGTTTCCCCGGGTGCCGCGTTTCCCGAAAATCGTCATCTGGTGGGGCGGCAAGCAGCGAAACGGCGACATGATGCTTCTCCTGGCCCACCTCCTGACCCTGAATCCGGAATGGCTGCACAGCCGGATCACCATCAAGAGTGTGGCGTCCAATGAAACCATGCGCGACGAGATCCTCCTCGGCCTCGCCCGAATGATTCCCGAAATCCGCATTTCAGCCGAGAGCAAGGTCATCATGAAGGCCGGAGACCGCCCCATCTTCGACCTCATCCACGAGGAGAGCCGGGAGGCGGACATCGTCTTCATGGGGCTCGCCCTGCCCGAGCCGGGGGAGGAAGAGGCGTACGCCGAACGCCTCGAGGCTCTCATCGAGGGAATCCCGCGGGTCGTGCTGGTGAAGAACTCAAGCGAGTTCTCCGGTGAGCTGGTGTGAATCGTGATGTCCCGAGGACGGGGCCGAGAACCTCAAAAATCTCCGTCTCGAATACAGATAAAATTCTCGAATCGCCGGGCCTTTGCCCCCGCCATACATTAAATCATTCAGCCTGGAAATTAGCCGAATCACAGACCCTGAAACGATGTGGGAGAGGCTGCATGAGACATCTATTGCTGGCTTTGATTCTTCCTCTCACGGTTCTGGCCGCAACCGGGAGAGTTCTGGCCCAGGACTCGGTCCTGGACCGCCTCAAGGCGCTCGAAGAAAGGCTGAAGCGCACCGAGGAAGATAACGCCAAGCTGCGGGAGCAGCTGAACCTCGCCCGTCCCGAAGCCTCACCCGGAAAGAGCGAGCTGGAAGCCGCCATCGACCGGGCCCTGGATGATCGAGCGGACACGGGGATTTCCTGGAAACAACTCACCAAGTCCGGAAATCCCATCCAGTTCTACGGATTCCTCCGTCTCGACGCCTACTTCAACTCCGCAGCCCCCAACCATCCGTCCGCTCTCATGTGGGTGCTCCCGGAAAACCACTTCATCGCCTCACAGAACGACGATTCGTTCGTGTTCGAGGCGCGGTGGACCCGGCTGGGACTCAACCTGAACGCCGGGAACGTCCTCGGCATGGACCTGACCGGTAAGATCGAAACCGACTTTGCGAACTACATCGGCGGTGTTGCAGAATCCCGGGCGCCGATACGCGTCCGGCTGGCCTATCTCGACGCCGACCTCGGGGGCTTTTCCTTCCGTTTCGGCCAGGACTGGGACGTCATTGCACCCTACTACCCCAGCGTGCACCTGGCCGGTCTCATGTGGAACGCGGGCAACCTCGGTGATCGCCGACCCCAGGCTCAGTTCTCCTTCAAGACTGACCCCGTCGACGACTTTCAGTTCATGGTCCGGGGCGCTCTCGGCCTGACCGGTGCCCTGGACAACCAGAATCTGGAAGAGCTGCCCGTCGGGGTCCCCTCCGTGCAGGACGGTTTCGATTCGGGCCTACCCCACGCCCAGCTCCGCGTGGCCGTCCGGGTTCCCGAAGGCATGGAATTCGGTGTCTGGGGATTCCTCTCGGCTCTCGAGACCGACACCTCCTGGCCGCCGCCCCAGGGCGGGACCAAGCATTTCAGTGGACAGTGTCTGGGCCTGGACTGGTACGTTCCCCTGGGGGATCTGTTCACCCTGAAGGGGGAAGCTGGACTGGTACGTTCCCTCACCCTGAAGGGGGAAGCCTGGATCGGCCAGGGTCTCGGGGACGTGCGGGGCGGCATCGGCCAGACCATCAATCCCGCAAGAGGACGTGAAATAGAGTCCAAGGGCGGCTGGGCCGAGGTATCCTTCAAGGCCAGCGATATCCTGCGCTTCTGCGCCGGGGCCAGTCTGGACGACCCGAAGCACGGCGACCTGACCAGGGGAAAATTCAATCTTCGCGAGAAGAACTTCACCCTCTACATGGGCAGCGCCCACAACTGGGGCGGCGGCTTCAAGACCGGACTGGACGTCATTTTCTGGGAAACCGACTGGATCGACCACGGCGTCGGAAACATGGTCCGGGTCAATGCCTACACCATGTTGAGCTTCTGAGAGGTCCCGGGAGGGCCGGACTCGACTGCGCTTTTGACACGAACGTCTTTTTTCGTTCGCGAGCGGATTTGAACCTCCGGTCCCGCCTCTCGTTTCTGGTCACCGGCCGCCGGTGGGTTCACGGACGTACGCTCAAATCCGGAAATATCCTCACTTTGAGCGCCCCTGGTTGACGCTGGACCCAGGCGGAAATAAAATTCAACGCCCACATATCTGGGAACCGGGGAGAGCTGAACAGTCGTGGCGTTCAGGGAGAAGCAGGTCACCGCGATCCAGGCGGTCCCCTGAGTCCCTCCCGAACAGGCACAAGCTCTTCATTCACAATATTTTCCCGGACGGCCGACGCGCCGCCGGGACCAGGCTTGGGGCCCAAGCCTGCACAGATGCAAACCGGAGAACCTCCATGAAGCGAGTCCTATTCGCCCTCGTAACCGGGCTACTCGCCCTAGGCGTCCTTTCCCAAGTTGTCCAGGCACAGGACAAGATCTTCAAGAAGGATGGTACCACCCTCCCCAGGCCGGGAGGTCGCGAGGTCACCGTGATCAAGGAGACCTTCACCACGGTCGAATACAAGCTGAGGGGGCTGGGAAGCAGCCTCGGGATACCCGCCAAGGACGTGGCGCGAATCGAGTACGACCGAAAGCCCGATGCGTACAGCGCCGGCCTCCAGAGCTTCCAGGACCAGATCTATGACCAGGCCATCGAAGACTTCATGGAGGCCATCAAGCGCGGCAGGGGGTACCACTGGGTGGAGCAAAACGCCCTCTACAACATCGCCACCTGCTACGTGAAAAGGGGGATGTACAATGAGGCGACCTCCACCTTCCGGAAGCTGCTGAGCACTGTGCCAACCACCCGGTTTCTTCCCGACGCCTGGCTGGGTATCGTCAAGAGCACCTTCCACAGCCTGGGAGCCGCGGGAGAGAAGCAGATCCTGAAGGCCATCCAGGACTTCGAGCGCGCCATCAAGAAGAACCGACTTCCCAGGGCCTACCGTCACGAGGTGGCATACTGGAAGCTCCGCCTCAGGGACGCCAAGCGTGAGGACATCTCCACAGAGGCCGATAAGCTGAGCCGCGACGCCGCCGAAGAGAATCCCGGCGTGGCCAACAAGGCCAAGATCCTCATCGGTCTGAACCTCCTCGGCAAGGATCCCAATGAGGCCCGGAAGTTCTTCGAGGGCGTCCGGAGATCCGCCGGAGACGACCAGTACGGCATCAAGGCCGCCGCGTACATGGGGCTGGGCATCTGTATCTACAGGACCAGCACCGAGGACAAGAAGGGCAGCTATTTCAAGGCCCGGGACCATCTGCTTCGAGCCATCACCCTGGGCGACAAGTATCCGGACAGGGTCGAGAGAGAGATCATGGTTCGAGCGCTCTTCTATGCCGGGAAGTGCTTCTACATCCTGAGAAAAGACAAGAGCGAATCTCATAACGCCCGGTATGCTCGAGATCTGTACAGGGAAATCAAACGGGATTACAAGGGTACCGAATGGGAAAAAAAGGCTAACGACGAGCTGAAGAAGATGTAATCCTCCTCACCCGCTGCCACAAAAAGGCACGCGCGGCCGCAAGGGCGACCGTGGCGTGCCTTTTTTGAATTCCAGGATCCTGGCATACCCCGGCCCGACCGATCCCTTCTCTCCCCGGAAGCCCACTTTTTTTTCTCAAATCCACGATTTCTCCGAAACTCATTTTGCTTTTTCGCGACATGGCCCCTGCGCACCCGCCGGAAGTAATCGGGCGGTTTGAACATGAACGAAGAATCCTTTCCAATCGGGAGCGAGGAGCTGTCTCTGGTCCAGAAGGCCTTGAAGGGGGAAACCGCTGCATTCGGTCAGCTGATCCGCCGCTACCGGGAAGACATCGTTTCGATGCTCAGCCGGCAAGTCGACCATCACTACGAGGTCGACGACGTCTTTCAGGATGTGGTCATCCGGGCCTTTTATTCTCTTCAGAGCCTCAGGAATCCGGAGAGGTTCCGATCCTGGCTGATGCGGGTCGCCTTCAACACTTCGGTGGACTGGATTCGCCGCAAGATCGTGCAAAAGCGGATGGATCCCCTGCTGGAGGAGCCCCGGGACGCATCCGCTTCGATCCCGGGAGAGCCAGAGGAAGAGACAACAGAGCGTTGCCTTCCCTATCTCGTGGATGAAATCGCCAGGCTTAAGCCCGTTTATGCCGCCGCCCTCCTGCTGCGGGGCCTCGAGGGGATGGGATACAAGGACATCGCCCGCCACCTCGGCCTCAGCGTACCGTGCGTCAAGATGTATCTCCACCGGGCCCGCCTCTGCCTGCGGAACCAGATGGCTGTCGCCCCGGTGGTGGATACAAATCACTGATCCCCACGGTTCCGCATTTCATTTCTCGAAAGGACGAGTCGTGATGAAGAACAGGACAGTTGCCGCCGTGATCGTCGCCGCCTTGCTGGCGGCCCTCCAGGGGACGGCCCTGGGCTCCGCCGGAGACGTGCCCAAGGAGGCGGACGCCCGGTCTCAATATGCCGCTGCAGCCCTGCTGCAAAAGAAGATCCGGGGAAAAAAGGGGGAGGTGCGCCGGCAAGCTCAGGAGGAAGCCGCAGCCGCCTACGAGGCCGTCGCCAGGTATTTTCCCGAGGAAGCTCCCCTGGCCGGACGCGCTCTGTATCGAGCGGGTCAGCTCTACGAACACCTCAAGGACCGCGAAAAGGGAGTCCGGTGCCTGAAGCAGGTCCTCGGGATGCGGGCCGAGGACAGGACAAAGGCAAAGGCCCACACCCTGCTGGGACATATCTACAGGAGGGCCCGGAACTACACCGATGCCATCAAGGAATATGAAATCCTCCTCCGGGACCACCCGAAAGCGAACTCCCAGGTTGCCGAAGCCATGGAGTGGCTCGGCAAGTGCAAGGCCCGGATGGGCGATCACAAGGGGGCGCGTGACACGTGGCAGGACCGCCTGGAGCGATTTCCGGACCGGCTCAATCTGGCAATCGGGTCCTTTGACCTGATCGCCTGCAGCCTGTTCCGGGAGGGCAAGGTGGAAGAGGCCCGAAAAACCCTGCTCAAGTGCCAGGAGCGGTTCCAGGAGGCGGCCAGGGACACGGGCCCGAAGGGGCAACGCATCAGGAAGGCCCTGGGAAGGATGAAAATCGTCAAGGCTCTGAAAAAAAACCCGAAGCCGCAGGGTATGTCCTAACTCGTTTTGAGACGAAAAGTAACGTGGAAGCTCCGGCGGCCCCCAGCGGGGCCGCCGATTTTTGTAGCCATTCAAAATGGATTTTTGTAGCCATTCAAAATGCCGGATCGAAGAATCACTTGTTGCTATAAAATATGTCTTCATACGCGTAGTGCGGAATTGGTCCAGCCTGAGCCTCAAATCCGAATCGCGAGGCGCTAGCTGTTTCAGCACAAGAGTTTCCGGCCCCGGGAAGCAAATTGACCCTGACTCGCGAAGAAGACGCCACGATTCAGAAAGCCCTGGAGGGGGACTCAGAAGCCACCAGGGAACTCGTCGAGCGTTATCAACGTCCTCTGATATCTTTCTTGTATCAGCTTACGAGCGATGAATTCGTCATCGAGGACCTCGCACAGGAAGCCTTCCTGAGGGCCTTCTCGTCGCTTGAGAACTTCAAGCCGGGTGGAAGCTTCAGAAGCTGGCTGTTCGGGATAGCGTATCACATCCATATCGACTACCTGAGAAAACGACGGGAAAAGCCCGTTCAGGGGCTGGTGGAAGAAGAGTCCATCAAGCGCATCGGGGTGGTGACGAGGATCCGTGTCGATTTACTGGAACATGAAAACGAGGACACGGAAGAAAAGCTCATCCGCCTGAAACAGGCCCTGGACGAGCTGAATCCCGAATACCGAGCGGTCCTTTCAGCAAGATATCTGGAGCAAATGGGCCGGAACGAAATTGCCGAGATGTTCGGCATCTCCGAATACAACGTGAAGATGAGGCTCTACCGGGCCAAGAAAGAGCTGGTAGACCGGTTTGAAAGACTTCTGCGGAAGTCCGGGTAAGCGTTCATGAAACCATCGAACATGGACATTGGTTGCGAAGACATCCAGCGGCTCATCACCGAGCGCGCGGAGAGAAAGCTGCTTCCCGGGGAAGCCTCCACCCTCTCCGAGCACCTTCGGGACTGTGAGGCCTGCAACCGATTCATGAGCCTGCACGACGATGCCCTCGACCTTTACGTGAATTTCTACAACCAAGAGGCTCAGTTCCGGATCTCCTCGGATTTCACCGATCGAGTTCTCGAGAAGCTGAAAAGAATTCCTTCCTCCCCCCTGGCCCAAAAGGCCGGGGAGCCCTCCGCGACCCCGAAAGACACGCCGAAAGACACCGCTGTCAGCCTTCCGGAGACAATCACGTCCTCCCGGCCGCTGCTCCGGAAGCCCGGCGCGCTCCACCTGCTCTTCCGTCCCCGTGTTCTGGCGGCAGCCGCTGCTATTTTGATCCTGGCCGTTGCGGGCAGGATCTTCCTACTCGACCACCTCTTCCACGAGGCTGCCCCCGAACTGAATTACTGGAGCCCCTCGGTAGTCTGGCAGAACGCTGAATCCACGGACTGGACCCCCGTCACCGGAAATTTCAACCTCACAACCGGTGATTCGGTTTACGTGTTTCCACACAACCACGCCCACGTGAAGCTGGCTGATGAGGCCATGCTGCACGTGGGCGGCGACAGTCTCGTGGAACAGCTCGCGGTGGGGTCCCGCGTAGCAGCCGGTATCGTGCTGTTGCGAAGTTCGAACCGGGGCCCCTGGGTCCTGGAAACCCCGTTCGCTGCGGTGGAAGTCGGGGAAGGCGAGTACTTCCTGGGTGTCCACCGGCCCGACGACTGCCTCGCAGGTTCTGCAGCACCTCGCTCCGCCTCGGGAGAGCTCGTGGTCTGGACCCTCCGGGGCACCGCCAGGATCAAGAGAAACGGCGAGGAGTTCCAGGTGAACGCCGGAGAGGCCCGGACCTTGATTCCGGGCGCCCCTCCGTACGCCCTGGGGGAGACGGAAAAATTAGCCCTGGGCCGTTCCATCGAGACCCTGGGCCGGAAAGGAAAAGACGCCGGGACCGGGTGGATCCCCGAGAAGGGCATGCGGCTCTCCTCGAGTCTGCCCCGGACACTGGCGTCCGGCTCCGCCCTGGAAGCCGTTCACGCCATCCATACCGCCGGCCGCCTCGGATACCGGACCATCGTCGCCGGGGCCATGAAAGAGGAACCCGGGGCCTCGAAGCGTGTGCCGGCGTTCCGGGCCGCTCTGGTTCAGGCCGTCATACGCACCCGTCCATCCGGGGCCGTGCCGGAGCTGCTTTCGCTCCTGCAGGACGAGAATGCGGAGGTGAAGAACCAGGCCATCCGGGGTCTGGGTGTCCTCGGCCACCAGGATGCCGTGACCCGGCTCCATCAGATCGTGGAGGACGAGAAGGACCCGGCCCTCCAGCACCAGGCCGCGGATTCCCTGGCCCGGCTGTCTCATCCCATCGACCCGGACCAACACGTGGCCCTGGCCCGGGATCACGAGCAACGGACCACGCTGGCAGCGCTCTGGAATCTGAAGGACGCCATCCTCCTCGCCAACCCCGACGCCCTGAAGAAAGCTGGAGAGTGCCTCGTTGATCTCGACCGGGACGCCGAGGTGCGGTACCAGGCCATGAGCCTGCTGGCCGCAATCCGGGGACCCGAGGCGGAGGCGTATTGCCTGAAGGCCCTCCAGGACCCGGACGCGAGAATCCGCACCATCGCCCTGGAACTGATCGCCCGAAACAAGAAATCCAAGGCTCTCCTGGATACGGGAATCCAGGACCGGATCCGCGCCATTGCATTTGACCAGAATGCCGGGGAAAACGAGCGCACCATGGCGGTCCGCGCCCTGTCCAGCCGGTGTGCTGTGGCCCGGCATGACCTGGAGCGCATTCTCTACAACCAGCAAAACCCCGACAGAACCCGGGCCATGGCCGTGAACGGCCTGGCACGGCTCGAGGACAAGGTGACCGCCTCCGACATCCGGTACTTCTTTGCGACCCTGGATTCAGAGGCCGTGGCTCCGGTCCAGGCCCTGGCCGCCCTGGTCCGGCTCTTCGGATTGGTTGCCTCAGGGAAAGACAATGGCTGGCTACTCGAGCGCCTGGATGACGGCCGCAAGGATATCGTCTCGGCCGCCTCCAAGGCCCTGCACTCCGTTGTCGGGCGCGGCGCGAACCTGACCCGTGGCGAGATCGGATTACTCAAGACCGCCCTGGATCGGCTGACCTGGCTCGATGTGAAAACCGCCCTCACAGGCCTCATCACAAAGCAGCTTTCCTCCGAGGAAGCCCTGGCGTTCCTCCTCCAGCGCCTCGAAACCGCACTGGCTGATGAAAGCATCCATATCATTGGACAACTTCGAGTTTACGGCCTCACTACATCGATTCCCATTCTACGTAGATTGCTGAACAACAAGGATTCGAGAATCGTACAGGCTACTGCAAACACCTTGGCCTCTTTCGGTCGAAGCGCGGGGATCGCGATCCCCGACCTCCTGGCCCGGTTCAAGGCCCGTGTTGAGCGGGATCCGGGAGTGAAAGATAAGACGACATTCGACCTGGCCCGGGCAACCCTGCGCGCGGGCGCGACCCGGGAGATGCTCCCGGTCTTCACCCGCCTCATCGCAAGGGACGGCCTCCACGCCGTGGAGGCCGTGACCGAGATCTACCGGGCCCTCGGCCCGGAGGGCGCGGCTCCCGTACTCGTCCAATTCAGACAGAGCCCGAACACCGCTGTCCGGCTGCAGATCGCTAAACACTTCCTCCAGGGTGCCCCAGCCGGTGTTGTGGGGGAGGTCCGGGCCTGGTGGCAGGGCGAGAAGGATCCCTGGACCCGGTTTGCCCTGGCCTTTGCCCTGGTGGACCACGACCGCACCCCAGCCATTGACGCCCTGAACGCCCTGGTGGTGCAGGCCACCCCGGCCCGGAGGCGGGCGCTGGCGCGATACGCCGGAACCACACGCTTCAAGGAACTTCAAGAGCTTCTGGCCGACCCGGCCCGCACCCTTCCAGCAGCCTTCAGGGCGGGCGTGTCCCGGTTCGTCAACGGATATGCGCTTCCGGGCGTACACCGCCTCGGAGACCGGTCCACCGAGCACCCCCTGTTCCCGGCCGCCGGAAGCACGACTTCCCTCGAAGCCTTCGAGGCCCGGTGGATCGGCCGCGTGCGCCGGGTGCGGTGGGGCCTCTGGAGCTCGAGCCCGGCCGCGCGCAAAGCCGCGGCCCTCGACGCCCGGGCCGTGCTGGACCGGTGCCTGGTGCCGGTGCTCATCGACAAGCTCAGGGACCCGTCCCGGGAGGTCCGCAAGGCCGCGGCCGGAACCCTATCCCGCATCCACCAGGGCTCCATGGCCGGGTATCAACCCGAGATCACCGGGGGCGATCTCGACCGGCGCCTCGAAATAATTCGAAAATCCTTCGAGGATCTCGATCTCGATAAGATCCTCCCCCGGCCCTTGCCCCTGATCCTCTCGAGGTCGTAGGCCCGGGGCCGTTACCGGCCTCTTCCTTGCCCCGGAAATCCTTTCCTTTCCCATGTCCGTGGAGCCATTCGACTTCCGGGCCGCAAGCATTTCCCTCCCCTCATAACTCCATTGTCTCGTTCTGCACCCGGCCCGATCTCCCCTCCCGCTGAGAGGATTCAGGCCCGCACCTCCCCTTCCTTCACTCGCGTTGCCGGGCAAGGCACGAGCCTTTTTCGCTCATGCGACCCCTGCACCCGGCCGATAAATCCAGAACAGTGCAGACGATCCAGAACACCTCACTCCGGCGCGAACGACTGCTCCTGCAACAGCATGGGAATCGGTACGTAGTGTCTCTCTGGAAGGGGAAGGGATTCATGTCCGTAAAGACCAAGAAGTTATTCACCACGGCCCTGTGTGTCGGGCTGGCTCTGACCGCCCTCGGATTCACGTGCGCGGCCCTGTTCACCGGGTATCCCACGATCTCGGCGCCGGACAGCGCTTCCGCAGGAACCGACATTGCCGTCGGCGCCACTTCCGATTGCGGGGGGCTCCGTATCGTCATCAAGGATGTTTATGGAACAGTCCTGTTCGACTCCGACGAACCCGGCGGTCCTACGGAGGAGGAGACCACGGACGAGGAGGGGAACCCCCTCTTCAAGCTGGACGCTCTGTTCCACATTCCCGAGAACGCTAGTGGCCCCCTGACGGTCACCGCAACGGACAGCCTTGGTAGAACTACTAGCAAAGACATCAATCTTACCTGATCTTCGGGAGCGAGAACCGTGCGAGGCTGGCTGATCCTGATTGCCGTCTCCGCCCTGTTCGGGTTCCTTGCCATCGGCCTCGGAGGCGGGGCTGACGTGAGCGAACCCCTGCTGGCGGAACCGATCCGCCCTGCCTCGCCCGAGCCGGATGCGAACCCAGGCTCTCCTCCGGAGCCGGTCCTTCCGGTTGCGACCGTCAACCAGACTCCTCATCCCCTTGCTACCCAAACCCCGGCAGCAAGGGTTCCTTCCGTTCAGGCCGACCCGGCCGGAAAGATCCCGCCGGTTCCTGAAAATCCAGCACCCCTGGATCCGGAACTGGTCAGCCTCCTGGCCGAGATGCGGGAACGCCTGGCCGCGATGGGTACGGTTCCAAAGGAGGCCGTCCTCGACCTTGCGGACCATCTCGCGGCGAACCGCGACAGCGCAGCCAGGGTGCTGCACCTGATGTTCGAGGCTTCCACCGGCCTCGGCCGCCTCCGGCCCTTCGTCTTTCAGGCGGTTCTCGACTCCAAAGACCAGACACTGATTGCCGATCTCCAGAATCGGATCAGAGAGAAGAGCGCCGCCGCCATGCGCCGGCTCCCGGCCACCCTGGAGGGAAAACGCACGGCCCTGGCCTCCGGAGACGAGAAGATCCAGGCCCTGGTCGTAAAGAACCTGAAAAAGAGCGACCTGCGAGACACGGACGTTCTCGAGTGGTTGAAATCGGTGGCGGAAGACACTTCCGAGAGCTGGAAGCTGCGGCGCCTTGCCATCCATGCCCTGGGCAGAACACCCGACCTGAACGCCACCAGTACCCTCATCACGCTCTTCACCGCGTCCGCGGAGGATCTGGAGCGGGCGTCGATCCTCCGTGCCCTCGCCCGGAGAGGCACCAAAGATCCCCGCATCGCTCAGACCTTCATCGACCAGGTATTCGACCGGCAGCAATCCCCGGCCGTGCGGCGATTCGCCGTCATGGGATTGAAAGCCTTCAAGACGCCGGAGGCGAGAGAAACGCTGCTCTACCTGCTCAAGAACGAGACCGACAAGTATGTCCGGCGACATGCCATGGCCGGACTCCGCGCCCACCTCGAGGCCCCCGGCATACGGGAAGCCCTTCGTCTTCAGGGAATCCGGGAAAAGGATGATCAGATCAAGGCCCTGATCGGTCGGCTCCTGAGCTCACAAGCCCCCTGATCCGGGTTCTCGAATCAGCCCTGCTTGACACCGATGCCGTAGTAGGCGAAGCCGAGCTTCCGCACCCGATCGCCGTTGTAGATGTTTCGGCCGTCAAAGATCACGGCATCCTTCATCCGTTTCTTGATCTCTTCGAAATCCGGGTGGCGGAACTCGTTCCATTCCGTGGCGACGATGAGGGCATGGGCATCGTTCAGGGAGTCGTAGCTCTTCTCGAAGAAACGGACCCGGTCGCCCAGGATCTTCCTGGCCAGGGGCATGGATTTCGGATCGAAGGCGTTGACAGAGGCGCCCTTCTCCAGAAGAACGTCGATGATCTCCAGAGACGGTGCCTCGCGCATGTCATCGGTCTTGGGCTTGAAACTGAGGCCCCAGACTGCGAATGTCTTGCCCCGGACATTCCCTCCGAAGTGGCTGATCACTTTCTCGCCCATGATCCTCTTCTGGACCGCGTTTACCTTTTCAACAGCATCCAGCACCTGCAGATCGCAGCCGAGCTCCTTGCCGCTCCGGATGATGGCCTTGACGTCCTTGGGGAAGCAGGACCCGCCGTACCCGATGCCGGGAAAGAGGAAAGGGAAGCCTATTCTGGAATCCGATCCCATTCCCTCGCGCACCCGGTTCACATCCGCCCCGATCCGCTCGCAGAGGTTAGCGATCTCGTTCATGAAGCTGATACGCGTGGCCAGCATGGCATTGGATGCGTACTTGGTCAGCTCGGCGCTCGGAATATCCATGCAGAGGATGGGCCGGCCCGTGCGCACGAACGGCTGGTAGAGCTCCTTCATGATTTCAGCCACGCGCACGTCGTCGGTTCCGACCACGACGCGATCCGGTTTCAGGAAATCGTCCAGCGCCGCGCCCTCCTTCAGGAACTCGGGATTGGACGCCATGTCGAACTCGTGATCCGTGAGCCCCTTGATCGTCTTCCGGATCTTCTCGGCCGTCCCCACCGGCACGGTGCTCTTGGTAACGATGATCTTGTAGCCGTTCATGGCTCGGGCAATATCCGCAGCCGCCGCCAGCACGTACTGCAGGTCGGCCGAGCCGTCCTTGTCCTCGGGCGTTCCCACCGCCAGGAAAATGATGAGGGTATCCTGGACGGCCTGGTCCTTGTCGGTGGTGAAGGTGAGGCGATCCTCGGCCACGTTCCGCTTCACCAGCTCCTCGAGGCCGGGCTCATAGATCGGAATGATGCCCTGCCTCAGGGCCTCGATCTTCTCCTCGACCACGTCCACGCAGGTCACCTGGTTCCCACTCTCGGCAAAGCAGGTCCCGACCACGAGGCCGACATACCCTGTTCCAAATACAGCGATTCTCATCCAAATTACTCCAGGGCGAGTTTAACCCATTGATCCCAATAGAATTGCATCGACGATGCAAACCCCCAGTCACCGGAGGTGGAACAATAGCACCACTCCAATATCGTGTAAAGTCCGGCCCGCAGGGACCGAATTCAGCATTCCCGTGCATTGGCAATCCGGCTCTGGTATAACTTTTCGACCCGGACCCCCTCGGAACTCGACCCTCGAGGATTCCCCGAGAACCGGTTGTGGGAGAATGGGTTACATCCCTTCCTCCCAGAATTAATCTCACCCCACGTGGGCGATTAGCTCAGCTGGCTAGAGCGCCTGCCTTACAAGCAGGAAGTCGGCGGTTCAAGTCCGTCATCGCCCACCAATCTTCTCTTCAAACACCCCAACATCCTCACCCCTAACATCCTCACCCGGGTTGATTTCTTCATTCGGGTTGATTTCTTCATTCCGCTCCTCTCCCTAACTTCCCCACCCAGTTCGATTTCTTCACACTGCCCCTCACCCAGGTTGATTTACTATCCCTAACATCAACACAACCGCCCAACCACCTCACTCCCCTACATCCTCACCCAGGTTGATTTACTCCGCTGGTTGATTTACTCCGCTTCCACGCCAGCGCCGGGTGTGGTAGAAAGACCGTCACATCGCCAGTCAAAGGGACCGGTTCTCATCCCGGGGGGCCTCTCACCGCACAAGGGCGCTGTGGGGGGGCAAGACTCCGGCATACTCTGATCGCAAGGGAGGGCGACATGGACATTCGTGAAATCACACTCGAAAACCTCGACGCCGGGCAGTTCATCCAGGAGCAGATCACAGCCATCCAGCAGGCCGTCGGTGAGGAGAAGGCCATCAGCGCCCTCTCGGGCGGGGTGGATTCGGCCGTGGTGACGGTGCTTGGCCACCGGGCGCTGGGCGACCGGCTACATACCTTTTTCATCGACAACGGCCTGATGCGCGCCGGAGAACCCGAGCAGATCGCGGCCTGGTTCGCGGACCTCGGCGTCAAGGTCGACGTCGTGAATGCTCAGGAGCATTTCTTTGCCGCGCTCCGGGGCCTTACCGATCCCGAAGAAAAGCGGGAAAAGGGCATCACCCAGGTCTTTTACCGCGATGTCTTCGGCCGGCTGGTCAAGGAATGCGGGGCCCGGGTGCTTCTCCAGGGCACCAACTTCACGGACGTGGAGGAGACGGCAGCGGGGGTGAAGCGCCAGCACAACGTCTTCGAGCAGATCGGCATCGACCCCGAAGCGGCTTTCGGATACCGGGTCGTGGAGCCGATCCTCCCGCTACGCAAGCCGGCGGTGCGAGCAGTCGCCCGGGCCCTGGACCTGCCGGCGGCTCTCAGCGAGCGGCCGCCCTTCCCGGGGCCGGCCCTGGCGGCAAGGGTCATCGGCGAGGTCACTCCCGAGCGCATCGAGACGGTACGCCAGGCGACGGGGATCGTCGAGGAAGAACTGGCCGACTCGAACGCCTTCCAGTACCTGGCCATCCTCCACGAGGACCAGGTGACCGGCATCCGCGACGGCCGGCGGGATTTCGGCCAGCAGATCGAAGTGCGATGCTGGGAGAGCACCGACGCCGTGAAGGGGGCGCCGACGAACATCTCCTTCGAGACTCTGACCCGCCTGGGTGACCGGATCACAACCGAAGTGCCCGGGGTAGTGAGCGTGACCTACAACATCGCTCACAAGCCCCCGAGCTGCATCGAAGCTGTTTAGCACGACGCGCCCCGGCTGCTCATTCCGGATCTGAAGAAGACCGAATTGCCCGGCCAGGATTCGAACCTGGGTCTTCTGGTTCAAAGCCAGACATCCTGCCGTTGGACCACCGGGCAAAGATGTAGTTGGCTCCCCGGCCAGGACT
>CAZAKZ010000100.1:0-21266 GCA_964485695.1 uncultured Planctomycetota bacterium | reverse complement strand
AAAACGAGCAGGACGCGCTTCAGTCCGCAGCCTCCTGGAGCTTAACGGCATTGCTATCCCCGGGTCTACAAAGCCGATGGGACCCTGAACCTCGAATCCGTGGTCTGGAACAACCTTAAGCGGCTCCTGGAAGAGTGCGATCGGCGCGGCATGGTGTTGCTCATCCAGTTCTGGTACCACCGGCGGGACGAGAACGTGCCCGACGACTTGATGGCCATGGAGATCACCCGCAAGGTCACCGGGTGGCTGAAGAACACGGGGCGGCGCAACTATTTCCTGGACGTGGTCAACGAGTTCGACAACAACGCCTTTGAAGTCCCGGGCAAAAAGGGAGTCAAACGCCCTCTGTTCTCCACTCTGGAGGGTGCCCTCACCTTGCTCGAAATCGTGTTCGAAGTCGATGCCGGTGTCATTGCGGGAATCAGCCCCACCGGTGCCCTCCTGTGCCCCGAAGGCTGGCTGGACAATTTGCCCAAAGGCAAGCGCTGGGTCGAGGCCCGGGTCATTCTCGGCCACAACCAGGTGGCCGACCCCATGAACCCTCACAGCTACAAGCTGGGCTCCGTACCCAGGGATCCGCGGTCCAAGCCCTACGTCAATACCGAGTTCTACTTGCAGCTCCGCTACGAGAAGGTCCCCCAGGTGAATCCCCGCACAAATCTTCTCACCTACGGCCACTGGGATCAGGCCACGATCCAGAGCTACATCGCCGACATGAAGAAGGTCATCCAGCTGGGCGGATACACCAATGTCTTCTCGCATCACCAGCAATACGTGGCCCGGGAGGCGCTCCTGCCCGTGGCCGCGGTCGGCCCCGTGGGCACCCAGCCGGAATCGTCTCCCGGCGGGGGCGAACCCTCCATGCACTGGTTGTTTCGAGAGATCTCCCGTGTGACGCGGCGGGATCCCCTCTCCACGACCCACGACTTCAATACCGGGTCTCCGGGCGTCGAGACGGATCTCGAGGGCGTCTGGGTCCGGACCGGAGGCAAGCTGTGCCAGACCGACACCCGTACCAGTCCGGCCTGGGCCCGCATGGCCATGGAGGAGGGCGACGTGGAGATCTCCTTCGAGGCCGCCTTCTCCTCCCCTCCCGGCCCCTCGGGCCGCCTCGGAATCCAGGTCGGGGCGGCCACGCCCGCGGGACCGGCCTACCGCCTTCAGGTAGCGGAGGACCGGATCCTTCTCGATCAGGTGGGCGGCACCCTCCCCATGACGTCCAGGTTGATCGGAAAGATGCCGAGAAACCACTACGTCCTTCGCCTGTGTGGAGGACGCGTGCAGGTGTGGGTGGATGGCTACCCCGCCCTGGACGTGGCCGATCCCACGCCGGTGGCGGATCGAAACCTGCTGCTCCTCACGCAAAACGCGGCCGCCTCCTTCGATAACCTCCGGATCAGTCCCATCCGGATCATCGACTTCGATGATGGGACCACGGGGGACTGGGAGGGGGTGGAACCCACCGCGTGGAAGGTCGTGGCCGGCGCAGGCAGTCCCGGCAACAAGGTATGGGAAGGCACGGCGCCGGCTCAGGAGAGCCGGCACGGCGTCCTGGACCGCCTGGTGAAGGACTTCGATCTGTCCTTCACCGCCGACCTGCGCAATGCGCAGTCCCTGGGTGTCCGGTTCCGCGCCGCATCCGTGAAGAGCGAATCCGGTCCGGACTATAGCCTGACTCTCGAGAAGAGTGGCGCGGTGACCCTCGTGCGGCGAAAGGCCTCGGGTCCCCCCACTCCCATCGCCGCTTCGTCCGTGAAGCTGGATCCCTCGGCCATCTCCGTACGGATTCTCGCCGAAGGAGGCCGCATCGTGGTCGAGGTGGACGGCAAGCCGGTCCTGGACGGGATGGACACTTCCGAGGACGCCCTCGAGCCGGGCGGGATCGGCCTGGTGGCCACGTCGGGAAAGGTCCGGTTCGATGATCTTCATCTCACGGTGACACCCAATCGTTTCCCGACGCCGCGGTTCATCTCCGGAACCGGACCCCCGCTGCCCGCGGGATTCGCCGTCGAGTTCACGGACCCCGACGGCCTCATAGACCTCATTGAATTTCAGCTACTCCTTGACCTCGGCAACAAGGTCGTGGTAGACGTCACGTTCTTTCTGATACCCACTCTGGGTATTTTCAGACTCGAGGAGTCCGACGACGGAAAGGGGATCCGGCTCACGCTCAACCGCGCCATCGACCTCGGTTCCGTGTCCGGCACCTTCCGCGCCAGAGCCGTGGATCGCCGGGGCAAGGCGGCCACTGCGGAGTATGTGATCAACCGATGACAGCGGATTCCAGAATGGATATTGAACGGTGACATTGATTAATATGACGGACTTCAAACGCCGCTCGATCCTGTTCCCTGTCATTGCATGGCTCCTCTGGAGCACCGCGGATGGGCAGGCTCCGATCCGCCACCGCATCTACAACGTCCGCGACCGGTTCTTTCTCGAGGACCTTTCGAGCAGCCGAAGTCGCCCCTTCGACATGTGGGTCACCCGCATGGCCAACGGCATGTTCGACAGTCGGTTCACCGACGCCGTCATCGCCAACCTGGACGACTATCTCCGCTACGGCGTCAACACCCTGGTGGTGGGCCTCCAGGGTGGAAACATGCAGACGAACAAGAACCACCTCTATCCCCGGGTCTACCACGCGAACGGCACTCTCGACCTGAACAGCGTGGTGTGGGGCAACCTCCGCCGGCTCCTGACCGAAACCGACAGGCGTGGCATGGTGCTCATGATCCAGTACTGGTACTTCATCCGGGACGAAAACGTACCCGACGACTCGAAGGCCCTGGACATCACCCGCGCGGCGACCCGGTGGCTCAAGAGCACCGGGCATAAGAACTACGTCCTGGACGTGGTCAACGAGTTCGACAACAACGCCTACGAGATCCCCGGAAAGAAGGGGGTGAAGCGCCCCCTGTTCTCCACCCTGGAGGGCGCCCTGCGCATCCTCCAGGCGGTCTATTCCGAGAATCCGGACGTGATGGCCGGAGTGAGCCCGCCTGGCGGCCTGGCCTCTCCCGAGGGCTGGCTCTCCTCTCCCTTCGGCCCGGCCCGCATCGAATCCGGCATCATCCTCGCCCACAACCAGGTCAGCGATCCCAACAATCCGGCCAGCTACAAGGTGGGCACTCGCCCCCTCGATCCCGGGTCCAGACCCCACGTGAACAACGAGTTCGACCTGCAGCTCGGTTCCGAACGATACCCCCAGATCGATCCGCGCTCCCGGGAATATACCTACGGCCACTTCACTCCGTCGGCGGTCACCCGGTACCTGAAGGACCTGAAGGCGCTACGAAGCATGGGCGCGTACGGCAACGTCTTCTCCTCCCGCCAGCAGTTCGTACCCCCCACCGGGCCCATCCCCGACGCCGACGTGGGGCCGGAGGGCACCCAGCCCGAATCCACCGCCGGTGCCGGTGAAAGCTCCATGCACTGGCTCTTTTCGGCCATCGCGGCCATGAAGAACCTGGGCTCTCTGGAAACGCGCCATGACATGGAGAACGGCCTCGCCTCCGGCATCGAGCTGGACCTGGCCGGAACCTGGCAGGTGAACTCGGGCCAGATCCGCCAGACCGACGACCTGGCCGATCCGGCCTGGGCGCGCATGGTCACCGACACGGGGGACGTGGACATCGCCTTCGAGGCCACCTTCCTGAAGACCCCGGGCAAGGACGCCCGCCTGGGGCTCCATCTTGGCGGTACCACGCCCGCCGGACCCGCCTACCGCCTCGCCGTAGGAAAAGACTCGATCCACCTGGACCAGGTGGGCGGCAGCCTACCTGTCCAGTCCACGCTGCTGCCCAAGAACGCCGCGGACCGGTACCGACTGCGGATCCAGAACGGCCGGATCCGCGTCTACGTGGGCGGCCGGAAGATCTTCGACGCAGCCGACATCACGCCCATCCAGGGCCGCAACCTCCTCCTCGTAACCCGCAAGGCCGCCGTCGCTTTCGACAACTTGCGGACCGGTCCGGTGCGGACCGCCACCTTCGATTCCGGCACCACCGGCGCATGGACCGCGGCCGATCCCGGCGCCTGGAAGGTGGTGCTCAGGAAAGGCAGCTCCACCGACCGCGTGTACGAGGCCGTGGTTCCGGTCAAGGAGTCCCGCCACGCCTGGTGGAACAGGGTGCTGGACGATTTCGCCTTCGCCATGGAGGTGGATCTCACCGAATGCACTCATGCCGGATTTCGGTTCCGCCTGCCGGACGTCCAGGACATGTGGGCCGAGGGCTATTCGCTCTGGGTGACCCGCGGAGGGAACGTGACCCTGGAGCGGGTTCCAGGCAAGGGATCGCCGATCCTCCTCGGTTCGGGGAAGACAGCCGTGAATCCGGCGTCCATCCGGGTCAGCGTCGCCGCGGAGGGGAACCGGATCCGGGTCCGGGTGGACGGCAAGAAGATCCTGGACGTCATGGACCCCGGCACGCCCCTGGCCGGTGGCGCCCTGTCCCTCCTGGCGGCGGCGGGAAAGACCCGGTTCGACAACCTGGTCATCGAGGGCGGCCCGAGCCGCGTGCCCAACCCAGGCTTCCTGCCCGGAACGGGCAGCCCACTGCCAGCCGGATTCGCAGTGGATTTCACCGATCCCGACGGCGGACTGGACGTGACGGGACTCAACCTCCACGTCGACGTGGGTAGCGGATATGTGGATATCACCCACATTCTGGTCCCCTCCGCTGGCCTCTTCACCCTTACCCCCACCCCGGACGGCAAGGGAGCCCGTTTCCTCCTGAAGTCCCCGATCCCCATCGGGACCCTGAAGCTGAAGTTCAAGGCTGTGACCCGGGACCTCGCCGGGAACGAGGGGGAGGCAGTGATCGGATTCAACACGCCGTGAAGGGCTCTGGTTTGCCCCTCCGCGCATGCCCGGGTATCATGGCGCACGGGCCGTTCTCGAGTCCCGGAGAAGGAGACAGCACGTGAGCACCAACAAGATCTTCCTCGATCCCGAGACCCTGGTGCCCCATATCGAAGAACTGAAGGCCCGCGGTGCCACCATCGTGTTCGCCAACGGGTGCTTCGAACTGCTCCACGTCGGCCACGTGCGCTATCTCCAGGGTGCCAGGGCGCTGGGCGACGTCCTCATCGTCGCCGTCAATTCCGACGAGTCCCTGGCCCGGATCAAGCCCGACCGCAAGCCGGTGAATCCGGACCACGAGCGGTACGAGCTGCTGGCCGCCTTCGAGATGGTGGACTACGTGGTGCCCCTCCGGGAGTCCACCCCCGAATCGCTCCTCAAGATGTTCAAGCCGGACATCCATACCAAGGGCACGGATTACACCCTCGACCAGATCCCGGAGCGCCCCGTGGTGGAAGCCTACGGCGGTCGCGTGGAACTGGTGGGCGACCCCAAGGACCACTCCACCACGGACATGCTGCGAGCCCTGAGGGAGAAACCCTACAGGAAGTAATCGTCCACAGGCTGCCGGGCGGCCTCGATGTCCTCCAGCTTCCCGGGATGATGGATGAGGTCCTCGATCCACCAGTTGACGTGGTTGTAGAGGCAGGTGACTTCACGGCACTCACCGGTGGCGACGAAATCCCTGATGAGCGAGCCCGTGCTCTTCCGGGTGTTCTCGTACGCTTCCCGGCCGGCGTACGCGTCCCGCTCGCCCAGCTTGCCGTGGGGTTGGTTCCGGTAGGCCGGGCAGTTGTACATACCCAGCGGGCTCAGCACCTGGCGGAAGAACTGCATGTGGCAATACCGGGGCTGCCGGGTGTAGTTCCGGTAGCTACGGTTCTCCAGCACCTTCAGGTTGGTGGTCTCGTAGACCCGAAAGTCCGGCGTCTCCAGTTTCTTGGCCAGGTCCACCTGCCGGCGGATGCGAGCGATGACGCCGTCGAAGTGGGCGTCGGAGTCGCGCAGGTCCACGATCTCGGCGTTGTTCGCCTCGGCGCGAGTGAGGAACGGCTTCAGCGCGATGTAGTCGAAACGGTTCCTCTGTGCCAGGTCCGAGGCCTGGACGATCTCCTCCAGGTTCTCCACGATGTGGCTGTCGTGGATGAAGGCGCCCTTCCAGGTGATGACGAAGGAGAAGCCGATGGGAAAGGTGTCGTTCACGGCCTTGATGCCGGGGACCTGCCGGCAGATCTCTTCCAGGGTGATGCGAATGCGGGGCTTGTGCATGGCCTGAAAGGTCTCGTTGGTGCCCGAGTCCAGAGAGAGGCGCACCCAGTCGCCTCCATCGAAATACCCCGCCACGTCGGCGATCTTCTGCATGCCGGAGCCGTTGGAGACGATGGCCACCTGCAGGCCCAGATCCTTCATGTAACGGATGGTATCCGGGAAGTACTTGTAGGTGGTGGGCTCACCGCCCCCGATGACGATGACCGACCTGAGTCCCCGGTCGGCCATGCACTTCAGGGAGGCGAGGAGCTTCTCGTGATCGAACCGGATGGGCTTGTTGAGAATGTTCTTGTCCACGCAGTGGTCGCAGGCATAGTTGCACGCCGTGGTGAGGTCCAGGTTGATGGACACCGGCGCGTAGTCCGGAACTTTGAGCTTCTCACCGGGCGGCGTGGCGTCGTCGAAACCGCTTCGGAGGTCCGCCTGCCACCGCACGTATTCCTTGAGCCTCACCAGGATCTCGGGCTGGACGAGCTTGGAGGCGAAATCGTGAATCTTGCTCAGCTCGACCTGTTTCTCGTGTTCCTGTTCGACCTCAACCGGAGAGGCTTCACGATCCTCCACGGATGGGTGCTCCTTGTTCTGCATGGACGCGTCCTTTTTCAGTCAAGTGTAGCGGCTGCTGCCATCAGCGCCTCCAGGGCGCGCATGCTCCGGATCAGGCTCTCCCGATCCGGAGCCGCGCCGGCCCGGACCATCTCCAGAAAGTCCCGGACCCGGACTTCCACCGGGTCCTCGACCTTCACGATGCAGCCGGCCGATTCGAAGGTCATCTCGTAGGACGGGATCTCGATGCGTCTCTCCACCCCGAAACCGTTCACGGCGTATCCGGCCGGTCGGGGCGGCTCCGCAGTCGTGATGAGTCGGCACGTGGCCTCCACCGCACCGCCGGCGTGGGTGTAGGTGAACTCCATGCGCAGCTTTCCCGGATCTCCGTCCACGAACACGGCCTCCGGAGACTCCACCTCCCCGGGCCCCGTGAGTGCCTCGAGGAGGCTCAGGGGGTGAGAGGCGGAATCGAGTACCATGGTAGTACCGATCGTGATGGGACTCAACAACATCTCGAATCGCCGCACGGCCTTTCCCTTCAGGGCCGGATAAATCTTGAAGAAGGCCTCGAGGGTATGCGGCCACTGTGTCATCAGCCCGAGATGGCGCCCGCGCTCGGCAAAGGCGTCCACGATGCCGGCTGTCACCTCCGTCCGGTCCGTCGCCTCGCCCCACCAGAGCGGCTTCTCGCAGAGGCAGTGTACCCCGGCCGCGGCGGCCGCCTCCAGGTACTCGAGATGGGAAGCGATGGGTGAGCAGACGGCTACCATGTCGGGCTTTTCCCGGTCCAGGGCTTCCTTCAGGGACAGGTAGCCTGCACACCGGATCCCGTACTTCTCATATAGAGATTCTCGTGCCAGGCGAACGCTGTCCTCTTGCGTGCCCACCACCCCGCACACCTCCACCCCGGCCAGGGCGAATGCCCGGGCGATGAACTCTCCGATGCCCTGCCGGCGCCGGCGGGCCCCGATGACGATGACCTTGCACATGGCGAAAAGGGTAGACCAAGGCGGGGCCCGGAAAAAAGGTCAATTTTCGACGGTGGCTGAGTTGTGTTGTCCGGATCCGGGAAAAAGGGTCGTTCCGGGAACAGAAATCGAAATCGCCGATCCGCGGCGGCAGCCCTTTGTCCCGGGGGAATCCATCCTGTATCATGGTATTTGATCCATCTGAACAGGATCTGAACTGGAGATGCCTCCGACCTGTATCCGGTATTCCAGGTTCCACCGGGCCAAGCTCTCGGCGAGGGACAATAGACAATAGTCGAAGGAGTTGAGGATGCGTACCGCTGTTCTTACATCGATTCTGATCGCGACTCTCCTGGGAGTCCTCCCGGGGGCCGGCGGCGCCCAGCCACATTTCCCGGAGTTCTTCGCCACGGGCCTGGCCCACCTGTATCACGTGGATACCCTCGGCAAGGTCTCGAGCGTCTTTTTCCCGGGTATCGTATCGGCGGCTACCATGAACTGGGACAACCGCACCGTCCTGGTTCACGATTTCGTCAACTCCTCCATCCTGCGCGTCGATCCCCAGGCCCTTACCGTGTTGGGCACCCACGTCACCCACCCCTCCCTGAACGACATCTCGTCGGTCCTGTCCATGGAGTACGACCACAACGGGGATCTTTTCTTCACCTCCACGCAGCCCCTGGTCGGCGTCTTCAAAATCGACGCCGGCTTGAACCTGTCCACCGTCAAGGCTGCGGCATCCACCCTGGCGCCCTTCGCAAACGTCGGCGACCTGACCGTGGACATTGACAGCGGCGATCTGATCGTCGCCGACGCCGATCCCGTCCTGGGCCAGCCCCTCTACCTCCTGCGCCGGGACGGCCTGGCCTACTCCACCCTCGGCACCGGATTCAACTTCTCCTTCGGAACGCAGAAGCACATCCTCACGAGCGACATCTATTCGGGCACCTGCTGCGGCAGCAGCCTCTCCACCGGCCAGTCGGTCTTGGTGCTCCGGGCCGGGACGAGCCAGGCCACTGTGTATCTCAACCACCCCCTTCTCCGGGCCGGCTGGGGCCCGTGTATGGATCGTGCCAGTGCCCCAAGCCCGCAGTTCCACACCGGTGCCTGGGACGATCCACAGACCCCGGGCTCGGACGGCATCTGGCGCGTGGACATTCTCTCCTCCACGCCGACCCGCGTGACGTCCATCAACAATCCGGGCTTCGGTAACATCTACCACGTCCTGCCGGTGTTCGAGCGGAACCTCCAGAGCGTCCAGGTCGGCCAGGGTCTGTGGGACATCCACCTGAACTGCTCCGGTCAGGGCAGCAAGTCCTTCATCATCGCTCTCGGCCTGAGCGGAGTCCGGCCGGCGGTCCCGCTCCAGGACGGACGGCGGATTCCGCTGGTGCCCGACGTCCTCACCGTCGCCACGCTCTACAGCCTCCTGCCCGGCGTACTCACGGGCCACGTCGGCAGCCTGGTGAACGGCGCTGCCAAGGCCCGCCTGGACGTGACCATGTTCGGCAACTCCTTGGGCGGAATACCGATCTGGATCGGGGCGGTGGTGCTGGATCCAGCGGCACCGCTGGGGATCGCGGTCATCCCGGACTCGAAGATCCTGATCCTCTGACTCCGCCTCCCCACGGCCATTTCTTGTCCTGAATCGAGACATCTCGGGGCTGTGGGATCTCCGACGGAGCCAAAATGTCCCGATTCAGGAAGATCAAAGGCCGTGGGCCCGTGGATCCGCAGGCAGCCTATCTTGTCAACACGCTGAAGTCCGCGAACACGATGTAGATCAACAGTACCAGCACCACGAGTCCGACTGCTGCATGAGGCGCCCACCTCCAGGGTGTCAGCTCCACGTCTCCGGAATGCTCGTGCACCCACGCCTCGGCCCGCGGTCTGACCGCACCCATGCCCAGCATGATCAGCACCAGTAACGCAAACGCGATTCCGAGGAAATGAAACTCGTGGATGTAGCTGGTCAGGTAGATGAAATCGCCGTTGCCCGCAGTCCCCAGCGGCACGAAGTAACCGAAGCAGATCGAGATCAAGCCGACCAGCAGCGCCGTCTTCGCGGCCACGGCCGGAACCCGCCGGGCTAGGATACCCACGAGAACCACCGCGAAGATCGGAATGAAATAGATCCCGTTCATCTTCTGGAGGTAGGCGAAGATACTCTCCTGCCCGGCCAGAAGAGGCGCGATGGACATCGATACGGCGGCCATGATCCAGCCGAAGACCTTGCCGGATTTCACCACCTGTTTTTCGGTGGCCTTTGGATTGAGGAACTTGCGGTAGATGCCGAGGCTGAACAGCGTGGTGGTGCTGTTCAGCGCCGAGTTGAAGGAGCTGAGGATCGCGCCGGCCATCACGGCCGCAAAGAAGCCCGTCAGCGGGGCGGGAAGTACTTTCCTGACCAGCATCCCGTAGGCCGTGTCCGGCTTCACGTCGGGATTCTGCGAAAACAGCACCAGCGCCATGATGCCGGGAATGACGAGGTAGATCGGCCCCAGGAGCTTGAAGAAGCCGGTGAGCAGCACCCCTTTCTGTCCTTCCGACAGGTTTCGTGCACCGAAGGTACGCTGGATGATCTGCTGGTTCGTGCACCAGTAAAAGAGGTTCAGCAGCAGGATTCCCGTGAAGATGGTGTGGAACGGAACCGAGGTGTCCGGGCCGCCGATGGAGTTGAACTTGCCCCCCTGCTGCTCCCTGAGGATACGCATCCCCTCGAAGATCCCCTTTCCGTCCCCCAGCTGCCCGCTGATGGCCTGGAGACCGAACCAGGTGATCAAGAAGCCGCCCACGAGCAGGCCGATACCGTTCAAGGTGTCAGAGACGGCCACCGTCCGGAGGCCGCCGAGGATCGCGTAGGTCGCTCCGATGAGGCCCACGAACCACACCGTCAGCCAGAGGATCGTGGTTTCATTCTGGATGCCGGTCAGGCCCTGCATGTCCAGCATCCAGCCGAGTCCCCGCGCTCCGGTGTAGAGGATGATCGGAAGCAGGATCACCGCGTAGGCGATGAGGAAGATCAGGTTCGAAATCACCTGCGTGCCGGCGTCAAATCGTTTCTCCAGGAACTGGGGCACCGTAGCGATGCCGCTCCTGAGGAACTTCGGGAGGAAAAAAACGGCCATGAGCACCAGGGCGAGAACGGCCACGACTTCCCAGACCATGACGCAGAAGCCGTCCTTGAACGCGGCTCCGTTCAGTCCGACCATCTGCTCCGTGGAGAGATTGGTCAGCAGCAGCGAGCCGGCAATGAACGGAAAGGTCAGGTTCCGGCCCGCGAGAAAGTAGCCGGTGGAACTCCTGTGGTCGTGCCTGCGGGTCATCACGACGGTGCAGACTGCAACCATGCCGGTGAAGAACAGAAAGGACGCGACGGTGATGAACATGGATTTCCTTCCTCGGAAGGGTCGTGGGATCAAGATGCGGATTATGCCAGGGCGGCCGGGAAAGTCAAAACAGAGTGCGCATCCAGGAATCGGAAATCCGGACCCCGCGCCTGGGGAATCTCTCGCCCGGTGTTCCTGAAAGACCCGGTCGTAACTTCAAAGATCCTATCACGTTACTTCGCGTCTTCCATCCCCCCCGGATGCGGATCCGATACATTCACTACGCACATCGGCGAATTGTGTCCGGGCGGGTGTATCCGGAGCCCGCGTCGATTCCGAATCCGGATCCGGAGGAAGCCGTCTCATGGGACTTCTCGAACGTCTGATCCGAAAAAAGACCGGGGAAGAGTCGCGGAGCTTCAACGGTTCCGTGCGGGTCCGGGAATACGAGAAGAAGATCGGCCTGTTTACCAGGGGATACGGCTGCGACGTGCAGATCTCCGCCGTGGATCCCGACGACTTCAGCGTGCGTCTCCGGGAGGCCCGGGGCGCACTCATCGCGTGGCGTGACGCCCGGGGTGAACTGTGCAACGCACTGGAGCTCTCGGTAGCCGCCGACCCCGGCATGCAGCTGGAGGCCGACGCCTTGCTGCAGGAGCTCTACCACGAGGACGCCGAGATCTCCCCCTTCCTGAAGCGCCTGGACGCGGCCGTCACCCTGTGCGACAGGAGCGGCAAGAAGATCATGAAATACGACTGGGGCAGGGATAAATCCCCGGAGCCGCCCGCGTCCCGGTGGAAGACCTCCTGACCGATCTCCCCCTCCTTCTAGCAGACACGCCCGATTTTTTTCTGAATCCGGAAAAATCCGGAGTATGAATCCCCCGCCCGATCCATTCCCCCTCCTGAGAGAAACGAACCACAGACGTCTGGAATCGAGGAAGAAACACACCCTATTTCAAGGAGGTACCATCATGTCCGTGCTGCAAAAAGGTCTCATTCTCGTTCTTCTCTTCGCCTTCTTTCCCCTGGCCCCTGCCGCGGATACCCAGTGTATCGGCGATGACGGCCTCTACACCGGGGTCTGCTGGCAGACCGTCAAGGCCAAGCTGCCCCCCTTCCCGCCGGTGAAGGACAGGTGCCGGTGGATCCCCTGGAAGGACTGCACCCTCTACCATCCGGAGGGATGCATGCTGTCCATCCCCGCGCCCACACCCGTGGCCTGCGGCATCTACACCATGACAGGCGTGGATCTCCGGACCGGCGGAGGGCTGCAGCTCTGGGACCCGTCCGCACTGTGGCTGCTCTTCTATACCCGCACCTGGATGGAAACGGACACCACGACGCCTGCCGGTGCCCGGTACCAGGTGTGGCGCTTCCTCATCAACGCCGAGGTCCACCCCTCGAAGCAGCTGATGGCCAAGTATCCCGTCCACAACCCGTCCATGGACTGGCTGATTCCGCCTTGCGTCTACAACAAGAAATACTCCCAGCCGGTTCACTACTTCGGCTACATCGACTACGCAGTGAACTGCACCACCAACGAGTGGTCCTTCGCCTTCGGCGTGAACCACATGTGCGACATCTTCACCCACCACCCGCTCTCCAAGTACCCCATCGGCGGCCATCCGAACTGGTCGTACACGGTGGTGGCCCCCTACACCTTCACGCCGACTCCGGCCCTGCCCGGCATCCAGGGAATCGTCCGCTCCGAGGCATTCCGCATGCACCGGCTGCCGCTGCTTCCGTTCTGCGAGAGCGAGCAGGACGTCCGCTACGGCGCCATCCAGCTCCTGAAGCGTAAGTGCCCCTGCGGTGCGCCCCCCACCCCGCAGACCCAGTTCATCAACCACCTGACCCGGGCCTCGAGCGTGTGCAACTCCCACACCATCTCCATCAATCCGTTCAACGTGCTCTGGGGCGGCTCGGTCCAGATGTCCGTGGGCCGGTTCACCGGCCCGGGCTTCCCGGGTAAGGAGGAGCTCTACTTCTTCGTGGATCCCATGTTCTATACCGACGGCAAGACGAACACGACCCGCGGCGACCTGTTCTACGGCGTGGGCACCCGGGGTGGCTGGCTCCCGAACCTCTTCAGACCAGCTCCCGGTGCCAAGTATCCGGACTCCTTCGTGGACCTGCAGAACGTCCTGATGCTGCCCAACCTCTTCTACTTCTCCGGCATGGCCGGCCTCTACGTTTCGGACATTCTGATCTATCTCAACACCTATTGATTCGGGATAGCGAATCAATGAACCGGGGACGGATCCCTGAACCAGGGGATCTGTCCCCGGCATATTTCGTGATTAATACCATGTCCTCTGGGAGTGGACCCAAAGAGGTTCTACCGATCCAGCATCAAGCTCCTGCCCGATTTCATCGGGGTTGAATGAGACAAAATGGGCTCATTCAGTGCTCATGAAATCCAGCACGCCGGTTCGTAACCACAGGAGTACGGCACGCCCATTTCGAGGGGCCTTCCTGAAACAAACCACCATGCGAGTGGTCGTTCACTTCCCCCTCTTCAGGAACCCCCTGTGTCAGGGTAGTTGCCGCCTAAACTAGAGTCAGTAAACCAGGCTCTTCTGGGACCCAGCCAGGGGCTTTGTCCTGGCTGGGCAATCCCGCCTGGCGGCGGGATTGCCCAGTATTATCTCTGGAAGAAGATGAAGCCGCGCAAAGTACGCATCGTCGCCAAAGGGATCGATCCTGCCACATTTGACGCTTTCGTGGGCCGCTACGACTACGGCACCGCCGTTCTCACCGTCACCCGGAAGGATAACCGGCTCTTTGCCCAGTTGGCCGGACAGCAGAAATACGGAATCTTTCCACGATCGGCAACCGTGTTCTTCTGGAAGGTTGTGAACGCCGAGATCACCTTTGTGAAGAACAAAGAAGGGAAAGTCGTCCGCGCCATCCACCGCCAAGGCGGAAGAAAGACCCGGGCGCCCAAGCTGGTGAATCAGATCGTCGCCCAGGTCGATCCGGCCGTGTTCAAGGCTTATGTGGGTAAGTACGACTATGGTTCCGGAAAAACACTCACATTGACCTTGGAAGGGGACCGACTGTTCGGGCAGCTCACGGGCCAGCCGAAGCTGGAGCTCCTGCCGCGCACCGAGGAGGGATTTTTCTGGAGGGCCGTAAACGCAGAGATCACGTTTGTCCGAGATGAAACAGGCAACGTGGTCAAAGGTATCCACAGGCAGGGCGGGCGGACTTTCGACCTACCCAAGGTCAAGTAAGGGCGGGTTTGAAGCCCGCCCCCGAGGGCTCACTTCGTCTCAGAGGAGTATTTGCCTGGGGGACACAAGTTGGAGCCGGTATCTCCACAACCCCCTTCCCATGAATGTCTTCTCATGACATACTCCTGGACTCCACGCCGGCACCGGAGACTTCCAGGCCCGCCGGATCGCAACTGTCATCGAACCCGGAGATCCACCCATGACTCGAAGGACTATACTCCTCTCTCTCCTTCTCGCAGTGTTCCCGACCCTCATCCCTGCCCAGACCGAAAAGCGCTGGGACACCCTGACCCGACACGAGATCGGTGTCGACCGCTTTCTGGCCAGCCATCCCGACCTGGACGGGAAGGGCGTGGTCATCGCAGTCCTGGACACCGGGGTGGACATGGGCGTGGAGGGCCTCAAGGCCCTGCCTGACGGCAAGGTCAAGGTGGTGGACTGTCGCGATTTCAGCGCCGAGGGAGACCTCTACTGGGAGGAGGCCCGCCGGTTACCGGAAAGCGCCGGAGAGAAGCTTGTGGATTCGAAAGGCCGAAGTCTGCGAGGCTTCAGAAAGGTCACCAAGGGTGCCGCCCAGGAGCGGTTCTTCCTCGCCTTCCTCGAGGAAAAGATGTTCCTGGACACCCGCGTCAAGGATCTCAATGGCGACGGCGACTCGAAGGATGTCTTCGGCATCCTGATCTTCACCGTCAACGATGGAAAGACATTCCGTTATGAGGCGGTGGTGGACGTGAACGGTGATGGCAGCCTCGAGGACGGGATCCGGGTGACCGATTACTGGCGCCAGCATCAGACCTTCGTGCTCACGGGCAAGAAAGGGAGTCGTCGCCAGCTCACCATGGCATGCAACTTCTATCCGGCCGAGAAACGAATCTCCATCCACTTCGACAGCGGTGGCCATGGCACGCACGTTGCCGGTATCGCTGCAGGGTACCGGATCCACGGCCAGGACGGCTACAACGGCATGGCTCCGGGGGCCCAGATCATCAGCTTGAAGATCGGCAACAACCGTTACCCCGGAGGTGCCACCATCACCGAGAGTGTGAAGAAAGCCCTCGACTACGGGGCGAGATATGCCCGGGAACACAAGGTGCCGGTGGTCTACAACATGAGTTTCGGCATCGGTTCGGAGCGCGAGAGCCGGAGTTCCATCGAGAAATATGTGGATGAACTCCTCTGGAAGAATCCTGGTGTGGTGTTTGTCACCTCGGCCGGTAACAAGGGGCCGGGCCTCTCGTCGGTGGGAACTCCCTCGGCCGCAAAACGGGCCATTGCCGTCGGCGCCATGCTCAGCCCCGCGGCCGCCGCAGCTCAGTACGGCTGCAGTCTGGAGAAGGAAGTGCCCTTCGTGTTCTCCTCCCGCGGCGGGGACACCTACAAACCTGACATCATGGCGCCCGGTTCCGCCGCCTCCACCGTGCCCCTCTGGGGCGACCGGGATCACATGCACGGGACCTCCATGGCATCCCCGGCCGCGGCCGGAGCCATCGCCCTCCTGGTGGATGGCCTGGTGCGGCACGACCCACCCTTCAAGGTGGACAATGCCCTGGTTCTGCGAGCTGTCAAGAACACGGGCCGGCACCTCCCCGGCCTGACCTTTCTCGACGAGGGCGGCGGTGCCCTGGACCTGCCGGCGGCCTACGCGCATGCCCGGTTCCTCGCCAGCAAAGGCGAGGCCGGGAAGCTCCGGGAATACCGCATCCTGAACCAGGGACCGGCGGCGGGGGTGGGTGTGGCCTACTGGCGCCGGAGCCCCATGTTGCCCCGGAAGACCGAGGCCATGAACTTCCAGATCAAGGCCGGCTTTCCCGCCAAGATCTCGAAGGAGGGCCGGGCCCGATTCTATCGTGCCTTCGATCTGAAGCCGGATAAGCCCTGGCTCTCCCTCACCCGCCCCTTGATCTACCTCAAGGGAAACCACCCGGCCAAGGTGGGCGTCATGGCGGATCTCGCCGACCGGGGGCCCGGCCTCTACACCGGGAAAATACGGGCCTACCGCAAGAGCGAGGACCGGGTGGCCGGGGCGCCGGTCCACGAGTTCGACCTGGTGGTGAGTATCCTGGTGCCCCACCGAGTGACACCCGGAAACCGGGGCCTCATCCGGGTCGGAGGCACGGTGAAGCCTGGATTCCAGGATCGGTTCTTCGTGGAGGTACCGCCTGGAACCGGCGCCATCACCCTCGATCTTCGCATGCTGGAAGGCGGCAGGGCATCCGGCCTGACCGCCAGGCTCTACGATCCCGATGGCGTACGCCGCCTCATCGCCGGCCCGGTCGCGGACCCGGGAACCCTGAACGCCCACGCCACCCTCACCGGCGCCGATGTGGTGCCGGGCACCTGGGAGATCGTCGCGGTCTCCTCCATACGTAGCAGGGAAACAGCGCGCTATGACCTGAATGTCAAGCTCAACGGGGTTCAGATTGGAAAGCCGACCTTCTTTGCCCGGACTGCCGATCCCCTGCGAGACCGCCTGCTCGTTCCGGTTCACTGCACCCAGGCAGTGACCTTCCGGGGCAGCGTGAAGGGCCGCCTCGATCGTTTCGTGAAGAAACAGGTCATCGAGTTAAAGGACACCATCATCTACAGAAAACGCCTTTGCCTCGACAGCATGACCCGGACAGCCCGGTGGACCTTCAATTTCAACCGGGACACCTACGCCCTCCTGACGGATTGCGTGATCCAGGTGGTGGACGTGAAGACCGGCAAGACGTTGAGGAACGTCGGCATGGGCAAACGCTCCGCCTCGACTTCCATTCCCATCCCCGAGAACCTGGCTGAAGGGAAGGAGTACGAACTGGTGCTCATTCCTGCATTCTCTCTGGAGAAGGACTCCGGATCGTGGCAGTTCACCCTCACCGAGGAACTCCTGTGGCGCACGCAGCCTCTCGAGATGAAGGTAGTGAGACCGCAGGGGGGTACCCTATCCCTCATGCCCTGGGACTGGGCCGAGGTGGAACTTCGCCTGGGTGTCAGACCTCCCAGCCCCCCTCATGGCTACATCAACGGCGGGACCGTGGAGGTGGTGAGCAGTGAAGATGGCGACATCCGGTTCCGGAAATCCATCCGGCTCTGAGTCGAGGAGAGCAGTCAATCCTCCTACCGGACTTTCTTGAACCGCAGGTTCAGCACACGCCCCGTGTTTACCAGGAAACCGTCCACCTCGCCCTCGGCATCCCGCGTGATGTGGAATCGGACCTGTTTGGCCCTGTAGCCGTCACGATAGAGCGGCTTCATTCGTCTGGAACCCATCTTCAGGCTCTGGATGAACAGATTGTTCTTCCGGCGCACGATCTCCCGGGTACGATCCAGCTCCTCGCTGTAGTACCTGCCGACGATCCGGTCCAGGTACGCCACGTCTGCGGTTATCGGTTCAGTCGCCTGAAATGTCCGCCGGATTCCACTGGTGAAAAAAGCCGTAAAACATGGCACCGAGTTTTCTTTCCCGGTAATCTCGACTCCGTTTAATCCATGGCCCGGCTTCGCTGCAAAACGACTTCGGGTTACCGGGACCAGGTTCACCCTCCTCCTCCCGAGAAACAGGTTGAGACCGCCCTTTGCAACGCGAAGCCGACAGGTCTAAGTCGTGCGGGGATCACGCCAGACACCCGCCAGTTCGACAAGCTGTTCTTTCGTAACCCCCGGGTCCCCCCCAGCAAGCGCGAATCTCCGCTTGATGACTCTATCCTCGACCGGCCGAGATTCCTTCACTCGCGGTCCGGGAGTCGCCCCCTCCAGGTAGAGGCCGGCCCGGGCCAGTGACCAAGGCGCCAGCGGGCTCACGGAACGATCAGCACTGGCTTGGAAACGGTTGCAATACCCTGCGGTGCCTTTGGATCCAGCGTGACCGTCGCCGCCCAGATCCGAGCACCGTTCATTATGCTGCCGAGCCGGGATAGATCGAGGGTGGCAGAGGCCCGTCCGGACGCGCCGAGCTTGCCGATGTTCCCCGTCAGATATGGATGCAGGTATCCCATCAAGCTCATGTACAACAGGGCATCCGGGACCAGCGAAACGGTTCTCGGACCGAGTTTGAATCCTGGAACCAGACCCGACATGGACAGGCCGAGTACGTAGGACCGCTGTTTCTCACCGGGGAAATGCATGTCGAATCGCCAGCGGCCGGGTGAAGGCAAGCGGCGGGAAACGAGGTTGCGATCCTGCGCAAAACAGATGGATCTCAGGCCATTACCACAGTTGAGGTCGATTGTTGTCACCGCCTCACCGGTCCGTTTTACCCGGAGAATATCATCGTATGCCGTGAAAGCGATGGCGCCATTTCCCGGCGACCGGTCCACCTTCAGGTCCATCCCGCCGGCCTTCGAGACCGTCGTGATGCTGGTTCCATTGAGACGGTAGAGGTGCTTTCCAACGAACAGGATCGATCCGTCTTCATGATCGCTTTCCATCGCATCGATGCCGGAGTGGGGTGGATTCATGCGCGACAGCGCCACGAGGACGCCCCTGGCCGCTCCGTTTTCCGTGAAACCGACGATGTAGTCTATGAAACTAGCTGCGAAAAGGGAAACGAGTAGATCACCGGTGCTGTAGTCTCGAACCAGGTCCGTCGGCCTGAAGCTCGAGGCCGCATGGACAAGGGTCCGTACTGAAGATCCGTCGGGAGAGATGCGGACCAAATTGAGGCGGGAGGACATATTGTCAAGGAGAACCACGTAATCGCCGGATCCCGTGGAGTCCAGGCCTCTGATGAAGTTCGGTTTCGTGTTCGTTCGGTAGAGCGTACTCACCACCTGGCGCTTCGCCGGATCGAATAAAAGCAAGGAGCCACCCTGGCTAACGACCAGCCGTTCGTTGTCCACATGCATTCGGACATCGAACAGGCTATCCTGGGTCCAGTTGACGAACCACAAAGATGTCAACTTCCCCCGTAGACTTACATGCCAGAGTGTTTCACCAAAGCTATCGTAACTGATCGCATAGAAACCCGATTGGATCGGCTGCGAACTGGCGGTGGTGACGATCACGACGCCGGCGAGTAGAAGAGATATTACGAACCTGCACATGGATATACTCCTGCAATGATCATGGCTCGAGGATACTCGAAAAAGGCAAACAGGAAAACACCCACGGTGAATTTTCCACATTACCTGTGCAGCCGGACTACCAGAAAACGATTGCTCAGGGTGGACCTGTACTCCCAGGAAGCCGGGGCGCAACGAGGGCCGGATGGGAACATCGGTCCGCGACTCTGCCGGGAGTAGTACTCCCGGCGAGTGAAACGAGCGGGAGGGAGTGCAATCCCCACCCCACCGGCCCAGGCTGCAAGCGCCCCTACTCGATCTTGGTCGTCACCGGATTCGAGAGCAGGTGGATGGCCCCCGGCGCGTTCAGGTTGATTGTGGCACCGGCGGTGTAGAACTCGATGCCGGTCAACTGAGGTATCCCCGGTACATTCACCTTGAGCACGGCTTGCCCGGCCAGGTCCAGGAAACCCTGGTAGTTGACGAAGACGGCCGGCAGGGCGTTGGCGAGGGTCACCCCCATGAGGTTGTCGAAATCGAGGGGGAAGACCTTTCCTCCCGGAAGCGGAGTACCTCGACTGGCGCTCAGGGACGAGGCGAAGATGTAGTAGTCATGGGCGGCACCGGCCGAGGTCACCTGGAAGACAGCGGTGGTTCCCGGCTTCGGTTTGCCCCCCACCCGGGTCAGAACGAGGTCCGGTACCACGGTGCAGCCGTTCAAGTCGTTGTAGGGTCCGCCCAGGACGAGGGTGGTCACCTTGGCGGGGGTGCCCCGCGTGACGAGCCAGATCTTGTTCTGCTTCGGGGAACCGGTCCCGTCGTCGGCGAGGACGTAGTCGCCGCTCGGGAGCACGTCGACGCCCTCCCCGGGATCGTTGAAGGGCGGGCCGAAGTGCACCGTCGTAATCACACCCTGGCTGTCGATCTCGAACAGCTCCTGCCCGGTCTCGTCGGCGATGACGAAGTCGCCCTGCGGCCCCATGCAGGCCCCCTGGCAGAAGCTGAGGGGAGCGCCCCCGTAGAGGGTCTTCACCACACCGGTGCCCACGTCGAGGACGTGGGCGACGGTGGAGCCGGCCACGTAGAGCTTCCCGGCCCTGCGGTCGATGCCCATGCCCCAGGTGCGGGTGGAGCCGGTCATGGCGTACTGGGTGATGATCGTGCCCTTGTGGTCCATCTCCAGCACCAGGTTGTTGCTCATGCTGGTGAGGTAGAAGGTGCCGTTCTGGTTGACCTCCACATCGCCGATGAGGCCCGTGAGGGGAGAGCCGGTCTTTATGGTGGTGACCAGGCTGGTCCGGCCGTCCACGTGCCACACAACGGCGCTGCCCCCGCAGATGATGTCGTTGTTGTAGTCCACGTCCACGCCGTACACCGACGCACCGACACTGGCAAAGGTGTTCACGACGCCGCCCTTGCCGCTGACCATGTAGAGGTTGCCGTCGTTGGCCCCCACCACGATGTAGCCGGGCAGGAGCTGGGCCGGATTCGAGGCGGCTGCCAGGGCGACCATGGCGGCAAGTACGATGAAGAGCTTGGGAAATCGCATGGGAACCTACTCTCCTTCCGTGCATAAAAGGCGGATGCCGGTGACTCGCGGATCCGGGCCTGTCCGGAAATCAGACCCGGGATGTTCCATTCTCCCTCGAAGCCGTAAGCGACTGTAGTGGAACAGACGTCTTACACCCTCTCCCCATTACGGGAAGGTCCATTCTACGCGCAGACGTGTTGATGTCAAGGCAGGGAGGTCAAGGCCTCAGTTCCACGGTGCGCCGGTTTCCGGTGTCCGTCACCAGGAATTGGCCCACCCCCACTCATCGTTCCACTGCGAGAGTTAGACAGTATGAAACAGCCTGTTGAGAATACAGAAGGCCCCACTACACCTGGTCGAACCGAAGATGACGTCAACAACTGCGTTTTTAAGTCAATTTTGAGAACCGCCATATTATCCGGGTTCCTCCTGGTTTTGATCCAGATGCTTTGGCTCAGCTGCTTCCTCTGGATGAAGGATCATGCTAAGTAGTTCCTGTTGCAACAAAGCCGTTTTTTGAGTCCGCACGAGGCGGCTG
>CAZAKZ010000099.1:0-21434 GCA_964485695.1 uncultured Planctomycetota bacterium | reverse complement strand
GCCGCCCATTTCCCGGGAGGTGTTAACCTTCTGGCTTCCGGTACCCTTCATGCCCACGACGATGCGGTGCTTCAGGCTGTAGTAGCAGGTGACATCCGAGGTCTGGGACATGCTTTCATCCGCCGAGACCGTGAACTTCATCTTGATCGCCGCGCACTTCATTTCCTTCCAGTCGGTGATTTCGGTGAACTTGAAGGAGACCTTTCGCTCGATTTCGGGCGCGTCCTCTCCCTCGCCGCCCGGGCGGCGTACCTGGCCGAAGAACTTCTTGAGGGCTTCTTCATCGAGCTCCCAGGCGTCTCCGACTTTCTTGGCCTCCTTGGGAAGGGGAATCAGGGGATTCCGGAGCCTCCTGGGGCTCAGTGCCCTCTTCAATCTTCCCTCGGGTTCCGTCCACTCGTCTTCTTCCTTGACCTCGACCTTGCACTCGTCCTCCTTCCACTCGGCCCGGACGTGCTTCCAGGCCAGCGGCGACTCCCTCTCCCGGGGCTCGGGGAGGCGATCGCTTTCGGTGGTGGTGCCGGATTCTTCGTACTCGCGTTCGAGTTTGACAATCTTTCCATCCTTTACATCGAGGATGGTCTGGGTAAAGACGGTGGTCTTCTTGGTGGTCCCATCCATGGACCGGGGTTCCATGTCATCGACGGTGATGCTCGCCTCCGTCTCGGTCGTTTGCTTCTCCGTGACCTTGAACTTCAGGCCCTTGGCCGGCGCCAGGGAGAAGTCGACGGTATCCTGGGGGCCGGTGGAGGCAAGGGGGACGATCCAGAGGGAGAGGAGGGCGAACCACGCCCCCATGACGGCATATTTATTCATTACTCTTTCTCCTCGGAAAATAGTGTTTGAATCATACAGGGGGTGCCCCCAAAAGGTCAATCTGAATTAAACTGGACAGAGAGGATGGCCCGGGAGTCCCCCGGACACTGAAGGCCGGGGGGGGGTTTTCCCGATGGTTGTGGGGGTGCGGCGGGGCGCGGCCCGATGCGACGGAGGTCCAGGACCGGATGGAATCGATGAACCAGCATGAATCGTGGGGGCGGTATCCAAAGGTTCGCCACGCCGTGGTCCGGACGATCCGCTGGCGTAACGAGGTGCCCGACCTGGGGGCATTCGACAGGCCCGTTCTCGCCCACGGCCTGGGCCGGAGCTACGGGGACAGCTGCCTGAACCACGACGGCGTCCTCCTGGTCACGGCCCCCATGTCCAGGTTCATCGACCTGGACGAGGACCGGGGCCTGGTCCGGTGCGATGCAGGCACGACCCTGGCCCAGATTCAGTCTCTCATCATCCCGCGCGGATTCTTCCTGCCCGTGATCCCGGGCACCAAGTACGTCACGGCGGCCGGGGCCGTTGCCAACGACATCCACGGCAAGAACCACCACCTCGAGGGGACCTTTGGCTGCCACGTCACCCGCTTCGAGCTGCTCCGGTCGGACGGCTCCCGGCGCGTCTGCTCGCCGGATGAGAACCAAGAGCTCTTCAACGCCACCATCGGCGGCCTCGGCCTCACCGGATTCATCACCTGGGTGGAGCTTAAGATCAAGCGGGTGTCGAGCCCGTTCATCGCCATGGAGAGCCTCCGGTTCGACCACGTCGATGACTTCTTCAAGATCTCGGCGGAATCGGATCTGGACTTCGAATACACCGTGGCCTGGATCGACTGCACTGCCAGGGGGCGAAACCTGGGCCGGGGCATTTTCATGCGCGGCAACCACGCCGATCCAAAGGTCCACAGGACGGGAAAGATCCCGAAAGAGCGCCTCGTCACCTTCCCCTTCGATGCACCCCGGTTCTTCCTGAACCGGCTCACGGTAAAGGCCTTCAACATACTCTACTACCGGAAGCAGCTCAGGCGGTTCAAGAAGAGCGTGGTCTACCAGGGTCCCTTCTTCCATCCCCTGGACGCCGTCCTCCACTGGAACCGGATGTACGGCAAGGAAGGATTCCTCCAGTACCAGTTCGCCGTGCCCATCGACGACGACGGCGCCGCCGTCAAGGCTTTGCTGGAGAAGATCTCCGCCTCGGGCCTCTCTTCTTTCCTGGCCGTACTGAAGGTGTTCGGCGACGTCCGGTCACCGGGCATGCTCTCCTTCCCCCGTCCCGGCGCGACCCTGGCCATGGATTTCCGTTATCAAGGCAAGCGGTCCCTGGATCGACTGGAGGAACTGGACGCCATCGTCCGGGAGAGTCGGGGCGCCCTCTATCCGGCCAAGGACGCACGCATGTCCCCCGAGAGCTTCCAGACCTTCTATCCCCAGTGGCGTGAATTTGCTACATATGTGGATCCCGGATTCTCCTCGAGCTTCTGGCGGCGCGTGACCCGGGAGGCGTGAGCCGGGCGTCAAGATTAACGGCATCGGAACATTTTTGGAGAATTGAATCCATGCGCAAGGTGATGATCATCGGCGGCGCTTCGGCCATTGCTCAGGAAACGGCCAAGATCTTCGCGGGCGAGGGCGCATCCCTGTTTCTCGTGGACCTCTCCGAGGACAGGCTGAAGATGATCGCCGACGACCTCGTGGTGCGCGGCGCGGAGAAGGCCGAGTTCCTCGCCTCGGACGCCAACGAACTGGACCGGCACGCCGAGGTCCTGAAGGCGGCCGAGGATGCGCTGGGGGGCCTCGACGCCGTTCTCATCGCTTACGGCACCCTGTCCGATCAGAAGGCGTGCGAGGGGGACGTCGATCTGACCCTGAAGGAATTCTCCACCAACGGCACGAGCCTGATCTCTTTCCTGACGCGCCTGGGCACAACCTTCGAGAAGAAGGGATCGGGGTGCATCGCCGCCATCACGTCCGTGGCCGGGGACCGGGGCCGCCAGAGCAACTACGTGTACGGGGCTGCCAAGGGCGCGGTGTCCACATACCTCGGGGGCATGCGCCACCGGTTCTACGGGACGGGTGTCAAGGTGGTCACCATCAAGCCCGGCTTCGTGGACACCCCCATGACCAAGGATTACAAGAAGGGGCTCCTGTGGGCCCAGCCCGAGGCTGTGGCCAGGGGCATCCACAACGCCATGAAAAAGGGCAAGGGCACGGTCTACCTGCCCTGGTTCTGGTGGTGGATCATGCTGGTGATCCGGCACCTCCCCGGATTCGTCTTCAACCGGACGAAGCTGTAGAAGCGCGGTCCTGTTCCCTTCCTGCCTTGATCCGAGCGGCCGGATCGTGTACATAGGATCCGGATACAGATTTCGAGAGGGAGAGGTCTACTCCCTGAAGGCCGACCGCACCAGCTCCGCCACTCAGCAGTTGATCCTCGGTTCCCTGGAGTCCTCCGCGGCCCGCGGCTGCGGTGAACCTGGCCCCCCTCGGCAAGCCGGCCAACGGCGTGCTGCTCTACTTCGAGGTTCTGACCCTGGACTCGAAATCCCCCAGCGGCATCAAGACCATCACCGATCCGCACGTGATCAAGGTGGAGGGGCTCTGATCGATCGGATCACTCCGTTCGGACATGGGGCACGTGCCTGCACAGGGGAATCCCCCAGCTCTGCTGGGGTACTCGTGAAGTTTGACGTTTCCGGGAATCAAGGAGGGAATTCCTTTGCACACGTCCTCCGAGATTGAAAGTAATCGTGGCTGTTCCCTCCAAGGTGTACCTTCGCATTGTTGCGGGCCATTGTTCCCACGGCTGATCCCACGGCCTGATTTTGTCCTAGATCGGGACATATCAGGGATGTGGGATGCCCCACGGTCCTGAAATGTCTCGATCTAGGACATAACCAGGTCGTGGGATCGGCACATCCGCATACAGGCGAACCCGAAACATACCGCTTTGAGTGGTTCACCCTTTTAAAAGCCTCCGGCTCTGCCGGAGGAGGGATTATTTCCCCTTCTCTTTCAGGCTCAGGGATGCGGAGTTGATGCAGTAACGCTGCCCCGTGGGCGCGGGGCCGTCCGGGAAGACGTGGCCGAGGTGGGCGTCACATCTTGCGCAGAGCACCTCGGTGCGTACCATGCCCTGGCTGGTATCGCGCTCGGTCCGGACGCTCTTCTCGCCGAGGGGCGCGGTAAAGCTGGGCCATCCGGATCCAGAATCGTACTTGGCCTCGGACCTGAAAAGGGGGGCCTTGCAGCACACGCAGTGGTAGGTGCCTTCTGTCTTCGTGTCGTGGTACTTGCCCGTGAAGGGGGGCTCCGTCCCCTTCTGGCGGGTGACGCGGTACTGGTCCTCGGTGAGGGCCTCCTTCCACTTGCCGTCGGTTCCGGGACAACAGGAGGATGCGTCGGGTGTCGGAGCTTCGTCACGGGTCATGGCGCCGGTTCCTTTCCGCTGCCGGTTTCCCTCGGCGCAGCCCCACGTCCAGGCGACGAGGCAGAGCAGCAGGATCGAGGGGATTGATCTGTTGATTCTCATCTGACTCTAGATCCGGGTGTCGAAGAAGCGGTCTACGGAAGAGAACGGAAGTTTCCGGAGAACCCGGGGATTTTTTCATGGAACTCGGCACTGATCATTAACGATCTGGCCATTAACAATCCAGCTCCAGGAGTTCCTTGGAGATCCGCGTCAGGTTCTCGTATCCGTTCTCCGTCACCGCCACAACGTCCTCGATGCGGACGCCGCCCCATCCCGGGAAATAGAGACCGGGCTCCACGGTGAACACCATGCCGGCCTCGATGTTCGTCGTGATGGACATCTTGATGCGTGGATCCTCGTGAATGGACAGGCCGAGACCGTGACCCGTGCCGTGGGCGAAGGCATCGGCGCATCCCTTTGCCCCGAAGGTGTCGCGGCAGAGAGCGTCCAGGTCGTGACAGGCGGCGCCGGGTCGAATGCCGTCCAGGCACAGGAGCTGGGCCGTGAGAACCAGGTCGTAGACCTCTTTCACTCGATCGTCGGCCTTGCCCATGCAGATCATGCGCGTCAGGTCGCCGCAGTAGCCCTCGTGGACGGCGCCGATGTCCAGCATCACCATCTGATCCTTCTCGAGCTTCCGGTCCGGCGCGGGCACGTAGTGGGGGTGACTGCTCGATTCGCCGAAGGCCACGATGGGATCGAAGGAACAGCCCTCGCTGTGGGTCTTCAGGTAGGCATCGATCTCGTAGGCGACCTCCCGCTCGGTGACTCCAGGCCGGATCCAGGATACGATGTGCTCGAAACAGTCGCCCGTGATATCCTGCGCCTTTCTCAGAAGGTGGACCTCGTCGGAGCCTTTCAATAGCCTTAGGCCGGATACAACCGCCTCCGCCGGCTTCCACTCCATCCGGGAGAGGGCGTCCAGGAGACCGGCCCCGTCCGCGTAGAGAAGGGCGTCGCGTTCGAAGCCGACGGTCCGGGCGGAGGGTTCGAGGAGCTCCTCGATCTTCCTGGCGAACACCTCGGCGGACGAGGGGGAGGTGATGAGCTGCGGTGTCACCAGAGGAAGCGTCCGGGCCCCCTCGATGTAGCGCCCGTCGCAGAGGAAATCGCATCGGTCGGGCTGCACCAGGAGGAATCCCTCCGGATCGCCGAAGGGCTGGACATCTCCGGGCATCATGGCCCGGAAGCCGGAGAGATACTGGATGTTCTTCGGATTGCTGACGAACAGGGCGTCCAGGTCGTTCGCCTGCATGGTTTCACGCAGACGCTTCATTCGTTTTTCGGTCATCGCCTCGTCTCACTCATTCGCGGCCTGTTGGCCCGGGGTTGAATCCATGTGGGTGAAGGGGCCAGAGTATCCGATACCCCTGCGGGCTTCAAGGTGGGAGATGTTCAGCCCGTCTTCTCGCCGGGCCGACCCGGGCTCACAACACCACCTCGAACCGGACTCCCAGGGCGAAGGCATTCCGGAGGTTCGGATCGGTTCCCGGGTGAATGACGTAGTGAGCGCCCGGCTGCAGCGAGAGCCAGGGATTGATCCGGGCTGAGTAGGTGAGCTCCAGACTGAGCTCGGCTCCGCGCACGGGGTCACCCGCCCGGCGGCGACTCCGGCGGAAATCCCGGCCATTCAGGGCACAGGCCACGGCCAGGCCGAGGCGGTCTTTGTCCCGGCCCGGAATCAAACCCGTGTAAACCACTCCGCCACCGAGGTAGCTGCCGACCTGATTGAATCTCCGGTCCGCCCATCCGTACCGGAAGAAGGCATCGAGACCCTGGTCCTCTTCGGGGAGATCCGTTTCCCGCAGCAGTCCGGCCTCGAGGATGGCGTAGGCGCCCCGGTTTCCACGGCGCTTCACCGGCTGCCCCTCGAGATCCACATCCAGAATATCCTCGAACTTCTCGGTGTAGGCCCAGGTGCCGAGGCCCAGGCGTCCCTGGACGGAGGAAAGGGTCCAGTTCCAGGTCACTTCCGAGGCCAGGAGGAGCCCCTCCTCGGATTTCAGGATGATCTGGGTACGTCGGAATTCGCCCGGATCGCCGGCCACCGCGTCCAGCACCGCGAACCGGAAGACCAGGCCGTCGGCCACCTCGGCCGCGGCCCGGAGGCCCAGGGCCGTTGTGGAAAAAATGGAGGGGCCGTTCAGCCCCGACTGGGAGAAGTCAGGGCCGATACCGTGGGAGCTCTGGGTGAACAGGGCGCCGGTCTCGTTCCCGTCGAACTCTGAATTGAGGTCGTAGAGGCCGGCCTTGAGGGAGAACCGATCCTCCAGGAAACGCTGCTCGTACCAGGCCTCGAACACCTTGAAGGTGTTGTCGGTCTCGATGTTGGAAATGGTCTGGAGATCCCCGACGTTCTGTCTGGAGGGATCGCCGCCCGTATTGCCCAGGCCGTAGAGGAACAGGGTGCCTCCGCGGAGTCCCAGAAGCGGATCGGTTTCCACGGTGAGCATGACGTCGAGGTTGTCCAGGTATTCCGTCCTCTTCCGGAATCCTCCGGACAGGTTTGCGATCACTTCGCCCGTGTAGACCACCTCGAGGGTGAACCCCAGATCGGCCGCCGGTCGGGCCGCGCCCCACCAGCCATCGGTCAAGGTCACCGGGTCCCGGACCTCGCCAAGCTCCTGGGCACCGGTAGAGGGCGCCCAAAGACACAGGGCCAGGAGGAGAGCTGGGTGGAGGCGGAATCTCGAGTTAGGGACCATGGCTTCTGATCGTGGGGATAAAACACGTCTGGCGTCGCCCTGTGAGCCACTCACCATGCAGGTGGGCCGTGCGTGTTATTTATTGCCCTACGACCGCCTTCTCGAGGCGCGCGGCCACGTCCTCCCAGTTCACCACGTTCATGAAGGCGGCTACGAAGTCTCTCCGGCGGTTCTGGTATTTAAGGTAGTAGGCGTGCTCCCACACGTCCAGGACCAGGAGCGGAACGCAACCCCACTGCGTCAAGTTCTGGTGTTTTTCCGCCTGGAGGACGACAAGGCGTCGGCCCAGCGGCTCGTAGGCCAGGATACCCCAGCCGGATCCTTCCACCTTGGCCGAGGCGGCCATGAAGTAGGCGGAGAAATTCTGGAAGGAGCCGAAGTCGCGCTTGATCATGGAGGCGAGGGCTCGGTCGCGGGGCTCTCCGCCTCCCTCGGGCGACATGTTGCTCCAGAAGAGAGAGTGAAGCAGGTGACCGGAACCGTGGAACGCCACCTCGCGGCTCCAGTGCTTCACGAGGTCGTGGTCGTTCGACCGGCTCGCCCCCGCCAGACGGTTCAGGGCCATGTTCAATCCCTTGACGTAGCCGAGGTGGTGTCTGTCGTGGTGCAACCGCATGGTGGCCTCGTCGATGTAGGGATCGAGGGCGTCATAGGCATAGGGGAGTGCAGGCAGGGAATAGGGCTTCGCCTGCGTCATGTCGTTATCAGGGCGAGCCTGGTGGGCATCCTCCGGTGCCGCCCAGACCGGATCGGTTCCGAGGGCGAGCCAGCCTCCGGCGGCGGCAAGTCCGAGTGTGGCAAGGGCTTCTCGACGTGTCGTGGTCATGCGTGTTACCTTGTCCTTTCCCTGAGGGAGTTTCTCTTTCGGAATCGATTCAGAAGGAGAGGGTACATGGAAATGAAAAAAGACAACAGCATTTTTTCAGGCATGGACATTTCGCCGGAAGAAAGTATACAGGGGGTCTGATTTCTGAATGTCGATGCGTGGGGGGGAGCCCGGGCAACCGGGCTGTTAAGGATCTCTGATCCACGAGCGGGGACGGGCGTCATGAAGGTCACGCGGTGCCGTCCTCTTTTCTTTTCGAAAGGGAACTGTCATGAGGAGATGTATTTGCCTGGCCCTGGTCCTGTTCCTTTCGGCGTCCGGATGGACGCCTCTTCGGGCCCAGGATTTTCGCTCCCTCTCCGGGCTCATGTACGTGCGCAACGTGAAGAACATGCGTATCTCGAGCTTCGACACCACCGGCGGGAACACGGATTGCAGGAAGGACATCAAGCCGGATGAAACCCTCACCCTGTGTGACATCCGGGGATCAGGGGTCATCCGTCACATCTGGATCACGATCTCGCCCCCGGAGAAAGGGCTCCGCCGGGACCTGATTCTCAGGATGTACTGGGACGGCCAGGAGAATCCGAGCGTCCAGGCGCCCATCGGGGACTTCTTCGGCCAGGGCTGGGGGGAATACTACAACTGGTCTTCGGCCCCGCTCTGCGCCGCACCCAAGGAGGGCCGGGCCCTGGTCAGCTACTTCCCCATGCCCTTCAGAAAGTCGGCGCGCATCACGGTTCAAAACGACTCCGGCACCAAGATCCGGGCCTTCTACTACTACGTGGATTACGAGGAGACGGACCTGCCCGACAACGTGGCCTACTTTCACGCCTGGTGGAATCGCCGGATCACAGAGGCTCCCGACATCGGAGAGAGCGAATGGGGCTCCACCAAGGAGCGCCTGCAGAACAAGGACGGTAAAAAGAACTACGTCTTCGTGGACGCCGTGGGCAAGGGGCATTTCGTGGGCATCAACTACTTTGTGGATTCCCCGACGCCGGTGTGGTACGGCGAAGGCGACGACATGTTCTTCATCGACGGGGAGGAGAGGCCGAGACTCCACGGTACAGGCACCGAGGACTATTTCAACACGTCCTGGTGTCCGAGGGAGCCTTACGCCACGCCCTACTTCGGCTACGCCCGGCTCAATACCGACCAGACCGGGTGGTTCGGCCGGACTCATATCTACCGGTTCCACATCCAGGATCCGGTCCATTTCGGGAAATCCCTCAAGGGGACCATCGAGCACGGCCACGCAAACGGACTCACCCTGGACCTCTGCACGGTAGCGTACTGGTACCAGACCCTTCCCCACAAGGCGTTTTCGCCCATCCCCCCCAGGGAGAAACGGAGGCCCATGAAGACGGTCAGCGTCGTGGATTTCCTCCGGTGGAAGAATGCCTGGAGAAAGGAGCAGGGAAACAAGCCCACGCTGTGGGGAAACGAGGGGCGGTGAGATATTTCTCAATACTCGCGAGCCCGGACGAATCCAACCTTCTGTTCATTCGAAGTGGTTCCACAGGCTGCAAGCGCATGAATTCATGCTGACGTTTTCCGAGTTCCTTCTACGGTTCAAGATCCCCTGGATCCTGATCCTCATCGCCGCCACCGCCGTGGGCGTCTATTTCTCCCTCCGTGTCCGGATGGAGGTTCAGGCCGAATCCCTGCTGCGCACCGACGATCCTTCGATCCAGAACCTGAAGCGATACGATGCGGTTTTCCCCTCGGCGGAAAGCCGGTTCCTGGTGGGCGTGGACCTGAATCCCGCCTACCACCGGGGCGGCGAGGCGCTGCTGGAGACCCTGGCCCGTGAACTCCGGGCCCTTCCCGGCATCGACTATGTCACCACGCCCCGGGACGCCGTGGGCGGCGGTGACCCGGGGCGATCGAAATCGGTGCGTGACCTGTTGCTGGCCCGTGATCTGGCCACCGGCGCGCTGGTAGTGTTCCTGAAGGCGGAGGCCAACAACACCTCGGGCCGGGACCGGGTGTTCACGGCCGTGCACGGGGTCCTGGACCGCCACCTTCCTCGCGATCGGTACGCCATCGTGGGTACGCCGTTTTACCGCCGGGAATTCGTCCGATTCATAGGAGAAGATCAGGTCATCTTCATTCCCGTCACCCTGGTCATGCTCCTGATCCTCCTGGCCTGTCTCTTCAGGCGATGGCTATGGGTGGGGTTGCCGTTCGTGACCGTGATCATGACCGTGGTATGGACGGGCGGGCTTCTCGGCATGCTCCAGAGGCCCCTCACCATGCTGACGGGCGCGCTGCCGACGCTCCTCATCTCCATCGGCGTGGCCGTGGCCATTCACGTCATCTTCCGGTATCGGGAGGAGCGTTTCCGGGGAGGGGACGCCCGTGCCGTGGCCCGGCGCACGGTGGCCCAGGTGGGGCTTCCATGCCTGCTCACCACGATCACCACCATGGTGGGATTCGGTTCCTTGATCCTGGCCCGCATCCCCGACATCCGGGAGTTCGGCATCCTGGCCTCGGTGGGTGTCGGCTTCTCCTTCCTCATCTGCATGGTGCTCATACCCTACGCCTTGGCCGCCGGCTTCCGGCGGGATCGAAGACCCTGTCCCGACGGCCCCGACCGACTGGGCCGGGCCCTCGCCGCATCCTGCCACCTGGCGTCCACCCGGCCGGTCGCCATCATCATCGTCTGCGTGGCGTTCCTGGTCGTGGCGGCCTTCGGCGTGGCAAAGGTGGACATGGACGCCTATCTCACCGACGACATGGGAGAGACCACCTTCATCTATCACTCCTACGGTTTCTTCGAGAAGCGACTCGCCTCCCTCATCCCCCTCGACGTGGTCGTGGAATCCGAGAGGGCCGGTGGCCTTCTGACCGAGGAAGGACAGCGGGCCCTTGCCGGGCTCCAGGCCTTCTGCGAGAAGCAACCCTTCGTGATGAAAACCCTGAGTGCCCTGGACGTGCTGGCGGACTACAGGGTGTATCGGCCCCTCCAGGCGAGCCTGGTGAAGCTGGGGGGCCGGGCAGGCATGCGTGTGGCCCTGAGGCGACTGAACCGTGAGGCGCCGGTGGGGGCCCTGACGGATGCGGAGGGAACCATCGGCCGCGTGGTGTGCCTGCTCCGGGACATCGGCGCGCGCCGGAGCTTCCGGTTCTACGACGACATCCAGGACTTCGCGGCTCGTGAACTGCCTCCGGGCTACCGCGTGTCGGTGGCGGGGGTGAGCGTTCTGGCCAACCGGGTCGTCACCTCCATCACCCGCGAGGGCGGCCGCAGCTTTCTCCTGGCGTTCCTCGTCATCTTCGTGGTGGTGTGCTTCCTGTTCCGATCCGTCCGGACGGGATTCCTGTGCCTGGTAGGCACCCTGATCCCCATCTTCGTCGGGGCGGGCGCCATGGGCGTCCTCGGCATCGTCATCCGCACTTCCACCGTCATCGTGGGGAGCATCGCCCTGGGTCTGGCCATCGACCTCACCATACACCTCCTGGGCCGCTATCGCCGGGAGCGAGGAGCTGGAAGAACCCTGGACGAGGCCCTGCACAGGGCCATGGTCCACACGGGAAAGCCCATCGTGGTGTCGGGCGGTATCCTGGTCCTCGGCTTCGGCACCCTCGGCTTCAGCCGGTTCGGACTCACCAGCGAGTTCGGTATCCTCGCCGCCATCACCATCGCCACCGCTCTCGTCACCACCCTGTTCATGCTGCCGGCGCTGTTGAAGCTGGGCGTTCTCGAGGGCGGGTTGAGGAGAAAATACGCCGGGAGCCCCCCCCCAAGGGTCGGATAGCGGTGGACCGCGCCAGTTTATCCACAGGCTGCTAAGGCCAGGTATTCGATGCGCTGCTCGTCGGCGCTGGAAGACCTCGCCTTCGTCGCAACCATCCGAGACCCGCAAGAGCCGCGGCTACAACCACGCTCAGAAGGGAAACGGCCACACCGGCCCTGAAGGCTATCGTGCCTGTGTATTGCAGCTTGATTTTTCCTGTGACGTCTCGACCCATTACACGCATCAGACCGGTCTCCATATCGGGACCGACCTCGACCTCGCCGTCTTCGACGTCGGCAAACCACCCGGGCACATAGATCCGGTAAAGGAGAACCTCCCAGCGCGGCTCATCGCTCTCCACCGTGAACCACAGGGTCTCGACTTCATGCTGGGTGACGGGAGCCGTCGGTATATCCTCCTCTGCACGGACCTCGGTCGGCTGCCGGGACGCCCGGCGCGCTATCGCATCCGCGGTCCAAACGGGCATGTACTTGTTCTCCACGTCGCTGAACCAGATCAGGGTCCGGAGGTTCCGGCGGTATGTCTCGATGTCCGAGGCGTGATTGTTCAGATCGGTGAACGTGCTACGATTCAACCCGACTTCGGTAAGTGTATGGGCCACCGTCATGGCCAGGAGCATCGCCGCGACAGCTCCCCTGATACGCGAAATCCTCGTACTCCGCCCGAGGAATAAGCCGCCCGCGCCCAGAGCCAGGAACAGGCTCGCCATGCCGAGGAACCGCCACGGGAACTGGAGAAACTTCAAGGGAGGGATGACGTAGACCAGGCTTGCTCCCGGCTGCGTGGTCAGCAGAACCGCGGCTGCGGCCAGGATGGGAAGCCAGAGGAAGCTCTTCCACGTTCGGCCCTCCCCATCGCCCCGGCGTCTGAGCAATGCGAGTGAACCCAGCATCCCGATCACGATCAATCCCCATCCGGGCAGACACTTCAGTATGGAACTGTTCTTCAAGATGGAAGAGCCTAGACCCTGTTGACGGTAGGTTTCCGGATCATTGAACTGCCTGGATATGAGAATGTCCCCTTGATCCAGGTAAGCGGGCGCAATGTAGAACGCGCCGAGGCCGAGGGCCAGCAGAAAGAGGCCTGCCAGGGTGCCGAGGGAGCGGAGGCCGATCCCGGCAGTGAAGATCCAGTACGCCGCCAGAAACAGGGCCACCATGAGGGCGGAAAGATTGTGATGGAGGCCCAGGAGGATTAACAGGCCTGCGGTCAGAAGCAGCGGCCATCCAGCCCGGGTACGGATCGCCCGGGTTGCGGCCCAGAAGATCCAGGGGGCCAGCGCCATGCCCCAGAGTTCCGGATAAGCAAAGCGATCGTACAGGTTCACGAGATGGTACGGGGCCAGGATATACGCGACTCCGCAGAACAGGGCGATGCGCCGGGAAAAGAACTGCTGCGCCCAGCCATACATGCCGAGACCGGAGATCAGGAAGGTGAGGGCCATGGCTGCTGCCAGCGCTCGGTAGACCGGAATCCCCCCGAGCCACAGGAACGCGGGGAGCAGGTAGGAATAGGGGGGATAATACTTGAAATTAATGCCGCCGAGCCCATTGTAGAAATTCGGCGTCAGATGGGCGACCACGACGCCCTTCGAAAGGGAATAGGCATACTCACAGGTGTTGTAGAGATGGTAGCCCCAGTCGTACCCGATCACGTACGGTCCGAAAAAAAACGGAAACGCCACGAAGAGAGAAAGTAGGGCAAGGCACAAGCCGGGCGAAGCGCGCTTGATCCACAGGGCCTGGCGTCCGGCTGCCGGATTTCCGTCATCGGGCCCGTATTTCTTCCGTCGTTTCCAGAGCATCTTGAACATGGCTCATCCGAAGCAGAGGAGTTCCCCGTCGCCGGCGTTTTCAGGGGTGGAATGGAGTGCGGAATCATATCAGCCGGACACATCGGTGAAAAGAGCACATCTGCAACATGGAACCGATCCCTAAGAGTTCGGGGTCGACGTCGGGGCCCGGATCCGCTACACTCTGCCGCGAGAATTGGTGGCGCACGGTTCTTCTCTTACGGCAGTCGGCAGGATGGATCGCGGCCGGATGAGCGATTACAGTCTCCCTTCCGTTCCCCCTGTGGATCCGGTCCAGGTCGAGGCGAGAGCCGGCTTCTTCACGACCCGGGCCGTGAAGAAGGAGGCCAAGAGGACGGCCCTCGAAATGACCGTCCGCATGATCGACCTGACCACCCTGGAGGGCATGGACACGCCCGGGAAGGTGCGGGCGCTCTGCCGGAAAGGGCTGCAACCCCTGCCCGGGCGTCCGGAGGTGGGGCCCGTGGCCGCGGTGTGCGTCTATCCCTCCCTGGTGGCCGCGGCCGCGGCGGTCCTCGAGGGTACACCCGTCCGGGTGGCGTCCGTGGCCACGGCGTTTCCCAGCGGCCATTCCTTCCTGCCCGTTCGCCTCGACGAGGTGAAGCGCGTCGTGGAGGCGGGTGCCGACGAGGTGGACATGGTCATGAACCGCGGCGCCTTCCTGGCGGGGGAATACCGGCGGGTTCACGATGAGATCGAGGCCGTCAAGGAGGCGTGTGGACAGGCCCATCTGAAGGTGATCCTGGAGACCGGTGAGCTCGGGACGTACGATGACGTGCGCCGGGCCTCGCGCATCGCCATGGACGCGGGCGGGGACTTCATCAAGACCTCCACCGGCAAGACGGCTGCGGCCGCCACGCTGCCGGTGGTGCTGGTGATGCTGGAGGCCATCCGCGACCACTACCTGGAGACGGGCCGGAAGGTGGGTATGAAGCCCGCCGGCGGCCTCCGCACGGCGAAGCAGGCGTGGCACTATCTGGCCATGGTGAAGGAGACCCTGGGAGATGCATGGCTCACCCCGGATCTTTTTCGTTTCGGGGCCTCCAGCTTGCTCAATGACGTGCTCATGCAGTGGATGCGCCTCGAGACCGGGTGTTATCAATCCGGTGACGCCTTCACCGTGGACTGACGGTTCCAGTGAGGATTTGAAATCACGGAGAAATCATGGACTCGAAACCCCCTTCGGAGCCGGCGGGCGTGCCGGAGCTTCTCTTCGGCGACCTGTGGGACTACGCTCCGGCGGCCGAGTCCACGGATGCGGTGAGCCTGGAGCCCCGGTACGGCCACTTCATCCGGGGGAAGTTCGTGGCCGGTGAGAATCACGTTGCAGCCGTGAATCCGGCCACCGAGGAGACGCTCTGCGAGGCGGCCGCCGCCGACGGCAAGGCGGTGAACCGCGCGGTCCGGGCGGCCCGGGATGCTTTCCAGCGGCACTGGGCACCGCTGGGCGGCCTCGAGCGCGGCAAGGTGCTCTACCGCATCGGCCGGCTGATCCAGGAGCGGGCGGGCGACCTGGCCCTCCTGGAGACCCTGGACACCGGCAAGCCGGTGCGGGCGGTGCGTAGCCTCGACGTGCCCATGGCCGCAGCGCACTTCCTCTACCACGCCGGGTGGGCGGACAAGATCGGCCACGTCTTTCCCGGGGCCACGGCCGTGCCCCTCGGCGTTGTTGCCCAGGTGCTTTCGGGGTCTTCTCCGCTACTTGGCGCAGCGCGAAAGATCGCGCCGGCCCTGGCCGCGGGCAACACCGTGGTGGTGAAACCCTCGCAGAACACGCCGTGCAGCGCCATGCGCCTGGCGGAGATCTTCCGGGAAGCCGGTCTCCCCCCCGGCGTGGTGAACATCCTGAACGGCGGCGGCGACACGGGCGATCTCCTGGTCGCCCACCGGGACGTGGATAGGGTGGCGTTCTCCGGTTCCGCGGCCGTGGGCAAGCAAGTGCGCCGCGCCCTGGCCGGCGTCGGGAAGCGCCTTACCCTGGACCTCGGCGGCAAGGGCGTTCACATCCTGTTCGAGGACGCCGCCCTCGACCAGGCCGTGGAGGCCGTGGCGGGCGGCGCCTTCCACCACGCCGGCCCCCCTCTCATGGCCGGCTCCCGCCTTCTGGTCCAGGAGAATGTTCACGACGAGGTGGTGGAGAAGCTGGACCGACGCCTGGCCACGCTCCGGGTGGGGAACCCCCTGGACGCCAATACCGACGTGGGCCCCGTTCTTACAGGCAAGCGCCTGGACCGGACGCGGGATCTCGTGCAGGCGGGCGAGGACGAGGGAGCCCAGAAACACCAGGCAGCCAGCACCGTACCGGACCGGGGCTATTTCCATCCGCCCACCTTCTTCACCGGCGTGGCCCAGTCGCACACCATCGCCCTGGAGGAGATCCCGGGGCCGGTGCTCTCGCTCCTCACCTTCCGCACCCCCGACGAGGCGGTGGCCCGGGCCAACAACACCTGCCACGGCCTCGCCGCCGGCGTCTGGAGCGACAAGGGATCCAAGGTGTTGGAAGTGGCCGGCCGGATCCGGGCGGGCGTGGTCTGGGGCAATGCCTGGGGCCGCCTCGACCCCGCGAGCCCCATCGGCGGCTACAAGGAGAGCGGGACCGGGCGGGACGGCGGCCTCCACGGCCTGCGGGCCTACCTGGAGGTGCGGTGATGGCCGGAGGCGGAAAAGGGCGAAAAGGGCAAATCCTGGAGCCCGGGCGCCTGCCCGTTCCCCGGACCTTCAAACTCTTCGTCAAGGGCGGTTTTGTCCCGGCGGCCGGTGGCCGCACCCTCACGTTCGAGAATGAAAGGGGGAGACCCGTGGCTCGATACGCCCACGCTTCCCGAAAGGACTTCCGTGATGCGGTGGTGGCTGCCCGGGGGGCGTTCGGCCCGTGGGCAGCCCGCACCGCCTTCAACCGCGGCCAGGTCCTCTATCGCCTGGCCGAGGTGGTGGAGGGCCGGCGCGCGGCCCTGGAGGCGGACCTCGGGAAGGCGGCCGGCCGGGCCAGTGCAGCCGCCACGGCCGAGGTGTCCGCCGCAGTGGACCGGATCTTCGGGTACGCGGGCTGGACCGACAAGTTCGCCCAGGTCTTGGGCGGCGTGAACCCGGTGGCGGCTCCCTTCTTCAACGTCACTGTGCCCGAACCCATGGGCGTCGTGGCCGTGTTCCCCTCCCTCCGGTCTCCCCTCGTGGGCCTGGTGTCGGCCCTGGTGCCGGTGATTCTCTCCGGCAACACCGCAGTGGCCGTGGTGGAGGGCCCGGCCCCCACCCTGGCCGTGGACTTTGCCGAGGCCGTGGCCGTCAGCGACGTTCCACCCGGCGTGGTGAACCTCCTCACCGGCCCCAGGGAAGAGATCCTGCCCCACGCCGCCTCGCACAGGGACGTCGATGCCGTGGCCTGGTTCGGCGGTACCCCGGACCAGGTCCGGGAACTGGAGGCCGCTGCAGCAGAGAGCGTGAAGCGGGTACGCCTCTTCGAGGATCCTGCGGCCGGAGAGTGGCGGGGCGACACCGGGGTGAACCTCTACCAGATACAAGCCTTCGTGGAGTGGAAGACGGCGTGGCACCCGAGAGGGGTGTGAATTTATTGAGTGAATAATACCACGTCCTCTGGGCGTGGTCCCAAAGAGGTTCTACCGATCCGGCGCCCAACTCCTGCCCGATTTCATCCGGGGTGGATGAGTCAAAACAGACTCATTCACCCTCTTCATTCATCCGTCCTGAACGAGCCCGATTCGACTCATTCAGTGCGGATGAAATCCGGTGTGTGCCCGGCGGTGTGCACCGGGAGCCCCCTTCGAGGGGGCTTCCTCAAGCCACCCGCTTTGCGGGTGGTGGATGATTCTTGCGCGGCCCCTCACCCTGATTTCCTGACCCGCCACTGGGCCAGGAACATGCCGAGGGACCAGAAGATCAACATGAACACCGGGACCAGGATCCAGGGAAGATCCAGCAGGTCGAGGGCTTCCAGGAGGCCGATGGCCAGGACCAGGAAGAAGGTGCACAGGAGCGCGAAGTTTCCCGGCTGGAGCAGTGGGCGACCCTGCTCCCGGGCGAACCGGTCCGGATACCGGATGGACGTGGAGAGGGTGTAGGCGATGGGCACCACCGGCAGGATGGCGAGGAGAACGACCCAGTTCGAGTCCGGGAGCTGCCGGATGACGTAGGCCACGCAGGGGAGGAGAAAGGCGTACATGAGCATCCCACCCATGAAGGTCCGGTATTTTCTGGCGGCCTGAAACATGGTCACCTTCCTCACCGTTTAGTACCTTTGCTACGCCGGAGATTCCCCCTGTCGAGGGGCTTGCCATGGGGCTCCTTCATGATAAACCCCCATACACCCGGCGTCACCCCACTCTTTACCGACCCAGGCGGAGTCCCAGCCGGATGGGCACCCAGGACACCGAGCAATCCAGCATTCTCAACCAGTCCGCCGTGGTGTCATTGCAGTTCTTCAGGAACCAGTAGCCCTGGTCGTCGGGCACGAAGGTGAGGCCGAACCGGCTGTTGAACACGGACTCGGCCTCATGGACCCTGAACCGGGACTCCAGGATTCCGAGGAGTTTTGCGGCCTTCTCCCTGGAGGCCTGAAACGGTTTCAGCCAATCGGGGGGGAATCGCGCCTCCAGAGCGACCCGGTCCCGTGTCGGCAGACCCCGGCGGCCGAGGGCGCCTTGGGTCGGCCAGAGGATGGTGTCGAAGGCGTGATACCAGCTGTCGTGGTTCGTGGCGAACCAGTCCCAGTCGCCATAGGTGAAGTCCACCATGCCTCCCTGCGGCTTTGGAAGCACCACGCCTGCGTGGCAGGGCCCCTCCACCAGGTAGACGGTGACGGGATCCTCGGGATCCCGGGGAGGCGTGACCGTGGAGATACATCCGGCGACCCAGAAGAAGGCGGCCAGGATCATGAGGAGGAGGAGGTATTTGATCCATTTCTTTTTCATGGTGCGGCTCGGTTCCGACATCCGGGGAATCCTGGAGGCCGACATTTTCAGGCCTTTCGCTTGCAGCCGTCTCTTCCTGGACAAATAATATCGTTGAATCGTGGCTGGAGCGCGTGGCAGCCGGATTTTTCCCCTGGAAGTCGGAATCCATCATTTGGTTTTTCCTCAGGATCGATTATGATTTCCGGGATGCGGTACGGGTTTCTTGTTTTTCCGCAAGTTTCTGAACAAGATGAAGTTAGAGAAAAGTCAGAATGGCGAAAGAGGAGACGATAACGGTTGAGGCCGTGGTGAAGGAGTCCCTTCCCAACGCCCGATTTCGTGTGGAGCTTGAAAACGGGCACAGCGTGCTCGCGTACGTTTCCGGAAGAATGCGCAAGTACTTCATCCGGATCCTGCCCGGCGATACAGTGACCGTCGAGATGTCGCCCTATGACCTCTCCAAGGGTCGGATCGTCTATCGCGGCCGCTGATCCTTCCTGAATGTTGCCGGCAGAATGGCTCGACCCCTGTGTCCATCCCGGCAATTTCCGGGTGGGTTCCCCGGTTCGATTCCAATCGACCGTTCTGTCCCGTCGACGCGGTTTCTGTTCGACAAGGAGTCTATCAGTCATGGCAATACCTGCAAGTCAGATGAGGGTGGGCAGTGTCATCAAGTTCGAGGACGATCTCTGGATCGTCGTTGAAACCCAGCACGTGAAGCTCTCCAAGGGCGGCGGGGCCATGCAGACCAAGCTGAAGAACCTGAATCGGGGCGACCACATCACGCATCGCTTCCGTTCCTCGGACAAGGTGGAGACCGCGTTTCTGGACAAGAGGGACTGTGAATATCTCTATCCTGAAGGCGAAGGTTTCGTGTTCATGGACCAGGAGAACTACGAGCAGTACACCCTGCATCGGGAGATCATCGGCGGGGAGATGAAGTTCGTTCGTCACAACGCCAGGGTCAACATCACCTTTTACGAGGGCAGGCCCATCAACGTGGCCCTGCCTCCATCCGTGGAGCTGGAGGTGACCGAGACCGAGCCCGGCGTCCGCGGCGACACCGTCTCCAACGTGTTCAAGCCCGCCACCCTGGAGACCGGATTGACCCTGAAGGTCCCCAACCACATCAAGGTGGGGGATAGGGTCAAGGTCTCCACCGAGTCGGGAGATTTCCTGGAACGCGTGAACTGATAGCAGCCGGCTGTTGTGGATTGAACTACAGCAGGAGGACCACCCGACCGCCCCGGCCGGGTATGCGAATCGTCAACTCCCCCCCCTGGATCGTGACCTTCTCCCTTTCCCTCGATTCGAGGTCGAGGAGTTCTCTGACTCCGTCCGGCAGGCCCGTGGCGTTCAGGCGGATCGTGCCGCTGACGGCCTCGTCCCCGGGATTCACCAGGATCAGGGCCGGTGCCTCCGGCCCCTCCAGGAGCGCGGCCCGGATGCCCGGCGTCAAGGGGAAGCAGGGCGGGGATGCGTCCAGGTCCTCGAGGAGGTGGAGGATCGAGGTCGGAGTGGGAGCGCACCCCAGGATGAGGATGCGGCCCTTGTCCCGGATCCAGTGTGATCCCGTGACAAACGGACGAACACCCGCCGGGAGGTGCAGGATGGAATCCTCCTCACCGGTATCCGGGGAGGCCTCGTACGCCTGAACGGGCCTGCCCGGGGGGGCGCGATACCGGAGCGTCGGTCCGGCGGCCAGAACCCAGGTCTCGCCGATGTTCACCCGGATCCTGCGCTCCCCGGGATGGCCGGTGCCGTCCGGGACGGGCAGGTCCAGAAGATTCAGCGGGGTCAGGTCCTCGTCCAGAAGCGGCAGGGTGCGGTGGAAAACAAGGGTGCCTCCTCCCTCGACGTGGTCGAGCAATCCCTCCTGGCCCGCGCGTGAGAGCCAGGCAGGGCCCGTGTAGAGGAGGACCCGGGGACGTTCATCTCGGTCCCGATCCACGTCCACGAAGTCGTGGGCCACGCCCAGATCGTGCAGGGCGATGCGCACCTCGTCACGGTTCCGCCCTTCTCCGATCTCGGCCGTCTGGCTGTGCCGCGGGGACCAGACGGCCGCGAACGAGGTCGACACGCGGCGCGAGGCCGGATCCAGATCGCGCAGGATCCTTGCCATGGCGCTGAACACTGCCCCCAGGTCGTCTTTGAGCCGACCGTCCGGTGTCACGGGTGCCATGAGCCACTGGTCCCGGTCGGCCAGCATGTACCAGTTCCAGCCCGTGACCCCGCCGGCCAGGGCAGTGAGGGCCGCGAGGCGGTAGTGGTCCGGATCGAAGGTCCCGGTCACCGTCTCCTGGCCGCGCCAGACACCGGATCCGAACTCGACGATGAAGGAGGGTCCGGCCAGGGACCTGAGGTATCGAAACCGCTCGGCGTGATACCGGTGCTCTCCGGCATATCCGCGGTAGAGGTTGGCCGGATAGGGATCGATGCCGTGGAGATCGGCCAGGTGGGAGAAGGTCCACCAGTCCTGGGCGTCGTGGCCGGGCCAGGTGTTGAGGCAGACAGGACAGTCGATGCCCGAGGCGCGGAGGGTCCGGACCGCGAAGTCAGCGTGGTCGGCGGCCAGGTGGTAGCGGAAGTCGCAGGCGTCCAGGAAAGCCCGGCGCGTGCCCGGGATGCCGTCCACGACCACGGCCCGGGCTTCTTCGAAGGCGGAGAGGTGCGTGCCCCAGGCCACATTGAGGGTGTCCACTTCCTTGTATCGCTGCCGGAGCCAGACCTGGAACGGTCCGGGGGTAACACCCAGGCCCAGGGATTCGCCGTGGACGTGGATGGCGGGATCGGACTCGTTGTCGGCCTGGACCAGAAACACGGGCCCGTTTCTGGAGGCGAGGTGGGGCCGTAGGGCGGCGCAGACCGCCTCGATCCACCCAGTCGCCTTTTTCCTGTAGGTGGGGTCCGACTTGTTCAGGGGAGCTGCGTGATCCGGCACACCCTGGTTTCTCCACTCGGCATAGATGTAGGGACCGGGCCGGGCGAACACCTTGAGGTCACGCTTCCGGGCAAGGTCCAGGAATCGGTGGACATCGCGCCGGGGATCGGTCCTCCCCTCGAAGTCGTACGAGTGTAAGTTCGAATCGTGCAGCGCAACTCGGTACCTGCAAAGGATTTAGG
>CAZAKZ010000098.1:0-21770 GCA_964485695.1 uncultured Planctomycetota bacterium | reverse complement strand
GTGGCTACGAGGTTTCGGCTGCTGGGTGATCTTCCTGAAATCCGTTGGCCTCCCCCGACTCGGCGCATGCGATGGCTATGTGTTGTCCGGCGTCGAGTTTTGGCGTACCCGTGCGAACACCTGCGCGGTTAGGCCGACAACTATGCCGGCAATCGGAGCAACCGCAGCGCGAATAACCGGCTGTATGTAGTATGAATGTATCGAACGATCTTCTTCTGTTGGGAATTGGAGACCACTGGTGATCATCTCAGAAATGTCTTTGGAGAACATGCTGAATTGCTCGTCGTTCAGCAAGAAGAGAAGTACAAAGAATCCAGATGCAATTGCGAATCCAAGCCAGAATGGTCTCGATTGCGGGGGCGACACGAAAGTGAATGTAATGGCGACCAATGGAATGAAGAAGTTCAGAATGACAAACAGGTGACAAGCCCAACCTTCGCCGGTCACGGTCGCGCCCAGCAACGCGGACATCCAAAGAACGGCGGTAATAAGCGATCGCAGTGAGAATCTCATAATAGTCACAGAACTCGTATATGTGCAGCCCAACTTACCCGACATTTCTCCGTATTGTACCACTCCGAACAGCCGTGCAACATCTTCGGATTCGTTCCGAGACTTCCAGTTCTGTCTTCCTATGGATAGGAGATCTTCGCTCTTGGCAAAGCAGCCGTAAGTCGCCGGAACCCTTCCGGTGTCACTTCGGTTTGGCACAGGGAAAGCTCTTCCATGCCCTTGAGCCTGCTCAAGCTAGGCACGCAGCCGTCGGTGACTTGGGTCCGGCCCAGGTCTAGTTGTTCAAGATCATCGTGCGTCTCCAGTTCCTTCACTCCAGCGTCCGTGATCGCGTCTTCATTGAGGCCGAGAACCCTGAGGCTTCGGATCTCGCCGAGATGAGGAAGTTCCTTGTCGGTGACCTGGGTGAAGCTGATTTCAAGCCTTTCGAGGCTGTGCAGTCCACGAAGATACTGCAGGTCGTCGTCATCGATATTGGCATGCCACAGTTCCAGTGTCTGTAGTTTCGGGAGACGCGATAGGTGGGATACCGAGCGCTGCAGCCAAGCACCCCTCGATCGACGAGCCGTCCGATGAATGGCTATCCGATTGGTATGACTACGTCGACGAGGACGATGCATTTCTGCCGGAGGCAATCCAAAGATGACGACCGACACAGAACGCTTTTCGCGTCAGCGGGATTTGGTACCACGGGAAGGGCTTTCGACCGTCAAGGTGACCGTGATTGGCGTTGGCGCCATCGGTCGCCAAGTCGCCGTACAGTTGGCGGCCATCGGAACAAGACATCTACAGCTCGTCGATCTTGATTCGGTGGAGCTGACCAACGTCACGACGCAGGGGTACTTGGCGAATGACGTCGGCGAACCCAAGGTTTCGGCCACGGCCGAAGCGATTTCTCGCATTGATCCGAGCACGGGAGTCGAAACCGTACAGGATCGTTTTCGTCCGAAGCAGGCTATCGGCAAAGCGGTGTTTTGTTGCGTCGATTCGATCAGTGCTCGTGGGACGATCTGGAGGTCCGTCAACTCTCGATGCGAATTCTGGACCGACGGCAGAATGCTCGCCGAGGTCATCCGTGTACTAACGGTCAGTGACATCGCCGAGCGTGAGCATTACGCCTCTACGCTTTTCACTCAATCCGAAGCTCAACTGGGAAGCTGCACATCGCGCAGCACGATCTATGCAGCAAGCATTGCCGCTGGGTTGATGGTGCATCAGTTCACGCGTTGGCTGCGCGGACTGCCCATAGACCGTGACGTTGCGCTGAATCTGTTGGCTGGAGAGTGGGCGGTTTCATGAGCACGTCAAGGCGCGAGGCCGCGAATGGACGCAGGACAGTCATGTCAACTACGCGCCGGCCGCCCAAAGGCGGTCGGCGTCTCGTTTTCTTAGCTATCAGCCGCTAGCCCCTGTGGTAATGTGCCGGTTATCTTGTCTACGTTTGGGGCGGTGTCCGTTCGATTTGCTTTGCTCGGTGAGGTACCGCCTCCGGAAATGCGGTATAAGAGGAACTGAGCCGATCGGACGGCCTAACAAAACGACCAACGCCTCGAACTGTCGGAGACCAAGCGATGAAGGCTACGAACATCCGTCTCCTCGGTCTGCTTTTCCTAGCCCTCAGCAATCCACTTGCTGCAGAGGCCCAACAGGGGTTGGATCAACTCGACCTCGACGAAGCGGTTGCGCTGTTAGCGGAAGCTGAGTTTGAATTCACAGGTCAAGCGAGGGAGCTTTGGCATCGGGATGACGGCTTGCCTATCTTTGAGCATTCGCAATTCGCGGAGAAGGCGGCACAGTTCATCGGCAAGCACCCAGTGACGCCAGCGCACGACCACGGATCGACGTTGTGGGACGTGGACAAGACCGCATCCAGACAACTCAAGTGCCTGGCCTACCTTGCGGCGGGAAGGCAAGGCAGCCGGCGTGAAGTGGCGCACCTGTGTGCGACGCAAGCCATGCGGCTGCTGTGGACCTTTCCAATCCGGACCCATCAACAGCGAGGGAACCCCGCGGATCGAACGTTCTACGCGGCGGCGAGTTCCTTGGTGTTGACCGGTTCATTGGTTCGAGACGGCGCGGCGGCGGATACTGCGACGTACGACATCGGAACGCAGTGGCTGCGGACAGGCAAGGGGCAGTTTGTCACGTCTGGCGGCAAAGGCGATGACGCATGGCGGAAGGCGGCCGAAGCGGTTATCGAATCTGCGAACGCAGACTCGGAAGCTATTGGGTTCGACCAGCCCGGTAAGGCGTTCTTTGCCCAGCTCGACCTTTCGCGTCCCGACGTGCAAGGCGTAGCTCGGCACGTTAGCGAGGGCAATTGGAAAGGAGCCGAAGAGGCCTACGTCACTGCGCTTGCTCAGCGGTTTTCCAGCAAGAACAACTGGCCCGACATCAACTATCAGAAGGCTGTCGATCTCGTCGAAGCAGACGACATTTGCCGCAACATTTTCGTCATCCGCGCTCACATGCACCGGCGGTTCGACTATGGGAAAGAGGTCGACTGGGCCAAAATCATCGACCGCGACATCGAAAGCCGCGTGTGGATGAATCACCATCCATGGATGACGGCGCTGGTGAATGCTTGGCGCGAAACCGGCGACGATAAGTATGTCAAACACCTGTGCCGCCTGTTCAACTCCTGGTATGAAACCAGTCCGCCGACGTTCGAACGCACCTGGGCGCAATGGCGCACGCTGGAGGTCGGCGGCCGGCCAGGTCAGCGCTGGGGTGTCGTGCTGCTGGCGCTGGCCGAACATCCCGTGTTCCAGCGCGAGTGTCTATTCAATATGGCCCGTTCGGCGCTCGACCACGGCAAGTACCTGTCGATGTACGCATATCGCGGCGGCAACTGGTTGCAGGTCGAGTCGTCCGGTCTGGCCTGCGTGGCGTTGCTGTTTCCAGAGTTCAAGCTGTCGCCACTGTTCTACGAGACGGCGATGAACCGATTGGCTTGGGTCAATGCCACGGCATTCCTTCCCGATGGTTTTCAATCGGAATGCTCGCCGGGCTATCACTATTTCCCGCTGAGGGGCATTGCCAGCGCCATGCGGCTGGCTAACTTTCGAAGCGCCCCCGTTCCCAAGAGCCTGCGGAATCAGTACGAAGACGGTGTAGAGGTGCTGCAGTACATTTCGTATCCCGATAAGACGCTTCCGATGCTGAGCGACTGGAACCCGCATCGCAGTTCCTCGACAGAGGTCTTGGCAACGGGAGCCGAGGTCTTCGATCGCGAAGACTTCCGTTGGTTTGCCACCGCAGGCCGCGAAGGAACGCCACCGGCGCAGCCGTCTCACGACTTCACACACGCCGGCTATTGTGTAATGCGCGACCGCTGGGGACCGGACGGCCAGATGTTGATCTTCGACGCGGGCTACTTCGGCGCCGGACACCAGCATGAGGACAAACTCAATTTCGTCTTCTACGCCGGCGGCCGAGAGCTGATCGGCGATCCCGGCATCTACTCGTACAAACGCGACGAATTCGAGCCGTATTGGCGCGGCACGTGGAGCCACAACACGATCGTGATCGACGGTCTTAGCCAACATCGCGCGCTTGGACCCGCCGAAGAGATGCCCGATCCGGACCGCCGGTTCGACATTGGCGACGGTTTCGATTTTGCGAGCGGCTGGTACCGGCGAGCGTATTCACCTCGAAACAAGGCCCTGTGGGGTGGCCGAGCGGCGAACGACGCTGATGCGGCCATCCGCAACGTCCAGCATCAGCGATGTATTTTCTACGTCAAGGGCCGCTACGCCATCATCTGCGATCGCGTACTCGGCGAAGGCGAGCATCAGGTCGACATCCTGTTCCATCCGGCCCCGGTGGTCATGGGCAAAGGCGCCGCGAAGAAGTCGCGAGCGGTCAATCTGGATGTGCGCGCCGATGGTGTCGTGATCACAAAGGAAAAGGAATTCGCCAACGTCGCGATCATTCCGGCGCAGGGCGGGAGTCTGGAAGTCCTCGATCTGATCGGTCAGAAAGACCCGGTCCGAGGCTGGTTCGCGCTCTACGCGATCGAACCGTCGCACGACATCGTCTACCGCTCGCGCGGCAAGCTGCCGCGGCATTTCGAGACAGTCATTCAACCACTACCAGCAGGCGATGCGGCACCGATGAAAGTGCGGACTCTGGAAATCAAGGCGAGCGATGGTGCAAGCTGTGCCGCTCTGTCCTGCGGCAACGACTTGTTCCTATTGTCGTACGATGGCCCAACCGAGATGACCTGCGGCGAGATTCGGTTCCACGGAACAGCGCTCCTGCTGGACTGCGTCCTGTCCGGTCGGCCCGTGAGGGCGCACATGGTCGACGGCCGGCGACTGCGGTTAGCGGACAAAGAGGCGTTCTCCACGGATTCTCCAACACCTGCTCGAACACTGAAGTTGCCTTGACCATGATTCAGAACGGTCGTTCTTATTTCTCCCATCCCGCATTCTGTGCGGCAGCAGTTGTCGCGTTGTTGGCGACGTCGGTGGCTGTTGGCGCGCCTGGCACGGCAAACGTCGTCGACGGCCTCTACTTCCCACCGCCGGGCCAGAGCATGGAAAACCAGGACCGCCGCAACCCGGAGGAAGTAGGGCTGGATGCCGCAGTGGCCGAGCGGATCAACCGATTTATTGCCGACAATCCGTACACGCGAAGGAAGGTAACGCCGCGTTGGGCTTTGTGGCGTGACGGGCGGCTGGTACACGTCGAAGGCGACTTCCACAAGACGGTCGACGTGGCTTCGCTCAGGAAGACGTGGCACGCCATGATCGTCGGGGCCGCCATCAAGCAGAGGAAGATCCCCACACATCATCAGAAGATCGGCCAGTGGTTGCCAGAGTTGAAGGGCAATGACGCCCAAGCGACCTGGCGGCATGTGATCACTCAGTCGGCAGGTTTCGATTATCCGTACGGCAACTACCCCGACTTCAGGCCCGGTGAGATGTGGACTTACTCGGATTTGAACCTCGTCCATCTCTGCAACGCGCTGGCCCGCGCCTACGTCAAGAGAGACTATCACGAAGACTACGCCGAAGTCGCTCGCCGCGCGTACTTCGACGCCATTGGCATGGAAGGCTGGTCGACGAGGATCACGGTCGACGGCGGTTTCGGTGCCGAAGACGGTGTCCGATTCGTGCTAAGCCTGGAGCACATGGGCCGGCTCGGACTGCTCGCGCTAGCACGCGGTAGGTGGAAGGGCATTGAGCTGGTGCCGCAGTGGTTTGTTGAGGAACTGGAGACGAAGCAGACCTATGGGATGCGGTCCAATTACGAAGGTCCCAATGACGGAACCATCGGACTGCGCGAGTATCCGGACAGGTTTGCGGAAAGCCCCTACGGCTACCTCACGTGGGTTAACACCGATGGGGATTACTTTCCCGATGCGGATCGTCGTTGGGCCTGGGGCAGCGGAGCCGGCGGAACCAAGGTTCTCTGGAACCGGGCCAACGGGATCGTATTCGCCGGCGTCGGCATCGAGCTAACCCCAAAGCCGCGCAGTCTTCCGCACATCCTTGACGCCGCGATCACCGGCCCGAATCCACTGTCGACGCCAGCGGCGGTCAAGCAGGTTGGGCAATGGGACCGGTTCGAGGCCGCTGTGGTCAACGCACGTCGCTACGACACCCCGTACACCGACGTCACACTCAACGTCACCTACACTCGCCCGGACGGCGGCACGATCGAGTTCTGGGGTTTCTACGACGGCGCAGCGATTTGGCGGTTCCGGTTCATGCCTAACCAGATTGGTCGCTGGAAGTACCGCGCGGAGTTTTCCGACGGCAGCGGCAGCTACGAAGGAAAGTTCGACTGTGTGGCTTCTTCCATTCCCGGCATGATCTCCAAGGACGAAACGAATCCGATCTGGTTCGGCTTCAAGGGTGGCAAGCACGTCTTGATTCGCGGCTTTCACGTAGGCGATCGCTTCTTCGCCGACAACTGGCCGGCGTCCAGGCGGCGGACGTTTCTCGATTGGGCGCAGGCACAGGGCTACAACATGCTGTCGGTCGCGAGCCACTACTTGAACCGCGATGAACGAGGCAGGGGCAAAGGATGGGAGACACCCGATCTGTGGCCACTGAACGCTGCGGATTTCCGCAAGCTGGAGCTGATGTTGGACGAGTTGGCCGACTGGCGGATGATCGTGTATCCATTCGCCGGTTTCTTTGGGCAACGGTCCGACTTTCCTACCGCCGCGGACGAGCAGGAGCAATACATCCGCTACACGCTGGCAAGGCTCGGCCCCTATTGGAACGTCGTGTTCAATGTGGCAGGACCGGAACCATTGGTTCACTCAAAGAAGTTCAGTCACGCAATGTCGTCCGACGACATCCGTCGATTAGGTCGCAGGATCGCGTCGCTTGATCCGTTCGGCCATCTCCTGTCGATCCACAACGGAACCGGAGACGACCCCTTCCGCGATGAATCGTGGACGAGCTTCACCACGCTCCAGGGATGGAAGAACGCCGAGTGGACTCGCATCAACGAGGGGTTGCGAAAAAACCATCATCCGTTGAAGCCGCTGTACGCCCAGGAGGTGTTCTGGCCGGGCAACCAGTATCACGGCAAGTTGACCGACGACGAAATCCGAAAGAAGGCGTTCGTGCTGCTGATGTCCGGTGCGGCCATTAACTTTGGCGACATGAACGGGAAATCATCCTCCGGCTTCAGCGGCACTTTGGACGTATCGGACCGGGTGCAGCGGCGGCATGATATAGTCAAGCAGGTTTGGGATTGCTTCGAACAGGTTCCGTTTTACCGGATGAAACCGCGGCAGGACCTTGTGGACAATGGCTTTTGCTTGGCCGAAGCCGGAGCCGACTATCTAGTCTACCTCCCCGACGGCGGCAATGTCACCGTGAACGTGAGACTTGGCAAATACCGGGTCGAATGGATCAACGCCCGGAATCCCACGGATCGCCGCGCTACAACCTCGACAACGACCGGGCGAACTCTTGCCTCGCCCACAGATGGCCAAGACTGGATGCTGCGCCTGGTGCGCCTCGGCAAACAGCGAGTTCCTGAAACCGACCGAAGGTGACTTCCGGACGTTATAGAACGGGGAGCACGCCAATGACAACACGCAACCCAAAGAATAGCAGGCTCGCTGCGTTGACTTGCGAGGCAACAAGAGCGCACAGTGCAGTTTTGCCCCTGTTCCTCTGGCTGGCGTTTACCCTTCCGGCTCGTCTGCCGGCGGATGTTCAGGTGATCTGCGGCACACATCAGCACCCGAACACAGCGACGGGCGGGTGTAATGACGAAGATCGTATCCAGCCATACGCGAAAAACCCATTCTACTGGCAGCACAACGGCAAGCCGGTCTTACTGCTAGGCGGATCGGACGACGACAACCTGTTCCAGTGGACCGGGACGAAGCTGACCGAGCAGCTTGACCTGCTCAAATCGGTCGGCGGCAATTACCTGCGCAACACGATGAGCGACCGGGACGAAGGGGGCGAGTGGGGGCCGGCACCGGAGGGTGTCACCATGGTCTACGCATTCGGGAAGATCGGCGATCGCTACGATCTGAACCAGTGGAACGAGGAGTATTGGAGACGGCTGGACAACTTTCTGCGCGAGACGCACCGGCGCGAGATCTTCGTCCAGATCGAGCTATGGGACGCCTTTGATTTCACCGATCTGGGCAAACCGAAGTCGATCAACACGCCTTTGCCGCCAACATGGTCGAAGCATCCCTGGAATCCGAAGAACAACGTCAACTACACGGCGGAAGAAACGGGTGTGCCGGACGTTTGGACCTTCTATCCATCCAGCCGCGACCATCCATTGTTGCTGACCGTCCCGAAACTGAACAACGTCCCCAAGGTGCTGCGGTTCCAGGAGCGATACGCTCGCAAGGTGCTGGAGGTCAGCTTGAAATACGACCATGTGCTCTACGCCATCCAGAACGAGGTCGCTCTACCCCAAGCCTGGTCGGACTACTGGGCGGCCTTTCTGCACCGCGAGTCGCGCAACATGGGGCACAAGATCCAGGTGACCGACATGAAGGACAATTGGGATCTTCGACACGCTACGCACCAGTACGTCGTGGACCATCCGAAACTGTACACATTCATGGACGTATCCCAAAACACGCACAACTCAGGGCAGACACAGTGGGATAGACTTCAGTCGCTTCGCGCGAAGCTGTTGGACGCCCCACGGCCGATGAACAGCACCAAGATGTACGTACAGTCGGCCGGTGAATGGAAACGGCGAAACACACCCGAACTGGCCGCCGTCGCCATCCGAGGGGAGGCGCCGGCGCGTCTGTGGCGGAACATCATCGGTGGCACGGCCAGCGCCCGTTTTCACCGTCCGCCGATCATTTACGGCCTGGGACTCGGCTCCATCGCACAGACACACATCAGGAGCCTTCGTACGTTGACCGACGCGATGAATGTCTTCGCTTGCGAACCGCACAACGATCTGCTGTCGGAGCGCAACGACAACGAGGCTTATGCGATGGTCGGACCGGGCCGCCAGTACGCCGTTTATTTCCCCAACGGAGGCTTGGTCAAAATCAACCTCTCCGCCGCACGCGGTCAACTGCGCTCCACGTGGTTGGACATCAGCAACAGTCGTTGGATGCGGGAGACCGTCGTCCGTGGCGGTGCCGCGGCCACGCTGCAAGCCCCTGGCCAGGGCCATTGGGCGGTTCTGATCAAGGCAACACCCGAAGCGATCGGAGATAACTGAAGTGAACTCGAACATGCGAATCTTCCTCTTCACGCTTTGTCTGTTCAACTTACTCGCAGTCGAGCCGAAATCTGGTGCGGCTGCTGAACCGGTGATTTGTGAGATCGAATCGGCCGTCGACCACAATCACTGCACGACTCGGCAATTCCAGCACATGAGCTTTCACCATGACGGAGTTTGGTTTGTCTTCTACAGTGACGGGAAGGACTTTCAGTACCAGACGTCGGCTGACGGCGGGAAGAGCTGGCAACGAGCGGAACAGCCCGTTGACCAGGCGCCCAACGGTTCCACCAGCTTCGATGTGCTCAAGATCGGCGACCACGTCTATGTCAGTCATGCCGTCTATCCGCTTGGTCGCTATGACGTGAATGCACCCTACGCCAAAGACCCGAAGCGGCGAAGTGAGTACCGCCATGAAGGTCGTATCAAGGAAGGACGCATCGACGGTCGGACAATCTGCTGGCTTGAAGACGTCAATCCCGGTTTCACACCCGACTACTCGAACCTGGCGCAAGCTACAGCGGGCTTCTACTGGGTGTTCTCGCGCGAATCCGGAGAAGGCGTCGCCTATCGCAGTCGGAAGCCAAACGATATTACCAAGTGGCTGCCGAAGACGGTCTCGATGCCCGTCCAGGGAAGACATGCCATGGACGCCGCCGCGCTGGACAGAGAGCAACTCTACGTCGTGTCGTTGATCACTACCGATGGCAAACTCTACGGGAACCTGTTCGATGGCGAGCGGTGGAGCGGCAAGCCGATGCTCATCGCCGACGACGTAACCACCGTGGCTGGCGACGACCGGCGGTTGGCGATCGAGTTCGATCCGACGAGCCGGCGGCTGCATCTGATCTATGTCGACGCGGTAAACACCCTTCGCTATCGCTGTCTCCGCTCGCCCTATCGGCCGCAAGATTGGCAGCCCGGCCTCTTCCAAGCCGGACAGAAGCTTGCGGCGGGGGTATTCACCTGTGCCCTGAGCGTCGATTCGTCGCAGTCGCCCTATGGACTGGTGATAACCTACGGGCTGGAGAAACACGCAGGACGTGACAAGCGGGAGCGCACAGGCGAGTTGTACGCGCGACGCTTCGACGGAACTGGGTGGCAAGGCGAGCCGATACTCGTCAGCCAGCCGGGCACGATTCACAACTGGTACCCCAACGTCAACCGCGATGCCCGCCACGGATTGTGCGTCATGTACTCACGCTCAGTTGATAAGACCCGCCTTCAGAAGCCGCTGGCGATCATGGTGAGCGCACGGGCACAGGAGGACAAGCGGGACGTATTTTCCTTCGAGAACTGAGACAAAGAGATCAGATCGTTCCGATTCGTCGGTGACAGGATCAGCCTGGAAGTAAAACATCGGTAGGTGAACAACTCGGCGGACTCGTTGAACCATGAAGTTGTTGTGCACAGTTATCCTCGCTGTTCTGGCGTTGGCTGCGGGAAGTGCTTTGGCACAGGCGGGTGAGGGCGGCGTAGCGTCGCTATCCGCCAACTCGCCACTGGCACGCAAGCAGCACCCGCGGCTCCTTATCACTCGCCAGATGCTGCCGGAATTGCGCCGGCGTTGTCGGACAGTCTACGCGGACGAGTACGGCAACATGCTCCGCTGGGCGGATCAGCGGGTCGAAACTGTCATATCAGAAGATCGCGAAGACAAAGCGAGCCTGACGGACTCTGAGGTCCGCGACCTATTGGGCCTCGCGTTCTTGTGGCAGATGACCGCCGAACGTCGTTATGCAGACGCGGCAGTCCGGCTGTTGGAGGTCTATGCAGAGATGACTGCTCCCAGGGCCTGGACCGACAGCCAGTCGTGGCGGGAAGGCCACTACACGGGCTACATCCCCGAACGCTACCTGAGCAACATCGCGGTGATCTACGACCTGCTTCATAACGCCATGCTCCCGGAGCAAAGGGCCAGAATCGGCGGTCGCGTCCTGGATGGCGTTGTCGGCCGCCGAAACGTGCCAATGATGGGCTACCGCCTTGCCAGCACCCTGGGCTTCGGCAAAGCCGCCGGGGTGCTCGCTATCTATGGAGACAGCGTGAATGACGCTGAGGCGACCGAGCTGTTGTCCGAGCTGCTGCAGTATGTTCACGAGGACCTCCTTCCCAGCCATCGGATCGTCTCGTACCGCCGCGGTGCGTGGGCCGAGAGTATGCATTGCGGCTGCTTCGAGGAGTATCAGATTCCCTTCTTCTGGTTTCTTTCCAATGCAACCGGCCACAACTACCTCAAGACGGAGACCGTGTACAAGGCGATGGCCACCTGGTACGTGTACAACATCGCCCACTTCGGCCCCGGCCCCAACAGCAATGTGGTGCCGGTATCGAGCATCTATCATGGCGGCGTGGGACGGAAAGGAAGTCTCGGCATGCCGATCTGTGCAGCCGGATCCGGCGATGGTCTGGCTGCGTGGCTGGTGCGGCAGCGTTGGTGGCAGGAGAATCGGGGGCTTGATCTGGACAAGCTCCCCGCCCGGGATGCCTGGTACAAGATTCTGTTCCTGGATCCGGAAGCAGAGATCGTCGCTCCACAAGAGCTACCGGAGACGGCGCTGTTTGAAGGCATTGGCTGGGTGAGCATGCGAAGTTCGTGGAAGCCGGACGCCACGTTTGCGCATTTCAAGTGCGGACATTGGCGACGAGGCGAACCTGCTCATTTGGATAACAACTCGTTCTACATCTACAAGAACGGTCCCTTGGCGATCGACGGGATCAAGCCTGGTACCAACGTGCCTGATGACCCCGGCACGCCCCTCCAGAAACTGGCGCCCTACGGGCGGATGACCATCGCCCACAATACCGTTACCGTCTACGATCCCAATGAACGGATTATGGGAGTCTCGCAGTTCGGTTGGAAGCGCGCCCGCAAGCCGTTTCCGGTGAACGACGGCGGGCAAACCTTCCGCCCGGAGAAGCTTGTTGACAATCCGCCGCGTCTTGAACAGGGCCGGATCATGGCGTACCAGACACATCGGCTGTTCGACTACGTGTGCGGCGACGCCACCGAGTCCTACATCCCCAGAAAGCTCCAGCACTTCACCCGCCAGTTCGTTTACCTCAAGCCGGACTGCTTCGTCGTCTTCGATCGCGTGCTCAGCACGAAAGCGAGCTTTGCGAAGCACTGGCTGCTGCACTCCCACAGCGAGCCAGAGATCACGGGCGATACGGTGAAGATTGACGCTGCAGGCGACCGACCTAGCCGCGGTCGATTGTTCTGCCGCACGCTGCTGCCACGATCGGCCAAGATCGACAAATACCACAAAGGCACGCTGGTCCGCATGGGCAGCGACATCACGCCGGAAGAGGTCTGGGATCTAACCGAGGATTCATGGCGTGTCGAGATGGAACCCAACCAGCAGCGGACCGACGACCTCTTCTTGCACGTGCTCCACGCCTGCGACCCGTCGGTCGGAGCGATGGTCGGCAACGAGTTGATTGCGCGTCACGATCGCGTCGGTGCGCGGCTCACTCACGCCGCGCGGACCTGGGAAGTCCAATTCAACACCACCGGACGAGTTGGCGGACACATCTCGATCCGCGAGCGTGGGAACACGCTGGTCCACCAGAAGCTGGGCGACAACATCGACGACAACTACAACGGCTGGAAGGGCGACTCACGGCACAAGGACTGGATGACTAACCAAAGCTATTCAAACGCAAGAGGATCATCGCAATAGTCGGGGTTGAAAACTGAAAAACTCGACAACGAGCAGATCTATCTCAAAGACAAACCACCACAACCGGGCGAAGTCGTTATTGACACCAGAAAGTCGGACAACGGCGATCACCTGCTGGGAGTACCAGCACTCGACAATCGGGGGCTGATCGGGATGGACAGGAGTGACCGAGATGATGTCGTGTACACGAGCCAAAACGGCTATGGCTTACGCTGTTTCGATCATCGCATTTTCGTCTGCGGCACTGTCCGCGCGCTTGCCCGCGGCGCAGCGGAGCGGAGACGTAAACCGGCCGGTGTTGCAAGTGTCGGTAAGCGACTCCGCGCCGGTCATCGACGGGCGGCTTGACGAACCGTGCTGGCAGGAGGCGGCCGCGACAGGTCCCCTGAAGCCGGAGCGGGGGAAGCTGGCGAAGTCGACGACCAAGGCGTTCGTGTTGCGCGACGCTGACCATCTCTATGTTGGGGTCGCCTGCGGGGCGAGCGGCCCCGCGCCGTACGAGAAGGAATCCGCCAAACCGCCGGACGTCTCGAAACAGGAGCACGTCGCGCTATCAATCGACTCCAACCATGACCGGAATTCATATTACCTGATCGTCCTGACTCAAGCGGGAACCGTCGAGGCGTCTTACAATGAACACTGGCCACCATGGCATGATCCGACCTGGAGCCGGCGGAAACCGCGCTTCCAGTGCGCCACGACGGCAAGCAAGGACGGTTGGAGCGCGGAGTTCTCGTTGCCGTTTGAGATCTTCGACAAGAACAAGACGCTGACCTCAAAGATTGGGTTCAACATCCGCCGCCACGATGCGCGCGCCGGGCAGACGCAGTGCTGGCGCGGCGCGTTCTCGAATCCCGCCGACGCGGGCACACTCATGGGCATCCCGGCCCGAAGACGTTTTCCGGTTCCGCCGCTCGTGAACTACGTGGGATACTACCGGAGCGAAGCCGGCCCTCGAATGGCGTTCAATATTCCGCCGGATGCCGTCCCGGCCAGAGAGGAAGATCGGCCGATACGGCTTGGGGCCGGTTCCACTCACCCCGGCACGACCGGAGAGGTGCGGATCGAGTTGGAAGGGTTTCTGCTCGGCGGCAATGTTCACGCGCGGGCCCTCATTTGGGACCTGGCCGTGGACGAGAAGAAGGGAGAACTCTACGTGCTGTCGGCGGCCCGAAGGAAAAGTGCCATCGAGCTGCGGGTCTTCGACCGGCAAGGCAAGTATCTGCGAACGATCATGCCGTTCAATCCCACTCTGTCCAGGGGCAGCGTGAGGGACCTGTGCCGGAAGACGGTTTCGGAGGGTGGCGTGAAGCTGGTCGTCCCGACACTGTTCGAGGCGGCCATGGTCGAGCCCAGCCTGTACGGTGAGTATTGGCACCTGCCGCAGAGTTTGGTGCTCGCGCCGAACGGCGACCTGATCATGTCGAACATATTCAAACGGACTTTGTGGAGAATGAGGCCGGACGGAAGCTTGCCCCCGGAAGGCTGGACGTCGATCTACAATCCACACCGAAATGAGCCCTTCGAGAGCGCGGGTTGGCTCATCGGCCCTTGGCACGCCGAACGCCTAAAGCCCTATCTCTCTTTCGGCAAGTTTTGCCTACCGGACATGTGCTTTGACCAGCACGGGCATCTGTATGTCTCCGGTGGGGTGTGGTCGCGGCTGTCCGCTTTCTACTCCCTCAACTGGGAAGTGAAAGGCCGGGGTCAGGGCGAAGCCGTCTGGAAGTATCGGTTGCGGGAGGGTACCGGGCTGGAACGAGTCCCTGATTTCCGGTCGGGTGGCACGGCGAAGACGGGGGAAACCGGAGATAATCATCTGGGTTTCGAAGGGCAACCGGGCTCGGATGACGCACACTTCAACCAACCTTGCGGGCTGGCGGTTGACGGCACGCATCTGATCGTGGCGGATTCCGGCAATCACCGCCTGCAGGTATTCAAACAGGACGGCCGCCCGGCGGCCTCGATAACTAGCTTCGAGCGAGAGGGGCGGGACGTGCCGCTTCGGCATCCAGCCGCTTTGGCCATGGATCGTGAGCAATGCCTGTACGTACTCGCACTCGTCGATTCCAAGAGAAGATTGATCAAGCTCAAGAGCTGGCGGGAACATCGTCTGTTGGCGGTTTCCGAACCACTCGACGTGGACACGATCCGGATTGCCGTGGACGGCGGCGTCGATCCACCACTGGTCTGGATCGCCAACGGCGCAGGCCGGGGGACTCTGCTTCAGCTTGCAGGCGACGACCTCTCGCTGAAAGGGAAATGGGCGGACGAGGGCGACAAGTTATCGAGTCCGGGCCAATACGGGTACGTGCCCATCCTCAATGTCGATCCACAAACCGGTCACCTCTACGTGGAAGACGATTCGTATTACCATCGGGGCCTGTATGGCGAGGTTTTCAAGTTGGACCAAAGTGGGAAGGTACTGAAGAAATGGCCGCCTTTGCTCTTCAACGAGATACAAGACTGGAATGGCGAACCCATATACGCCCAGGCTCACGCTACGCCGATCTTTCGGTACCCGGACGAGCCGCTGTTTCTTGATTCTTTGTTCGGAAAGGACGGGAGAATATACCGGTGGAAACGGGACGAGAACACCGTACAGATCCTGCGCTTTGACCGCGCAGGAAAGCCGATTCCTTTCAAGGCCGGCAGAACGGGCACGCTGGTTGTCGATCAACGCCAAGAAGGTTCCCAGCGCAACTATTTCGTCTATCGCGGACTGGACGTCGACGCGCAGGGCAACATCTATCATGTGAATTCGCGAAACAGTGTCGATGTTTACGACTCGGATGGGAATCTGCGGAAGGACGGATTGCTCCAACTGATGGATACCCGAAGCCTGCAGGTCGACGAACAAGGGAATCTTTACGTTCTTTCCTGTCCTCGTGCCCCCACGAGAACGAAGGAGGGGTACTTGACGCCGCGCTATCTGTATCTCTCCAAGTTCCGTCCATCGGGCGGCGAACCGATCTGGTCGAGGCGCTGGGACGGCATCGTGGGACACGGCGCCGGGCGGGTCGGGTGGATGAGGACCACTTGCGTTTGCCTGAACCCGCGAGTACACCAAGCGTTGGACGGCAAAGGATACCTGTACGTGGCCAATAAGTTCAGGGTTCAGGTCATTGATTGCGACAACGGGCGGCTGGTGGGTGAATTTGGGAGCTACGGCAACATGGACTGCACGGGGAAAGGCAGCGCCTATCCGCGCCCGCAGCTTCCTTTTGGGACGATATCCGCCCTCGCCGTCTGGAAGAACTGGCTGTTCGTCGTGGATGCGATGAATGCGCGCATCGCCAAGTGCCGCATCGTCTACGACCCGACAATGAGAAAGGCACGTCTCGATCAGGAGGATGGATAGCTTTCCTTGAAGTGATGGCCATCCAATCGGTTAACTGCGTGTAGCCCTCACGTTTCGTTGAGGCAGTCGACCAAGGATTGCCGATCACAAGTTACCGTTTTGATACGTCTTCACGGTCGAAAGGTAGGTGCCCGATGAAGTGTATCGTAGGCTTGCCGACGACTGCCGTATGGTTCGGTGTTTTGCTCACTGCGGTCATCTCGTCAGCAGGCGAGGTGGCTGAGGAGCACCCGCGGATTCTGCTCCGCAGGAGCGATCTGCCCGAACTCGCTCGCCGTTGTGGTGCGGGCGGAGTGTGCGCGGCGGAGTATCAAGCGATGAAAGCGGCGGTGGACGAGTTCATCGACTCCGGTGCCAAGTCGACGATCGGGCACTGGCTGCCGGAAATCCCAATGGTGTACCTGGTCGAGAAATCGCTGGTTCGGGACGCGACGAAATACTCGGACTTCGTTCGCCAAAAGATGTGGGGCAGCGACGGCCGCGGCGCAGGGACGGGGCGCGCGGGCGACAAACGGGCGAGCTATGGGCTGATGTGGACCGGCGGCACGTGGTTTGCCTGGAGTGCACTTACTTACGATTGGATGTACGATGCCTTCACGCCCGAAGAGCGTAAGACGTATGCGGAAGTGCTTGGGCCGTGGCTCTGCAATCGTGGTTGGATGCGCGGTCCCTCCAAGTCGCCTGAAATACAGCTCGATCCGGGAATCGACAACTACTGGTACAACCAGACCTGGGGTACCTGCGGCGCGTACACGTTTGGTAACTACTATATGCGGCAGGGAGTGGGGCCCAAGGTCTTCGTAGCGCTGGCCGTCTACGGCGAGGGCACGCCGTTCGACGAACACGCGAGCATCTACCTCGACTCCTTCGAAAGACAGATGAAGGAGGGCTTTCTGCCAGCTTTGAACGCACGCGGTGGTGTTCCCACCGAAGGCCCCTATCATGGTTCGGGCATGCTGAACAGTGCCGCCCTGGCTCTGGAAGCCTTTCGCACAGGTACCGGTGAGGACTTGTTTCAGTTACTTGGCCACCACGGTCTTTTGGCCGAGACGCCCTTGTGGTACGCGTACTCGACCATGCCGCACAACGGGGCCATGGGCTATATCGACGACGCATCTCCGGGGATGAATCGAGGTATGGGCGACGCCGTGCGTGTCATGCCGCTGGTCGCGCAGCGGTTCGGACAGCCGGTCGCGCAGCACTATGCCCTGGGGCATTCCCGAAACAGACCGGAAGCCCGCAGCAACTGGAAAGCCGGATGGTACCGCCGTGACGGCTGGGCCGACATTTTGTGGCTGGACCCTGAGACGCCATCCACGCCGCCGAGACAGCTTCCGCTGGCCTACCATTTTCCAGGAACCGGCCACGTGCACATGCGAAGCGTCTGGGACGATCCCAACGCCACATGGGCGTTCTTCGGAGCCGGCCAGCGCATCGTGAGCTGCTGGGGCAGCGACGATGAGGGCGGCTTTCAGATCTTCAAAGGCGGCCCGCTGGCGACCATCAAGAGCCGTGGCGCTTCGATCGGCCACAATCTCGTGCTGGTTTACGACCCCGATGAGCCCACGGGCGACAGACCGAACGATGGCGGCCTTCGCAACTGGTATTTGGAGAAAGGAGCGGGAACGCGACCGCAGGCCGCAGGCCGCATCGTCGCGTATGAACACCGACCGGAATACACCTACACATGCGCTGACCTCACCAAGGCCTATTGGTCGGGCAAGATGCGGTCGTACCAGCGCCACTTCCTGTATCTGCGGTCCGATCCCGAATGTTTCGTGGTCTACGATCGAGTCCATACCGCCAGTGCCGAATTCCCCAAGACATGGCAGATGTACGCCGTCAACGAGCCGCGTGTGCTGGCAGGCGACCAGCCGGCATCGCCCACTGCTGCGCTCGATGGCAAAGGCAGCGTCTTCGCAGAGGGCGCTGATTCAATCTACGTCACGACGTATACACCAGACAACAACCCGGCGAAACAGACACACCCCCACTACCCGTTTCGCAGCAGCGGCTTCGGCACCATGATGGTCCGCGTACTGTTGCCGGAGAAAGTGCGGATCACCATTCGCACCGGTGACCTTTCCCGCAATCCGCATGCTCCGGCCGAGGAGCCAAAACCGGATCGGCCGCAGCCAAAACGCCGCACACCAGGCATGCGCTACGGCCAATGGCGCATTGAGGAAGAGACGATTGAGCAGAACGAAGTCGTCGAGTTCTTGAACGTACTCATCCCAAAGCTTCTTCCCGAATCGCAAAAGGAAAAAGCCGTGACTGGGGAGGGTTTGCAGTTTCCCATGGCCGAAATCGTCGATCGGCGCGGAAACCGAATCCGTTTGCGGATCGCTTCGACCATCGGGACATGGGAAATCGAAATGCCACGGTCGCCCGACGGCGCCGGTTCGATCAGGCGACTTGATCCGGGTGGCGGAAATCCTGTGGTCGTACAGAACCTCGCCAAAAGGGTAAGCGCGAACGCCGAAGTCCCTGGCTTTACCTGGAACGCGATAAACGGTCCGTAAGCGATGAGATCACGGTGCCCCGGCACACCGAGATCTCAATTCCAGCGGGTTCGAAGCTAGTAGTTGACGCCTCCACGCGGATTAAGTAGCTTGCTTGATTTGTTTCAATATTGAATGTTTCATATTCGAATCAAGAGAGAGTCGTTTCGGCGTTCGAGATTCGCAAGCGAAAAAGGAAAACGCATGGCTAGACGGAGAGCCAAGGAAGCACTGATCGGGTCCCACTTGGCAGGCGGCGGTGCGGAGTGTGATTCCGCGCTAGCAAACGTGAATTTCTGTTTCCGCGTCCTTTTCGACCGCTATGTCGATTGCTTGAACCTGACAAGACCGCAGCGCGTGAGCGAACCGCCGGGGCGCCACGCTTTCTCCGTCGGAGGATGGCTGGGATGGTTGTTGCTTTTCGCTCTCACCGGTTTAGCCCAGGCTGGAGAGGCGGAGCGTCCGCTCAACGACGCCGAACAGCGCGAAAAGCTGCTTCTGAGCTTTGAAGCGGACGAGATCGAATCGCTGGTCAAGGCCCTAGAGAAGCACAGCAAGACGCTTGGTTCGACAAAGGTAAAGCGCGACGAGAACGGTATGGAGGTGACCCTTCCTAGCCGAGTGGGATCACAGCTCTGGATCGTCCGCAAAGGCCGGGCGAGCCAAGGCGAACATGCTTTGCGACTGACGGATCGAGCTTCGGTGCGGAAAAGCCAGAAAGGAAGCCGTCGTGTCTGGGATCCGGTCGACAAGAGCGACGAACCAAAACGCGACTATTTCGCTTTGCCTCCTCATCCAGAATGGTATCCGTGGTCCACTCGTGCTTACCTCGACGATGCGCCCGAGGCGCCGGTCGACCGCTATCGTTCGTTGACGCGGATCGGATACCGGGGCGTCGGCCTTTCCATCTCCGGCCTGCTGGGTCGCGTGTTTGCTGCGGACTGGTCGGCGTATGATCGTCTTCGATTTGATGTCTTTTGCTCCGCGGGGAGCCGTCGCGTACGAGTGGCGCTGGAAGATGCCGACATCGAGCCTCCCGTGCATCGCGAGGTCACCGTCGAAGCGGGTCGCTGGTACACTGTGGAGCTGGACCTGCGCCGCGGCGTCTCATCACGCGGATTGGATTCGCAGCACATAACCGGGCTCTACGTCATGGCGGACGGCGAAGTACTGATCGACAGCGTCAGATTGTGTCTGTCAGACACGGCATGCAAGTTCCCAATCCTGCGCGACGACAGCCCCCAGACGCTGCCCGCCTACTATCGCGCGTCGGCCGGTCCCCAGCCGGAGACGTTTCCGTCGATCGAGCCCGATCGTTCTCCAATTCCATTGGAACCTCCCACGGTCATCACAAGCCTGGACGACGGCTTCTCGCTGTGGTCGTCGAAGCCGAAGAACCAGGCGCTGATTGAAGAAGTCCCGATGTACTTCAAGAACAAGGGGAAGTGGAAGGACTACTTGGGCGTCACTCCGTGTGGATGGGCGAGTGCTTTTGATAACAGTCATCTGCTGGTCGGTTTCACCGCTTTCAACAAGCGCAACGTGTTCGTGCTGCAATCCATGGACGGAGGAAAGACATGGCGTGGGCTGGATGGCAAGGACCAGCCCACGCCCATCTCCGTGCCCAATCCCGATCACGGATCTGGGCATGGGGATGTCGTGGGCAGACGCGGCGATGCGATGATCTTGGCCAACTTGGGCTGTTGCGGGCACGGGGCCAGACCGTCTTTGCGTCTCTTCGCGCAGAAATTGACCTTCACCGAAAGTGGCTGGCAACTCCGTCCCACTCCCGCCCTGATTGACTGTGAACCACGTCACTGCAACGCCAACCAGTCGATCATTCGCTTACCGAATGGTCGTCTTTGGGCCGCGTATTGCCTGGTGGGGCGCGAAGGCCGACTCTGCGTTCATGCCCGATACTCAGATGATGATGGCCGTGTCTGGAAGTCCTGGCGCGTTGGGAAGAGCGGATTGATCCCCGGATCGCATTACTCTTCCACAAAGAACCACTACCAAGCCTACATCCACCTGGAGCCCTGCTTGGTTCCGTGGAAGAAGGGTATCGCTTGTCTCTGGCGGGAGCAGAAGGCGGCAGAAGGCCGCCTCCTTTGGAGCCGCTTTGACGGCTCTCAATGGTCGGCGCCCGAGGACATTCCGGCAGCCAAGTGGGTGAAGGGCCAGCCTGGCCCGCGGTGGCCTCAGCCGTACGCCGTGAGCTTGCACGGCAAGGAGGTTTTCCTGGTTTGTGCCAACATTCCAGGCGTCCTGCACTTCTGCGATGGCCACTGGCAACAGGAAGCCGGCCAGATCCCTCCCGGCGGCAAGATCAGCGCCGCCGGTGAAGACACGGTCGTCGTGTTTGCGGCCGTCAACGAAGGCGAACAGACGGCGCTTCGGTCCTGGGAACGTAGCCCTGACGGATCTTGGTTGCCGCCTGTGGAATTGAATCGGGAAGACCAGCCCTTGTCCATGGATCGACAGCGCATCGGGCTGGTCGTCCAGACCTATGCCCCGGCGAACTTCGTACCGGTTGCCTGGACTTGCCAAAAGCAGCGATGGATCAAGTTCCTGCGCGTGCCGATCGAAAGCTATCAACCGGCTAATTAGCCGAGGCGAGTTGTTGTTTGACGAATTGGTAGACCGGCCGAGATATTGTTCGGCACGGTGATTTGCCTGAGAATCAGCTTCAAGGAGCCATGTGATGCACAGTCAAGAAATGCGACGACGCAACTTCCTGCAAGCGACAGTGGCAGGGGCCGCAGGGATTGTCTTGGGCGGTCCCGCAGCGGCTGCCGCGGCCTCTTTTGGTGCCGTCAAGATTGAAGAACCATTTCACGGTGCCGTGCTCAACCATCGACACGGTCGCCAGACGCCGGACGGGTTGACGATCCGAGTCACTGGGAATGTTTCGCTGGGCGATCGGGTGCTTGTGAATGGACAGCCGACCGAGCGGGCCGGAACGACTTTCTCCGCCGACCTACTGCTGACCGAAACGGAGACCGACATCGTGGCCGTCTCCGAAGGCAA
>CAZAKZ010000097.1:0-22069 GCA_964485695.1 uncultured Planctomycetota bacterium | reverse complement strand
CCGGACAAACTCGTGCATGTTTATCGGACATATGTCCTTGGAGAGCACACCTACGTGTCACCCGGATGTTCATCTTGCGCCACAAGGCCTGCGTCACCTTGAGGGCCTGGCCCTTCTTGAATCTGGGGCGCAGCATGACCTTGCCTGACAGTATCGGGTTCCGGCCCCCGGCGGCGGTGGTGAACACGACAACCGTGACGGGAAGCGGGGTCCCGTTGGAGGCGGCGCAGAATCCCTTCTTCCGGTCCGAGTTCAGCTGAATGGCGTAGGTGGTTCCCGGATTCAGCTTCCCGATACGCAGCTCGCACAGCTTCGAATTTCGCCACGGCATGGAGTTGTCGCCCTCGGGAGGAGGAAAGGCGCCCTTCTTCGTTCTGCAGAACGACCATCCATTGGTCTTCATGTCCACGTCGAAGTGCAGCCGTACGACGCCGATATCCAGCCGCACGTCCCTGACACCGTCGGCCGGCTCGGACCGGACCAGCTTCTGGGCCTCCATTGAGGCCAGGCCTACGGCCATCAAGCACGAAATAATCACTGCAACGAGCTTCATGGTTTGTCTCCTGTTCGGGATCAATCGACTCCTGGGCGGAAAACGGCCAGTATACTCCACCGGCATTCCGGGGCAAACAGTGAACTGGTTTCAGGGGGAATGGAGCCCCGCCTTCACCAGATGGCCCGCGAGGGCGGCCGCAACGACGCGGTGGCCGGCCACCGACAGATGGCCGCCGATCTTCCGGCTGCGGTAGACCGGACGGGCGGGCGTCCTGCGGTCGGCCTCGCAGAACAGGCCGTCCAGACGAATGCACGCCAGGCCCAGAGCCCGCGCCCTTCGTTCGCACATGTCCTCGAGAGATTCGTACCGCGAGGCGCCCTTCACCACGTCGTGATAGGGTATGACGAGCCACACCGGCACGGCGCCGTCGGCCCGGACTCCGTCGTTGAACCGTTTCATCATCCTGGAGAGCACCTGCCACTCCGTATCCCTCTCGGATATCCTGCGAGACCTGATCTTTTTAAGAGTCTTCCCGAGGGCCATGAGGCAGTAGGGGCAGTACCACGCCACGCCGATGCGGCGCCGACCCGACTGGTAGTCCTCGAGGAGCTGCTCCGGGGCGACCAGCTGTGTGTTGGCGAGGCGGAGACCCTGCCCGTCGGGGACGAAGACTGGCTTGGCGTAGCCGATGAAGGACTGGGTGTTGCGGTCATAATCGCCCACGTAGAAGCCCAGGACGACGACATCGGCCTCGTAGGGCCTCCCGTAGTGCTCGTAGGTGAGGATCTGCTGGTCGGTGCCGTACGCCTGGACGGCCATGTTCACCACCTCCCAGCCCGGAAGGTGCTCCGCCTCGAGGAAGTGGGCGAAGGTCTCGTCGTTCTTCACGCCGTGGCCGAAGGTGAAGCTGTCCCCGAGGAGGAGGAGGCGTTTGCGGCCGGCCCGGCGCCCGACCTCGTACTCCCGGGTAGCCCGCACGCCGGTGGAGTTCGTCACGAGGTCGTCGGTGCGGATTCCCGGTTTCATTCGCCAGCCGAGGTGCGGATCGAACACGTGGTTGCTGGCAGGGTCTACGGCCACGCCGGTGGCCAGGTGCGCCTGCGCCCACTTCCATTCGTAGGTCAGCGACTTGTCCAGGACGGGCGGGAAATCGTCCTTGATCCAGTAGATCACACGCACCGTCATCTCGGCCGCCAGCAGCAGCACGATCAGAATGACGGTATGGAGGAGCTTGCGGCGCCGGGTCACGATTCTCGAAGTCCTTGCAAGAACGACGGTGAACTCGCCGGTAAAGAGAGGAATAGTAGTGTCCGCCGGCACCATGCGCAAGCATCCGATGCCAAACCAAGGAGCTCATGTTCCGGTTCATCCAGATATGGTATATTCCGGGGTGGAAGAGAGCCACTCAGTAGCTCAATATGGAAAACGTGATTGGAGGCATGACAATGTATCGTATTCGATTGATCCTACCGGTGCTGGTGCTGGCCGCGGCTTCAACACTGACCGCCCAGAAATACATTCCCGTCCCCGACAACCTTCCCGGTCAGGGCACGTGCAACGTCTATCCCTGGGGGAGCAGCACGGAGTGGCGCTATCAGGCACTGGTGCCGGCCAGCCTGCTGGGCGGAAAGCCGTTCCGTATCGTCGAGCTGGGCTTCACGCCCTGCGGGACGGGCACCTTCTCGTCCTCGAAAGGCGAGATACGCATGGCCCACACCACCCTCTCGACCATGACCACCACCTTCGCCACGAACCTGGAAAAGGACGTGACGTCGGTCATCGCCGGAACAATCAAGTTCAACTACACCCAGAACCAGTGGAGCGACGTGGGCCTGACAACGGGCTTCGACTACAACGGCGTCGACAACCTGGTGGTGGAGGTGCGATACATCGGCAGGACCGGCGGCTCCTCCTTCCACCGCGGCGCGACCCTCCAGCGGGTCTACGTCCAGGGCTCCGGGGCCTTCAACAAACCCACGGGTACCGGAAATGACAAAGCCGCCCTGAAGATGCGCTTCACCGTCATCGAAATCCTGATCCAGGGATCGGGGAATCCGAAGCCGGGCGGCACCGTGGTGCTGGATCTCCAGTCGCCGGGGGACGCCGGCCTCGTCTACCAGGTGGGCTCCTCCCTCGGTAGCGGTCCCATCCCCATCGGGAGCCGCAGTCTCGCCCTGTCCCCCGACGATCTGCTGGTGGTAAGCACCGGCGGGCTGCTTCCCTCCATCTTCGTCGACTACTCGGGCACGCTGGACGCGTCGGGCAAGGCCCAGGCCAAGATCAACATCCTCAACGACCCGAAGATCACGGGTGTCCGCATCCACACGGCATTCGTGACCCTGGATTCCGGGGCTCCCTTCGGGATCAAGTCCATCTCGAATCCGTTCATCTTCACGGTCCTGTGATACCCATTCACCGGCGCGGGGCGACCCGCGCCGGTGCCCGATCTTTCACCTGGATTTCGCACACCATTTGCCCCGGCACCGCTGACGATCTACCTTTGACCGATCCAATCCCTGCCCGGCGCCCGCTTTGACCGATGGACTGAAGAAGATTGTTCGATAAACCTCTCATCCCCGCCGACCACGACTGGCTCCTCCTGGCAGTGCTCTTTTCCGTGGCCGCCCTGGGACTGTGGTCGGAAGAGACCCGGTGGGGTGCGCGCCTGTCGTCGGTCGTCGTGGCCATGGGAAGCACCATCGTCCTTTCGAACCTGTCGATCATCCCCTCGTCGGCTCGGGTCTACGACGTGGTCTGGTCGTATCTGGTCCCCCTGGCCATCCCCCTCCTGCTGTTCAAGGCGGACCTGAAGCGCATCGTCCGGGAGGCGGGCCCTACCCTCGTCGCCTTCGTGTTCGGCGGCAACCGACACGGGGAAAATATTATTACCCCGTTTCGGCGGCCCTCATAGCATCTCATTTAGGCCGGATGAAGTGCTTCATCGGGGGCGAACGAGTTCGTTTTGACTCATCCACCCCGGATGAAATCGGGCAGCAGATCAACGCCGGATCGGTAGAACCTCTTCGGGTCCACGCCCAGAGGATGTGGTATTATTCACTCAATAATTCGGTTAGGCCTCTGTCTGGACCTCGTATTCCGCAGCCTCCTCCAGGCGCTGTTTTCGGATCTCTTCCAGGGCGATGCGCGGTGTGGTCCTGGCCGCGCCGGCATAGAAGACCAGGCGGTCGAGTAAGATCATCGCACCGAGGAGAACCACGGTGCCCCACAACCACGCACCCGACAACAGGAGCGCCGACGCCGCTGCCAGGATCGAGAGCAGGAAGCGGGGCGTGAAAGTCTTCAGGCCGGCCCTGGCCGGGCGTGGATAGGTGGGTCGAGGATTCTCTTTCCGGACAAGCTCGAACAGGTGCCGGCGACGCAGGTGAGCCAGGTAGGCGTCGAGTGCCACCAGGACCAGGAAGGCGACGAGGGCGAGAGTCGGCGCCTGCACACCGGCGACCGCCAGCCAGACCGCCGTCCCTGCGGCCAGCGTCGAGGTGACGGGCCCCAGTCGTTGCGCCGTCCCTTGCCAGCCCGTCTGTCCGTGCAGATGGTAGAGCCGCCCGATGGCGATGACGGCGGCGAGTCCGATGACCGCGGCGAGGACCAGGGTGAGGCGCACCCATGCCGCGTCTGCACCCCTGCGGCCCATCCAGGCCACGGCGCCGGTGAGAGCGACGAATCCCACCGTGAGCGCCACTTCCCGGCTGAGCCAGGACCGGGCCACGCCCGCCAGGGCCAGGGGGGCACGCAGCTTCCGGCCCAGGTGCAGGAGCGACGCGGCCACGGCGAGGATTCCGAGGACCAGGGCCGCCGGGACCGGCGCCTGGGTGCCGCCGGCGGCGGCAGCCAGAACCAGGGCCGCGGCCCAGGACACCAGGGTGGTGAAGACGATGAGGGGAACCAGGTGCGAGTATCTCTCATCCACGGCTACGGCTCCTCGTGGGCATCGCCCAGGACTTCGGGGCAGGCGGGCGGGAAGGGGCTCGTTCGTGAAAGGCGGTTCTCGGTGCCGGCGTGGAGGAACCGGATGCCGGGGCGCGCCTCGGGGTGGTGCGAGAAACCGGGGGCCTCCCTCTGGCAGCCGGCGGGCTCCTCCTTGACGTCCAGGATCCGGTGTTCCAGGGCGCCCGCAAAACAGGTCTCGACGCAGGCCGGAGCACGACCACGGTCCAGGCGATCGACGCAGAAGTCGCACTTGCTGACGATGCGCAGGCCTTCGTCCCAGTGGATGGCGTCGTAGGGACAGGCCATCTGGCAGTAGCGGCAGCCGATGCAACGGTCCTCCCGGTGCAGGACCACACCGTCCTGAGGCCGCTTGACCAGGGCGCGGCTCGGGCAGGCCCGTACACAAGGCGCCTCGACGCAGTGGTTGCAGGCCAGGGAGAGGTAGAGGGTGCGGTGGTCCCCCACCCGGGGCGGCAGCTTCAGAACCTGGCGCCGGAACAGGCCCGGGGGGGTGGCGGACCGGGCGGCGCAGGCGGCGATGCACCCCCCGCAGCCGAAGCACCGGTCTGTGGCAAAGACGAAGATCCTCTGTTTCACGGCCGCACCTCCACCAGGGCGTTCTGGTAGGCGGGCTGACCTCCCACGCCCAGGTCGGCCGTCACTTCCGTGGGGCACGGAGCAAAGGCGGGTGTCAAGCGGTTGAGCTCGGGCCAGGCGTCATTGAGGGAGACCGTGCCCGGGGGCACCTCGGTGGTCAGCTCCAGGCACACCGTGCTCTCTCCCCGGTCGTTGAACATCACGGCGAGGTCGCCGTCCCCGAGCCCCCGCCGGCGCGCGTCCAGCGGATGCATGTGCAGGACCGGTTCGGCCTCGAGGGCCGCCAGGGTGGCGAGGTGGCGGTGGCTGTCGTGGAAGGAATGAAAATGGGTATTCCGCCGGGAGGATATCAGCTCGAGGGGAAACCGCTCCGCCAGGTCGGGCGTGGCGGCCCGGCTCTCCAGGGGATCCACGTGGGTCGGCAGTGGCGGCAGGCCGTGACGCTCGGCGATCCGGGAGTAGAACTCAAACTTGCCCGACGGGGAATCGAACCGCAGATCCTCGTACGGCACCTCGGGCTGCCGTGCGCGGAGGCCGCCCGGGCACTGGCGGAGGCGCGCCACGGTGGCTCCCTGGAAGACAGGCGTATCGAGGCACGCGTCCAGGCACGCCTCCTTCGAGGACCAGGGAAAGTAATCCTCCACGCCGAGACGTCGGGCAAGGGTGTTCATCCACGCGCTGGCTTCGCGACACTCGCCGGGCGGTTCCAGGATCCTGTCCATGAGGTAGATCCGGGTGCTGGACGTGCGAAGGCCGAGCTCCTCCAGCCAGCACGTGGCGGGGAGCACCACATCGGCCGCCTCCCGGGCGGTGTGGTTCATGAAAATGTCGTAGACCACGACGCACCCCGTCCGCCGGAGCTGTTTCCGGAGCCGGTTCACGTCGGGCCACTGGCTGAGCGGATTGCCGCCCACGACGATCAGGGTGTCCACGGCGCCGGCTTCCAGGGCGGCGTCGATGGCCGTGAAGTTGTTCACGGGATAAGGCGCCTCCGGCCGCCGGTCCGCGGCCGCCAGGTCATCCTTCCAGTCCACGGCCTCCCCCCACACCACCCCGCCGCCCCGGACAGCCACGTTGCCGGACAGTGCCGCGAGGCAGAGAATCCCCCGCACCATCTGGACGCCTCCGCGGTGTTTCCCGAGGGCGCCGCGGGAGAGGTTGGTGCACAGGGGACGGGTCTCGGCGTAGATGCGAGCCAGGGCCTCGATGTGCTCCAGGGGCACGTCGCATTCCCGGGCAGCGCGGTCGGGTGTGCAGGACTCCACGTGGCTGCGGTAGGCGTCGAAGCCGTGGCAGTGATCCCGGACGAAGTCCTCGTCGAAGGCGCCCTCCCGGATGAGGACGTGGGCCACGGCGCCGGCCAGCCACACGTCCGATCCCAGTCGCGGCTGGATGTGGAGGTCGCTCAGGGCGGCGGTCTGGGTGATGCGCGGATCGATGGTGACCACCACGCCGCCCCGTTCGCGGAGCGCCGTGATGTAGGGGACCAGGTTGGCCTCGGAGGCGCAGGGATCCTGGGCCCAGTTCACGAGGCCCGCGGCGTGGGAGCCGATGTCTGCGGGATCGTGGAGGCCGTGGTACCCGGTGAGCGTCTGGGCCAGGCCCACGTCGTACCAGCAGGGGAAGTTTCCGTCCCAGAGCGTCATACCCGTCAGGTTGGCGAACCGCGGCGTGAGGATGCGCCAGTTGATGCGCTGGACGATGTTCCCGTGGCTGTGGTAGAGGACGTTGGCCTCCCGGCGTCCGGCCTCGATGTTCATACGCATGCGACCGGCGATGCGGCCGAGGGCCTCGTCCCAGGTGGTCTTCTCCCACTGCCCCCCGCCGCGCTCCCCCACCCGGATCAGGGGCGTGAGCAAGCGCGCCCGGTTGTGGGGGATCTCGCCGCACGCCGCGCCCTTGACGCAGAGCATGCCCCGGCTCAGATCGTGGTGAGGATTGCCGCGGACATCGACGATGCGCCCCGCCTCGGTGGTCACGGCCAGGCCGCAGTTCACGGGCCAGCAGTTGTAGGGACAGAGGGAATAGCGTGTGGTCTTCTGTGACATTTTCATCCGGGGACTGGGACCGGAACAAGGAGTCAAACCGACACTTTAACGGATGCGAATGCAGAGGAGATAGGTCCTATCCGGCAATTCCCCTGTCCAGCTCCAAAATAATTCCGGAATCCGGCCAGTCCCTTCGATGTCCACCACGAAGGGTTGATATTCTTGCCCCGATCGCCTAGTCTTCGGGCATGACCAGGCACATGGAGCTACGCGGGCGGTGGGTTCTCCTGACGGGCGCCTCCTCCGGCCTGGGCCGGGCCATGAGCCGCGTCCTGGCGCGCGACCACGGGGCGAACCTGATCCTGACGGCACGGCGCCGCGACCGGCTTGGGACCCTGGCCGATACCCTCACCTCGGACCACGGCGTGGAGGCGGTGTGTCTCCCCGCCGACCTCACCCGGATCGAGGACGTGGACCGCCTCTTCCAGGAGACCGTGGCCGGCCGCACCGTGTACGCCGCCGTCCTGAACGCCGGCGTCACCCACTACGGCCCCCACCTGGACATGCCCTGGGACTCCTTCCAGACCCTCCTGGCCACCAACGTCACCAGCCTGGTGCAACTCACCGGAAAGCTCGTGCCTTACCTCTCGGATAGGAACGAGGGTGGTGGCCTGATGTGGGTGTCCAGCATGGCGGGATTCCTGCCCATGCCCTACCAGGCCGCGTACGGCGGGACCAAGGCCTTCGTGTCGAGTTTCACCCGGAGCCTGAGGGTGGAGGTCCGCGACCGGAACGTCTCCCTCACCGTGTTCGCCCCGGGCGGCATCGCCACCGAGATGCTGGAGGCCTCGGGCCTCGACCGGAGGTTCAAGGCGGACGGGCCGGGCATCATGCCGGTGGACAGGTGCGCCGAGCTGGGTGTCAAGGCCATGGTGCGGCGAAAGGACCTCGCCGTGCCGGGATTCTCGAACCGCTTGAGCCTCCTGGTCATGCGGCTGCTGCCGAGACGAATGGCGGACTGGCTCATGGGGAAGATCTATCGCGTCGGCTGGAATTGATTCACACCTCGTGGATCCCCTCGATCTCCAGCCCGGTTTCCTCCACCACCTCACGCGCCGCCTCCATGTCCAACCGCGCGATGCGAACACACACCCCGCAATCCGAGCTCAGGTGCCGCGGCACCGGGATCATCTTGCCCTCGATGCCGCGGGCCTTGAGTCGTTTCTCGATTTTCATGGCGTGGCTCGTGGAGAACACGATGATGACGACGTGGGCCCGGTGAATCACGGCGCCTCCCGGGCAATGCGGGCCACGGCCGCCACGGCGGCGTCCACCTCCGCGGCCGTGTTGAAGGCCCCGAGGCCGAAACGCACCGTGCCCTCGGGCAAGGTGCCCAGGGTCCGGTGGGCCGCGGGCGCGCAGTGGATTCCCACCCGGCACAGGATGTCGTGATCCTCAGCGAGGCGCAGGCCGACCTCCGACTGTGACACGGCGCCGAGGGTGAAGGACACCGTGGCCGTCCGGTCCCTGGATTCCCGGCTACCGTGGAGCCGGACGCCCGGAATGTCCACCAGCCCATCGATGAGACGCTCGACAAGGGCGACCTCGTGGGCGCGGACGGCCTCCACGCCCCGGTCCAGGAGCCACCGCACACCGGCCCCCAGCCCGGCCAGTCCCACGGCGTTGGGGGTCCCGCTCTCGTAGCGGTCCGGGAGGAAGTCGGGCTGGCGCTCCTGTTCGGAACCGCTGCCCGTGCCGCCGCGACAGAGCGGCTCGAGGCGCGCCGTGTCGACTCGCTCCCCCACCACGAGCCCGCCGGTGCCCATGGGCCCGAGGAGCGACTTGTGACCCGAGAAGCACAGCATATCGATGCCATGGGCCTGAACGTCGATGGGGTAAGCGCCCGCGGTCTGGGCGGCATCCACCACGAGGAGCAGATCGCGCTGCCGGGCCATGTGTCCCACCGCCTCCACCGGCAGCAGGGTACCCGTCACGTTGGAGGCGTGGTTGAGGACGATCATGACCGTCTCGGGCCGCACGGTCGCCTCCACGTCGGCTGGATCGAGGCGCCCCTCGGGCGAGCACCCGACCACCGTCACCTCCACGCCGTCCTGCTCCAGGGCCCGGAGCGGACGCATCACGGAGTTGTGCTCCATGCTCGAGGTGATGACGTGGTCGCCGGCACCGAGCAAACCACGCAGGGACAGGTTCAGGGCCTCGGTGGCGTTGAGGCAGAACACCACATTGAGCACGTCGGGCGCGTTGAAGACCTCGGCCACGGCTTCCCGCGCGTCGTAGACGATGCGGGCGGCCTCCACCGAGAGGCGATGACCGGAACGGCCGGGATTGGCCCCCACCTCCTCGAGGAAGCGAACCATGGCCTCGGCCACGGCCGGGGGCTTGGGCAGGGAGGTGGCGGCGTTATCCAGGTAGATCATGGCGTTGTGATCGTACCTCCGACAATCAACCTGAACACGTCTCCCTCCTCGATGACCTGCACCTCGTGGCCGGAGCTCTCCATGACCCGGCGCACGTTATCGCGTGCAACAACGAAATCCACCAGCACCTCGAAGGGAAACTCGCTCTCCCCTGCCGCCTGCACGGCCAGGATGACCGGTTGCGGACAGGAAAGGCCACGAGCGTCCAGGATCTTTGCCATTCTCAGTCTCTCTCGCGCAGAGCGAATCCGAAGGTCAAGCATACAACCAGCCCCAGGACCACGGCCACCATGCCCGCTGTGGACAGGCCGCCGACCAGACCGGCCTTGTCGGGTGTTGCGGCCAGCATGAAGTTGTGCGCAAAACCGGCGCCCATGAACATGCCGAGGACGAACACCGTGGCATCGCCGTCGCCCTCACCGGCGAGGATGAGCTGCCGGCCCGGGCAGCCGCCGGCCAGGGCAAAGGCCAGGCCGGAAAGCACCATGCCCAGGAAGTTCCACACGTGACTCGAGTGCGCAACGGGCTGACCGGTGATTCCGAATTTCACCTGGCCCAGGATCAGATTGGCGACGAGGGCCGCGACCACAAGGGCCGCCACTCCGGTGAGGAGGTGATAATCCCGCATCAATATCACGTCGCGGAAGGAGCCCATGGTGCAGAACCGGGTGCGCTGGGCCAGGAGGCCGATGACGAGGCCGATGCCCAGGGAGAGGAGCAGCGGCGCGTGCATGGCGCCGGGGCCCTTCGAGCTGAAGAAGATCGGACCTCCGACTTTTTCGTTGAAGACCGGACGCAATACGAGAAGCAACAGCAGGCCCGCCATGAGGGCCGGCATGATCCAGCCCACGGCGGGATAGGTCTTGTAGGCCCGGCCCAGGCTGTACCCGGACCTGAGAAAATGCACGCCGAGGGCAACTCCGGCGACCAGGCCCGCCAGGCCCACAACGGCGTTCAGGTCCCCGCCGGCCAGGCGGATCACCACCCGCCAGGGGCACCCCAGGAAGGCCAGGGCGCCGATCATGGCGAACATGCCCAGGAGGAAGCGGACCACGGGCGCAGATCCGGTGCGTGGCCTGAACTCCCGGTTCAGGAATGCCGCGATGACCGCGCCGAACACCAGGCCGATGATCTCGGGGCGGATGTACTGGACCGGTGGTGCCCGGTGCAGCCCGAGGGCGCCGGCAATATCCCGGTAGAAACAGGCCATGCACAGGCCCATGTTGGGTGGATTGCCGAGTTTCTGGAGCACCGCGGCCAGCAGGCCGATGACCGCCCCGGCCACGATGATACCCCGGCGCGACGCGAAGAAGGGAGTGGGATTTGCTGTCATATTTTCAGACATTCCATGACCCTCGAATGCGGAATTGTATCCCATTCACCAAGCTTTTTCCCAGAAATTCATCCTACCTGGAGGGCGGGTATCACGGCCGGAATCGCCGGGACGGAGAATCATTGCTTCCCGCCACCGTCTGATATAAGTTATTCGACAGGAAAGAAGTCACCCTGAAGGCCCTCGCTCGGCAAGGACAGAGGATTCGATTCATGGCAACCCACGACGAAGCATCCCTCGATACCCTGACGGTCCATGCAGGCATCGACCACTACCATTTCCGCCCCGTGGTTCCACCCATCTACCAGACCTCCACCTTCAGTTTCGACAGTGCCGACCAGGGCGCCGCGCTCTTTGCGGGCGAGGAACCCGGATTCATCTACTCGCGCATGGGCAATCCCACGGTGAAGGCCCTGGAGGATTGCATCGCCACCCTCGAGGGCGGATACGCCGGGCTGGCTTGCAGCAGCGGCATGGCCGCCATCTACACCGTCCTGAACACGCTGCTCAACGCCGGCGACCACATCGTGTGCAGCGACGCCGTGTACGGGCCGACGTGCACCCTTGTTGAATCGGAGCTGCCCCGACACGGCATCGAGTCCACCGTCGTGGACACATCGAACCTGGACGACGTGGCAGGGGCCATTCGCCCCGAGACAAAGATCGTCTTCATCGAGACCCCGGGCAATCCGACGCTGGTGGTCACCGACATCGAGGCCATCAGCAACCTGGCCCACGACCGCGGGGCCATGGTGGTGGTGGACAACACCTTCATGAGCCCGGTCCTGCAACAGCCCTTCAAGTGGGGTGCCGACGTGGTGATCCACAGCCTGACCAAGTTCTTGAACGGCCACGCTGACGTGGTGGGCGGCATCATCGTGGCAAAGGACAAGGATCAATACGGCGTCTTTCGCAAGACCCTGAACCTCCTGGGCGGCGTGCTTCCACCGCTGGAGTCGTTCCTGGTCCACCGCGGCGTAAAGACCCTGGCCATCCGGATGCAAAGGCACTGCGAGAACGCCCAGAAGATCGCCGAGTTCCTGACCGGACACCGGGCCGTGGAGTGGGTGGCGTATCCCGGCCTCGAGAGCCACCCACAGTATGAGCTCGCCAGAAAACAGCAGCTCGGCCCGGGCGGCATGATCAGCTTCGGCCTCATGGGCGGCGTGGAAGCGGGCAAGAAGGTCATGGGCGCGGTCAAGCTGTGCGTCCTGGCCGTGAGTCTGGGCGGCGTGGAGACCCTGATCCAGCATCCCGCCAGCATGACCCACGCCTCCATGGGCCAGGAAGCCCGGAAGCGCGCCGGCATCACCGACGGCCTCGTGCGCCTGTCCGTGGGCATCGAGAACGCCGACGACCTCATCGCCGACCTGGATCAGGCATTATCGATCAGCTGTTAGTTCATCCGGACGTTGATCGCGGCCATAAGGTGCGGCTGCGGTACGACCTGGAGAAACAGCACCTTGCCCCACTCCTCATGTTCGATCCCCCGCCACAGGTAGGTGAACGCGTCTGGACGATCGATGAACCACTCAGCCCCGCGGCCGAGCTTGAAGAGGACCGCGTAGGCCACGGGCAGCAAATCCCCCTCCTCGAGGCCTCCCCACAGGGTGTCGAAGGCGGGAGGCTCGTACGTGAGACACCCGACCCCCCAGTCCCGGTCACACACGGAATGACGGCGGACCAGCCGCTGTGCGTCTTCGGCCAGGTTCTCATCGGAGGGACCCGGCTCCTGAAAGACCACGACGTTGAAGGCGGACTCCGTGTACATGGCTCGTCCTATCCGCTGGCCATCTCTCCGCCGGCGATCCACCGGTCCTCTGGACAGCGAGCCCCATGTCGCACGCGCCTCCATTCAGTTTCGAAGATAATGAAAATTTTATCATTTTGCCTTGCAGGTCACGGCTTGATGAGGAGGCTCGCGGGATAAAAAATCCCCGTGTCTCCGCGCTTCCGGGCCTCTTCCAGGGCCGCCTTGCCGCTCGGCTTCACCTTCCGGGTATGAACGGTCTTGCCGTTCACCTTCACCTTCACCGCCTTCCCGAGGTCGAGGAGCTTCGGACTCAGGTGCAGGCGCAGGGACCGGACGTTCCGGGCCGTGATCTGGACGCGATTCCCCTCAATCACCTCGGCATCCACCTCGGCGCCGGCCCGGCCCCGGATGAATCGCTTCGATTTCAGGTCCAGGACCTCGATCCAGTGCACGGGACCGAGGGTGGAGCGCTGGAGGCGAAGGCGAATCTTCCGGGGAGCGGTATCGCGTTTCTTACCCGCCATCCAGGCCCACCCCCGGGAGAAATGGTTGAACGGAGCGACGTGCCCGCCCCTGTCCAGGAAGTGGTGGCCGACGGGCGCCTTCAGGGCCTCCAGCTTGTCCAGGGCGTCCCGGGCCTGGCGGAACGGGCACCGCGGATCGTCCCTGGAGTGCAGGATGAACACGGGGAGGCCCTGGAAGTTCTCCATCCCGAACTGCACCTGGTGCGTCACGGCGGAGATGGGGATGATGCCCGCCCACTCACCGGGCAGGTCGGCGCCCAGGCGCCAGGCCCAGTACCCCGACATGGAAATTCCCGTGAGAAAGAACCGGTCGCCATCCACGGCCAGGCGCAACCGGAGCACCCTGAGGAGATCCCGGAACAGGGGCGCTGCCGTCCGGAAGGCCTCACCGTCCCGGGACCGGGTGAGGCGGTCGTAGCGCCCGTCCTTGCAGAGTTTGTCGAAGATCCGCGGCCGGACGCCGATGACGGCGTCCCGGACCTGGAGCAGGTATTTGGCGAGGGCCTGGGCGGCCTTGTCGTCGTTCTGGTCCTTGAGCGAGCCGTGGCCGGCATCCATGACCACGGGAAAGCGTTTCTTCCCGTCGTATCCCCGGGGAATGGACACCGTGTACTTCCAGGTCTCCTTCCCCGACTCAAAGGTGAGGTGGTGCATGCCCGGTTTCAGGGCTTTGCTCTCGAGGCCGGCGGCCAGCAGCGCCTCGGCGCGTTCCAGCGAACAGCGCCCGCCGGGATATTTCCGGAGCAGAATCCGGGCCTCCTTGTCGTCGGCACGGAGAAACTTTGCCAGCCATTTTCGTTCGGCCCCGGTCGGCCCGGCCTCGAGGATCATGGCCGCGAGGCCGAGGAGGAGGAAAAACAGCAGTCCGCGCATGGTCGTCACTCCCGATGGTATCCGGTGAAAGGGAACCGATGGTATAGCATGCCATGTCCCGAAATTTCAGGCCCCGGCCTCCCGGGCGAGGCCGATCCCGAAATCGCCCCACCCGGGTCCGAATTTTCTCCTACAAATCACTGGAAAGAACCCCGAAAATAGAATAGGTTAAACAAGTGTTTGGCGGCCCAAACAACGGTCGGGCAAGGCTTCCAATGCGCGGGCCATGGGCGCCAAACAGCACAACTTGCTGAATTAAAAGGCGTTGAGGTGCTTTCGCTTCCCTCCATCGCAGCGGAAGCCAGTGCTGGACCTGGATGAACATGAAACCTGCAAAAGCCATCGCATCCCTGGCTGATCTGGCCGTGGGACAACGCGGAATCATCCGGTCCCTCCAATGCGCCATTCCCCTCATGCAGCGCCTCCTCGAGATGGGTTTCACCCGGGGTGCCTCGGTGCAGGTGGTGCGATTTGCCCCGCTGGGCGATCCCATGGAGGTGCGGGTCAGGGGCTACTACCTCTCGCTTCGGCGCGCCGAGGCCCGGCAGATCCGGATCGATCCGGAGACGCGGCCGTGACCCGAGGCTCCGACGCCGGCACGCATTGCGTCGCCCTCCTCGGAAATCCCAACACCGGAAAAACCACTGTCTTCAACAAGCTGACCGGGTACCAGGCCCGTACCGGCAACTACCCCGGCGTCACCGTGGATGTCCTCAAGGGCGACCTCAAGGACGTTCCCGGGGTCCAGGTCATCGATCTTCCCGGCACCTACAGCCTCGCGGCGCGGTCCCCGGACGAGATGATCGCAGTGGACGTGCTCCTGGGCCACAGGCCGGACATTCCCAAACCGGACGCGGTGGTGGTGGTGGTGGACGCCGCCAACCTGGAGCGCAATCTCTACCTGGTCACCCAGACCATGGAACTCGGGATTCCGACCCTCGTGGCCCTCAACATGATCGACACCGCAAAGAGCCGCCTCCTGGCCATCAACATGCGAAAGCTGGCCCGGATCCTGGGCATTCCCGTCATCCCGTGCGTGGCCAACCAGGACAAGGGGACCACGCGCCTGAAGGTCGCCATCCAGAAGGCCCTGGACAGGGGCGTGCCCCCCGAGCCGCCCTGCCGGTTCCCCACCAGCATGCACGCCGCAGAGGGCCGGCTTCGAGAGGACCTGGCCGCGGCCGGGATTCCGGATGTGCCTGAAATCGTCTGCCGGCGGACTCTTCTGGATTTCGGCGGCGAGGCCGAGCAGCGCCTCGTCAAGGCAGGGGGATACAAGGTGGAATCCCTCATCCAACATGCCCGGGAGACGGCCTGTCCGGAAGGAAACGGAGCCCTCTACAGCCTCGAGGCCGAGACGCGGTACGCATACATCGATGGCGTGTCGGCCGCCGTCCTGGAGCGTCCCCCCGGAAATCCCCGGGTCACGGCCTCGGACCGCATCGACCACGTGCTGACCCACCGCCTCTTCGGAACGGGCGTCTTCGTCCTGGTCATGGGAATGGTGTTCGTCTCCATCTTCGAGTGGGCCGCGCCGGTCATGCACTCCGTCGACAGCGGCTTCGCCTCTCTCGGGTCCTGGGTGCACACCTGGGGCTTCCTCGGCAGCGGCGCCTTGAAGAGCCTCGTCGTGGACGGTGTCATCGCCGGCGTGGGCGCCATCCTCATCTTCCTGCCGCAGATCCTCATTCTCTTCGGTTTCATCACGATCCTGGAGGATTGCGGCTACATGGCGCGCGTCGCCTTCCTCATGGACCGCCTGCTCAGGTGGTGCGGCCTGTCGGGAAAGTCCTTCATCCCCATGCTCTCGTCCTTTGCCTGCGCGGTGCCCGGCCTCATGGCGGCCCGCACCCTCGAGAGCCGGCAGGAACGCCTGGTCACGAATCTCGTCTCCCCCCTCATGTCGTGCAGCGCCCGGATCCCCATCTATGCCATTCTCATCTCTGCGTTCATTCCCTCGGTGATGATCTTCGGTTTCCTGAACCTCCAGGCCTTCGTTTTCACGTGCATGTACTTCCTGGGCATCGCTGTGGCCATCCCCGTGGCCTGGATCTTCAAGAAGACGCTGTTCAAGGAGCAGGCCAGGCCCTTCCTCATGGAACTGCCGCCCTACAAGATCCCCTCCCTGCGCATCGTCCTTGCCCGCATGGTGGAGCGGGGGACGAGCTTCCTGAAGACAGCGGGCACGTTGATCCTGGCGGCCACCATCATCGTGTGGGCCCTGAGCTACTGGCCTTCGGGCTCGAGCACCGAGGACGCCAGCACCCGGGTCCAGAACAGCTACCTCGGCACCATGGGCAAGGTGCTGGAGCCCGTGGTGGAGCCCATCGGGTGGGACTGGAAGGTCGGCGTCGCCATCCTCGCCTCGTTCCCGGCCCGGGAAGTGGTGATCTCCAGCCTCGGGGTCATCTACAACGTCGGCGAGGAAGAAGGTGCCGGGGGCCTGGGCGCAAAACTCAAGAACGTCCGCTTTGAAAGCGGCGCCCGCAAGGGGCAGCCGGTCTTCACCCTGGCCTCGGCCCTGGCGCTCATGGTGTTCTTCGCGCTGTGTTGCCAGTGCGCCTCCACCCTGGTCGTCACCTGGCGCGAGACCAAGTCCTGGTTCTGGCCCGCGCTGACGTTCACCTACATGACCCTTCTGGCCTACTTCGGCGCCCTGGGCACGGCTTGCCTGGTGCGGTGGTTCGGAGGATAGCCATGGAAACAGTCATCGCCCTCGTCTTCGTGGCCGCCGCGGTCCTCTACCTGGCCCTGCGGCTGAAGCGCCAGCTCACCAGCGAATCCTGCTCGTGTGGCCAGACGAAATCCTGCCCCGCGGCGAAAGCCACAAGGGAGGCCCTGGAGCGAATCCGGAACAACGGGTAAAATCAACACCTGGATTCCACCAGGACAGGAACTCCCCATGGCCGAGGCGCCACTCACACAGATCACCCTCGTCCTCGATGCCGTGTGCAAGGGCGACACCCGGGCTTCCCGGGACCTGCTACCGCTGGTGTACGATGAGCTCCGGCGGCTGGCGCAGGTCCGCATGGCCCACGAGCCGCCGGGCCAGACCCTGCAGCCCACGGCCCTCGTGCACGAGGCGTACCTCCGCGTGACCGAAGGCACGCAGGCCGACTGGAACAGCCGCGGCCACTTCTTCGCGGCCGCGGCCCGGGCCATGCGCCGCATCCTGGTGGAGCAGGCACGCCGCAAGGCAAGAGAGAAACACGGCGGCGAGCACCGGCGCGCGGACGTGGAGGTCGGAGACCTGCCCGTCGCCATCGAGAAACCCCTCGGCGACGTCCTCGCCGTGGACGAGGCCGTGCAGAAGCTCGAGGCCGAGGACGCACGGAAGGGCCAGATCGTAAACCTGCGCTACTTCGCTGGCCTCACCGCCGAGGAGACGGCCGCGGCCCTCGGCCTCTCGGACCGGACGGTCCGGCGGGAGTGGCGGTTCATCAAGGTGTGGCTCCGGCGAGAGCTCGAGGTGGCGGGCCATGGCTGATCCAGGTCGCGAGGATTTCACCCCGGAGTCTCGAGTCGTGAGTAGTCTGCGAATGCAGACTCCGCATTCATTTCCGGGAGTGAAGAGGGAATCTTGGCCGCCAGAACAAGGCCGGATTTTCGGCAAAGCTCGTGTTTACGACCCGATACCGACGTCCTCCAGGGATTCCGCCGAGGCAAACCGGTCCAGCCATGTATCCAGCTGTTCCTGATCGCTCTCTGCCTGGATGACCGCCACTGTCTTCTCGGGTAGCTCACCGAATCGAACACGCAGCTGACGGATCAGGGTCGCACGGGCCTTTTCAAGCTGACCACGGACATGACCCTTTTCCATCAGGTCTTCTGCAATCGTCTTTCCCATCCTGAACACCTCCTGTCGGCGGGTGTCTGTCACCACGGAGGCCTCGATCTCCTGCTGGAGCCAAGGCTGCTCCTCGGGGTGCCGTACATGATATACCAGGGCGTGGATGTACTCAAGAAACCCCTGCCAGCGGACGCGGTCCTCCTCCGACATGGACTCGAGGTGGCGGACGATTCGAACGAGGAGCCGCCGGAATGCGCCACGCCCCTCGTTCCGGGCCTGCGCCAGCTGGAGAACCCACCCGAAGAAACCACCCTCCGTCTCCAGAACCTCGGGCGTGAAAGCCGGCAGACTCAGGAACAGGGGATGCAGGAGAGGAATCTCGTTCTGGAATCGCTCACCAGGCATAACGAGATCCGCGAGCGTTCCCACATCGTCCCAGCGGCTGGCGCCCGTGTAAAATACAACCGGCAGAACGGGCTCGAATCGAAGACGCGCATACGGCCCGTGATGCCGCCTCCACTCCCGTTCCTGGAACCGGTAGATCTCCACCACGTATTCCAGCATCCGGAGCGGCATGGTCGGGTCCTTATCCGACTGGTGCTCGATGAGGATGTAGATCCAGAGCCTCTTCTTCCCTTCCTTATCTGGAACGAGGGGCGCATGCAACACCACGTCCGCCTCCACGTGGCGGTACGATCGCTTGACGAACGTCTCCTTCACGGACGTCGACCGATCGAAATCGACATCCTCCACGATCCCCCGGCCCGTGAGGGCGAGGAGGTCGCGGACGTTCTTCGGATTCTCCAGGAGGATTTTCATCCCGTTCTCGGGAAAGTTCCGGATGATCTCCCGCGGTCGAGGTCGTTCCATGGCGCTGCTCTGCTTCCTTGGAATCGGTACGCGTTCGGGCAGTGAGTCGCAGCGGAACGGCGTGGGTTAACAGGATTTTTGAAAAAAAATCCATACTCTGATAGAATCCGGGTTTCCGGATCCAATCACGGTAGGACTGTTTCATGGCTGACCCCAAGCGCGAGGATCTCACTCCCGAGCAGCGCCGGTGCATCGAGGCGCTCTTCAACGAGGCGGCCGACCTGCCGCCGGCCGAGCGACAGGCCTATCTCGACTCTAGTGCCACGGAACCCACCATCCGTACCGAGGTGGAGGCGTTGCTGAAGCACCTCAAGGCCGAGAGCGATCCGGACGTGGCCACGGTCGGCGATTCCCACGGCGAAACCGACCTCGGCCGGGTCGGCTCAAGCCTCGGCCACTACACCTTCACGCGACTCCTCGGCCGGGGTGGCATGGGCGTTGTGTATGCCGCCCGCGACGAAAACCTCGGCCGGGAGGTGGCCGTGAAGATCCTGCCCGCGGATCTGGCCACCCGACCCGAGCTCAGGAGCCGCTTCGCCCGGGAAGCCCGGGCCGTGGCCGCGCTCAACCACCCGAACATCGTCATCATCCACTCGGTAGAGGAAGCCGACGGTGAGCACTTCCTCACCATGGAGCTCCTCCAGGGAAAGCGCCTCTCCGAGGTGATCCCCCGGCAAGGCCTGGCTCTCGGCGAACTCTTCGATCTGGCCGTACCCCTCGTGGATGCCGTGAGTGTGGCCCACCAGGAGGGCATCATCCACCGGGATCTGAAGCCCGACAACGTGGTGGTGACCGGCGAGGGCCGCGTCAAGGTCCTCGACTTCGGCCTCGCGAAGCTGAAGGCGGACATGCACGCCGGAGGCGAGGGCTTCCCCCAGACCGTGGCCACGGCCGAGGGCAAGATCATGGGCACAGCGACCTACATGTCGCCCGAGCAGGCCGAGGGCAAGGCCGTGGACGCCCGCTCGGACATCTTCTCCCTCGGCATCGTGATCTACGAGATGGCCACGGGCAAGCGGCCCTTCGAGGGGGACTCGAGCATCTCGGTGATCTCGTCCATCCTCAAGGACACGCCGCCGCCGGTGACCGAGGTGAATCCCCGGCTGCCGCACCACCTGGGCCGGATCGTAAGGCGCTGCCTGGCGAAAGACCCCGCGCGGCGCTACCAGACGGCGCTGGATCTGAGGAACGAGCTGGAAGTGCTCCGGGAGGAGATCGATACCGGGGCGCTGGAGGTGCCGGTGAAGGCCGAACGTTCAGCCGGAGTCCGGCCGCTCACGGCGGCACTGGCCGTGATCACGATCCTCGTCCTGGTGGCCGTGGTCTACCTGGTCTCCAGAAACGGCGCCACAGAGGCACCTCCACCCTTCAAGCCCCACCTCACCCAGCTCACTGACCTCCCCGGCATGGAGATCGACCCGACTCTCTCGCCGGACGGCAAGGAGTTCGCGTACACAGGGGACGCCGCCGGAAACGACGACATCTACTGGCAGAAGGTCGGAGCCGGCAATCCGCGGAACCTGACCTCGGGCTGCTTCGAGGACGACCACCACCCGGCGTTCTCTCCGGACGGCAGGGGCATCGCGTTTCGCTCCGAGCGAGACGGCGGCGGCATCTTCATCATGGACGTCACGGGCGAGAACGTGCGACGGGTGACGACGCTCGGGTACCATCCGGCATGGTCCCCGGATGGAAAGCAACTCGCGGTCTCGACCGAGAATATCGAGTGGCCCACCCGGTTCTTCGGCCCGAGTACGATTCAGATCGTGGACATCGAATCCGGAAATTTGCGCGAGCTCTGCGGCGAAAATAGCATGCAGCCGAGCTGGTCACCACACGGACACCGCATTGCTTACTGGGTGTTCAAGGATGGCGGCGCCATCTGTACCATTCCGGCCGGTGGAGGAGAGCCGGTAGCGGCGACCAGACGGATAAGAGGCAAGGGGCGTTCCCTCTGGAATCCGGTATGGTCCCCGGACGGCAAGCACCTCTATTTCAGCAGTGACCGGGGAGGCTCGATGGACGTCTTCCGGGTCCCCATTGACGAGCGCACCGGGCAAGCTCTTGGCGAGGTGGAAGCGATCACGGTCTCACACGCCCATACGGCGCTACCGAGCCTCTCTCGCGACGGACGAAGGCTCGCGCACATCGCACTCACGGTTTCGCCCGAGATCCTGAAGATCCCGTTCGACCCGGAGCATGGAATTTTCACGGGAAGCGCGACGACTCTCTGTCGGGGCGTGAATGCGGGCTCTCTCGATGTGTCTCCGGACGGAAACTGGTTGACGTATCATACTTTTATTCCGAGGGAGGACATTTTCGTCATCCGCACGGATGGAAGCGACCGCAGCCGCTTGACCGACGACGAATTCGTCGACCGCAATCCGAGATGGTCGCCCAACGGGCGGGAGATCGCGTTCTGCTCCAGCCGGGGAAGGGAATATCAGATCCATACCATTCGTCCCGATGGAAGCCAACGCCTGCAGCGTACCAGGAGCACGAAGCACTGGCATGCAGAGCCAATCTGGTCACCTGATCCCCTGGAACCGAAACTTGCAGCAATTCGATTTCTGCAAGATATGTCCGGCAAATCCACCGTGATCTTCGACTCGACCGATGCACCGACATTCAGCGAGGATCATGCGCTTCCCCCCTGGCCCGGGGCGCAAGAGTTCTTTCTTGCCTTTGCGTGGTCCCCCGACGGCCGCAAGCTGGCCGGGGCAATCCTCGCCAAGGGCGAGGGCACCGCACCCATGGGGATCGCGGTCTACTCGATCGGGACACGCTCCTATTCGAAGATGTTCAAGGGAGGCCAGGCCCCGCGCTGGCTGCCGGACAGCCGGAGGCTCCTGTATGTTCGGGAGCAACAGCTCCACGTTCTGGACAGTGAATCGGGGATCGCTCGCCCGCTCCGGATGGCGGATCGAACAGAGAATCCAGAGACCGGCAGGGTGGCCCTCTCTCCCGATGGTCGGATGGTCTATCTCGTTCGCTGGTGTAATCAATCCGACATCTGGCTCCTCGAGTTGCGGTAGTTCCTGTCGAGGAAAAAATCGGAAATTCCTGTCCGCCTCTGCTTTCAAACGTCGCACTGGGAATCGAGCCCAAGTCCCGTGCGAGTGCCCGGGCGACCCGTCCCCTCAGGTCCCTCTGAATGGAAAGGCGAATCCGATGCTACGTACCCTCCTTTCAATTACCCTCATCAGCCTCCTCTCTGCTGCTGTCACAGGCCAGCCCCAATACGGCGATCTGGTGGTTTCTGTCGGGTCGAGATACATGAATTCCGGCTATACAGCTTACTTGGATCCAAGTAAGCCGGGAACACTGACCACTCTCGCGTCGGCGCAGCACTGCAGCATTCACAACTGGGTGCGCATGGCGCCGAACAACACGGACCTGGTAGCGACCCAATGCCGTTAAGCCCCCTGCCGTCCTCTCGGCCCCCACCGTGGTCGCGGC
>CAZAKZ010000096.1:0-22095 GCA_964485695.1 uncultured Planctomycetota bacterium | reverse complement strand
ATTGGGACGGGCTGCATAGCCCCTGTTTGGTTGCGGCTTGTCCGCGTTAGGGAAATAGGGATATAGGTGCGGATCAGGGAACGGGCGGACCCTGGCGCCTGCTGCGAGACCGGGTCGGTTCTCGTTCTCTGGAAGAATCGAAGATGAAGAAGTAGAAGAAAATCAGTGTACTGACGAGCCAGACACCGAGAGTCAGCTTGACGATCATGTCCTGTTGCCGGAAGTTTCCATGCAATCGGTTCAGTACGGAATCCTGGTACCTGGATTCTTGTCTATGAACCGAGAACACTCCTTTTCATTGGGATCGAGGTCGAGAGGATGGTTGAAAATCCCCCGGCCCAAAAGGGCCTAAAATTCCTGATATTCGACCTCTCGGATTTCCTTTTTACTAAAATCCCAACGTGGACTCAACCCTTAATATCCTGGTATGACTCCGGGTTTCCCGGCCAGGATTATCTTGTCATTTCCCCTGTTATTCCAGGACCGGAGTGAAGTTCTTCTTGTTCCGTTCCCACCAGGCCCGCCATTTGGCCACGGACGCGGCCCGCTCCTCCTCGGGGCCGTCCGGATCGTAACCCAGGGTCATATTGAGACTCTTCCTGAGCACGTCAAAACACTTGAACCGCAGTAGCTTGGATTTTTCCTCCAGGCCCTCCACGAGGGTGCCGAACTGGCCCCAATCACCGAGTGTCACCAGGCTTGCGGCGATCTCGTAGCGAACCAGCTTGTGGGTCTCTCTTTCCTGGACCTCCCGAAGCACCGACACCACCGAGTCATTCCCGATCTCCCCGAGAACGAAAGCACTATAGGAGCGGGTCCTGGGATCCGGATCGGAAAGGGCCTTTTCGAGGTGAGGTATGGCGGTTTCGCCGTACAGAATCAACCAATTCAAGGAATCCAGCAACGCCACGCCGCGCTGGAACTTGAGCCCCTCGATGCGTTTCTGGATCTGTTTCTGCAGAACCGGGCTGACCTCCTCGTCCGTGACGGGGGGCGGATTCTGTTCATCCACGGTGACGCACCCGGTAAGCGCGAAGAGGACCAGGATCAGAGGAAAAAGCAACGTCAAGGACCGATGGTTTGTTGTATGGCCCATCTCATGCAACTCCCTGCTTTCGGGGTCGATTTCTAGTCTTCCCTCCCGCTATCGACCCCGTATCCACAGGGACTTGACCCCCCTTCCGGCCAAAAAGAAGGCCAGAGCCAGGATCAGCCAGAGAGGATCGGGAGATTTCCGGTTTCCCCCCCGGTCCGGAGGCCAGCCCGGAGCCCCGTCCTCAGTCTCGAGGAATTGCCCCATCCCTTCCCTGGCCAGAGTCTTCAGAGCAGGGACATGGATTCCCACGGCCTGAAGTTCCTCCCCAGGACAGGACAGAACAGGGAGTGCGCTCCGGATGCGGCCCTCGAGAATCACCTCTCCGAAAGATTCCAGACCCTCATGGCCCTCGACCCGGGCCCCGACTCGACCCGGGGCAAGGGGCTCCAGTGGAATCGTCCGGTCCCCGATGCGCAGTGTCCAGCCCGTGAGGGGGAACTCCGCTGCAACCGTGACATCGGCTTCCAGACGCCCCCTGGAGAGCCGAATGCGCCCCAGAGGCTGACCACGCCCAGATCCCGGACCGGAGAGCCACTGGACGAGAGACCGCCAGAGACCGGGTTGATTCCACCCCTCTCCCCCTGCCTGCCGGAGGGACCCCGGAAAGGCAGCCACCCTCCCCTCGCCGGATCGCCCCAGAGCCAGCACGGGTTCGGACTCCGGCCCCACGGCCAGGAGGGTGCATCCGGACTTCCTGGCAGAGGTCCGAATCAGGAGTCCGAGGTCCGGGAATGCCCCCCCCATCTCCAGCCCCGGGGGGGGAGAAATGCCCGTCGGAGATACGGCCAGGGGCCCGATCACCCACCACTCTGGATTCCCGGCCGAGCGAAATGCCGCCTCCAGATCGCCTGTCTCTTCCACGACGACCAGGCGCCCGTGGGTGTTCCCGAGGGTCAAAGCCTCCAGCCGGACCCGGTCCCCGGCCGAGAGAGAATCGCCCGTGGCCACGATCCCCGGTTCCACGGCCAGGCCCAATAGACGCGCACCCAGGGCCTCGAACCGATCCGTTGGCTCTGCCAGTCTGCCGTCACTCAGAATCACCAGTCGCCTGCGTCGCGGCGCCCCCGGCACCGTGGACAGCGCCTCGAGGCCCTCCACGGCCGCCTCCACGGCCGGCGCCAGGTGGGTAGGACCGTGGGGCCGGATTCTGGCCAGGATCTGCACCACGGACTTCTGTAGCCCTCCTGGGCCGCCAGGGTCCCTGGAGTCCACGGTCCGCCAGGCCAGGGCTGTGCGAACGCCTCCCGCAAAAGTCACCACCCGGACCCGGTCTCCTGGTCGTAGACCGGCCAGAAAAGCCGCCGCGCCGTACACGGCTCGATTCCACCGGTCTCCTGCGGCCATGCTACCGGAACGATCGAGGACCAGGACCACGTCCAGAGGCGGTCCCGGGCGATCCATGCGCAGGGGCAACAGGGTCTCGATCCGGGTTCTTCCCCACCCTCCGGGACCGAATGACTCGCGGCCACCCAGGGCCAGCAGTCCCGTGCCCCGGGCCACGGCCTCCGCAAGGACGGCGGCCCGGGCCGCATCCAGAAGAGGCCCATCAAATCGCACGTCCTCCAGCACCACCACGTCGGCTCGGGCGAGGCCGGCCCTGTCCAGGTCTCCCCGTCTCACCGCGAATCCAGGACCCGGGTCCTGAAAGGCACGGGGCAATGCCCCGCTTCGGCCCACCCAGAGGATCTGGGTCGGATTCCCAGTCACCACGGCCACGCGGGTCTGATCGGCCGGAGTATCCCGGTATTCCCTCCGGCCTTCCGGCTCCTCCAGAGCCACGGAAAAGGTCCGCACCCCATCCTCCGTCTTGCCGCGGAACCGGAATCCCACCCATACATCCCCGACACCGGGCCACTGACCCCGCTTCACTCGACCCGGGCCCCGGATCCCGTCCTCCTGGACCCGAAGGGCAAAGGCCCGGGGAAGGCGTCCAGTCCCTCCGATCCGGACCCTCATCCGGATCGCCTCGCCGGGCCGCACCTGCAGGGGCGTCTGGATCTCGGCCAGGAACAGATCTCCCATCGGAGGCGGCCCCAGAGGCGTGGAGAGGCAATGGAGCCGGTGGCCCTGCGCCCCGAGGGCCCGGGCGGCTTCGTGCGAGCCGGGCCCCATGTTCTGACCGTCTCCGACCACGACCACCCCACCCCCGGGTCCTTCGCCGAGGAGGGATGCTGCATGGATCAGCGCCAGATCCAGTCGGGTTTCCCACGCGGTTCCGGCATCACCCACCGGAGGGGACTCGCCTCGTGCCAGTGCCTCCCGGGCCGTAGCGGGCGAAACAGGTCCCATCCAGGGCACGGGCCGGCGGCCAAAGGCCACGAGCCAGACCCGGGTATCCCTGTCAAGGGTTTCCAGGAGGGAGTCCAGGCGGGGTCTGGCTCCGGCAAATCCACTCCGGACGTCGCAACAGACGCTGCGGCTGACGTCCACCAGGATGACGATCCGATCCTGTCCAGCCCGGTCCCCACCGAGGGGAGTCAGGGCCAGCACCAGACAGACCATGGTGAGGCCGTGAAGACCGAGCCGGACCCCTTGGGCCCAGGAACCGGGCCCCGGCTTCCCCGGTCTGGACGCGCCGGGCTCCGGGGCATGCGGCAATCCAGACGCTTCTGGGTTCACGAATCCACCCTCCCACCAGGAACACGTCTCTCTGTTTCAGGCAGTGCCGAGACCTGGCGCCACCGACAACGCGGTTTCCATGGTAACGCGAAACCGTGCAAGAATCACCCCGGCCCGGATGAATCCGAGCTGCCCCCGCCAAATCGAGAATTACGAAAAGTTCTGTATTGGAACCCGTAAAATTGCATTACATTTTTGCCGGACCCGAACCCCGCGGCACACCGGGTCCAGCGGATTTACCCCCCGGCGAGGGGCTTCATGAAACCGGTCTCGGCCAGAATCCCGTACGAAAGACCAAACCATGTCACAGGCAATCATCCTGGCTCAGGACGCACCTGCTCCTGGCGGACAGAAGGACGCGGCCCCGGCCTCCGGCTTCGACACCATGTTGCCCATGCTCCTCATCATGTTCGCCATCATCTACTTCCTGCTGATCCGCCCGCAATCCAAGGAGCGAAAGAAACAGGCGGCCATGCTGGAGAGCCTGAAGAAAAACGACCAGGTCCTCACCCAGGGCGGCATCTTCGGCACAGTGGCCTCCATTGAAAAGGACACCGGCGTGGTCTCTCTCAAGGTGGCGGACAACGTCCGGATCAAGATCACCCGCGCCTCCATCGCCCGAAAGATCGTGCAGGAAGAGGAATAATCCTCCGCCCAACCCCGCATCCCGATTCCGGTGTAACCCTGATACGACTCTAGACACCGGAAGGAGGCGGAAACCATGCCCCGCATACCTCGAGCCCTCGGTGCGTTCGGCGAGACCGTGGCCGCGGGCTTTCTGAAGAAGAAGGGCTTCAAGATCCTGGCCCGGAACTGGCGGTGCGACAGGGGTGAAGTGGACCTGGTGGCCAGACAGGGCAAGACCCTGGTCTTCGTGGAAGTGAAGACACGGCGAATCCCGAGTCCCCACCCCCCTGAGTCGGCGGTGGACGTCCCCAAGCAGCTACGACTCCGGCGGACCGGCCTGGCCTACCTGCATCGCCACCGGTTCAGGCACTGGGAGGGGATTCGGTTCGACGTGGTGGGCGTGCGTGTGAGCCCCCAGGGCGAGGTGATTGCAGTGCGTCACTTCGAAGACGCGTTCTGATCCGGCTCTGCGGTTTTTTTCGGAAGCGTTTCTTCAGGCGCCTCACCGGCCCCGTCGGAATCCAGGGTGCCCACGTGGTGCCGGTGTGGCCTCCCGGCGTCCACCTCCGCGCCGCATTCGCACTCGAGAGTGCGACCGAACTCGAACAGGGTCACGTCGTATTCCCTGCCGCAACGACTGCACCGGATGGCCATGGAAGCTCCTATATCATCCGTCTTGCTTCCTACTATCTATCTCATGCTATCTCATGTGTCTTTCCCCGGCGATCTGCCGGGCCAGACGCCGGAGCGTTTGGGGCTCGAGTAGGTGCAACTGCTGGAGAATGTTCCGGTTCCGATCCACCTGTGGATATCGCTCGGCATCGTCGTACACCTCTTCCACGATTCGGGAAACGATGCCGTGATATCCCAGGGAATGAGGCGGAGCCGACTCCGGGGAGGGCAAAAATCCGATGAGCTGGGCCAGGCTCAGCCGTGGCGCCGGCCCCTCGGCCATGGCCGTGGCCTCTGCGTTCCCTTCCAGGTGTCCCTCCACGGTGCGGGTGGAGAAGCCCCCCTTCAGGGCCAGACCGAGGACGCGCCAGAGATTGCTCAGGATGGGGAGGTATCTCTCGGCATCCAGGATGTGACCTTCCTCGTGGGTGCGTACCATGTCCAGAAACGTGGCCACATCTCCGGCCTTTTCACCCGCATCCCTGCAATACAGGTAGTAAATGCGCTGTTTCGTCGCCAGGGGATTGGAGGTGTCCAGGGCCTCGCTCCGGGAGGCGGCAGATTCGGCGGGATCGTGAAACAGGTCGGCCCGCATGTCGGGCCGGGAAAAATCCCGGTAGGTCTTCAACACCTGCCCGCGCCAGTGATGGATAAAATCCAGGTTGACGAACAGCTCCCGGCCGATGGTCACCCCGCCCAGGTTCTGGTCCAGGGACTCCCTGTAGCTCCTCACCCGGACGTGATACGCGAGGATGAACCGGTGCGGAACCGTACGCCCGAACCGGGGACGCGTCACGCCCTGCTCCTCGTAGAGGCGACCGCTGATCATGGCCTCGGGCGGACTTCCCCCCCGCTGGCCCAGGATGAAATAGTGGTTGAAGCGCTCGAAGTAGCGGCCGAGGGGGTGGGTCTCGGCCTCGTCGCGGTCCAGCACCGCACCGATGAGCGAGAAGGTTTTCACGGGCAGGGGGCCTGGATCGTCGACCCCGGCATTCAGTCGGGCGTACCTGGAAAAGTCCCGGAGCGCGTCCTCCAGGTTCCCGACATCGCCGCCCTTCTTGAAGGTCCTGTAGAGGTTCTCGAAGTAGTTCCGCATCACCTCCAGCAGATTCAAGAAGCTCGTGCAGGCCTGCACCTCCCGCTCGAGGCCGGGCGCTCCGGGATTCACTACCCGCAATCGATCGTAGACCTGCAGGGCCTCCTCCACCCACCCGGCCCGGGAATAGGCCCGGGCGAGGCGGTAGAGCGCCGGGCCCGTGGGTGCCTCCATGACAGCCCGGGTGGCGGCAACGACCTCCAGCCACCTGGACCGGAGTCGGTTCTTCGGCCCCAGGAGGATGGACGGGGGGATGTAGTCCTGGAATCGCTCGAGCGCCCTGTCGTACTGGCCCATGCGGACGTGAATCCGGAGGAGGGTGCGAACGGCTCCGGGGCCGAGTCCCTCCAGACGATCGGCCCGGGTCAAGAGATCCAGGGCGCTGAAGGGCCGGCCCGTACGGTCCCGTAGCCAGCCCAGGGTCTGGAGAGCCTGGGCGTTTACTGGATCTTCATCCGTCACCTTCTGGACCACCTTCTCCAGGTGGCTGAGATCCGTGAAATTGGCGTGTCTCTCGGCGTATTTCCGCAGTTCCTCGAGGTAGAGACCCCGCATCGGCTGCAGGAAGAGGCACTCCTTGAGACAGCGCAGGGCGTTCCGGGTGGCGTCGTACCGGGCGTGGGTCCGGTAGAGGCCGAAATAGGCCCTGTGGTTCTTCCCGTCCAGACGGATGGCCTTGCTGAAGCAGTCCATGGCGCGGTGCGGCTGCCTGCGGCGGAGAAAGAAATACCCCCGGTTCACCTGGATATCCGAATCCAGGGGCGCAAGGGTCGCGGCGTGGCCCATGTCCGCCAGGGCCGCGTCCTTCTGCCCCCGGTTCTCCAGAGCCACCGCCCGCTCCAGGAAGATCCAGGCCAGGTCCGGTCCCCTGGCCGCCGCCCGGTTCAGGTATTCCAGCTTTCTCCGGGGTTCCTCCATGAGCCGGCCATAGAGATAGAGGTTGAAACCGGAGGGGCTCTCCTCCATCCGCTTCCGGTACTCCGCCAGGGCCGTACCCCGCCGGGCGCGGGCAATCCAGGTGTTCTGGTAATGGATGTGCGCCTTCACGAGGCTGTCGTCCAAGAGGATCGCCCGGCGAAATCGAGCCTGGGCAGCGCGTAGATCTCCGGCTCGGAAGGCCTCGAGACCCCGCTCCATGACCGCCACCGCTCCGGGCTCGGGGGGCCCGGACGGAACAGGATCGGTCAGGGTGGATGTACAACCGGCCAGACAACCAGCCAGGGCAAGGGCCCAAAGAAACGCAACCAGGATCGAGGGCCACCCCTGCGGAAGGGCTCCCGCCCCCTCCCGACTCATCCCGAGCGATCTCCCGGCCATGGTCCCTCCAGAACGGTCATTCCTCGGAACGAAACACCCTCGGCCTGCCCGTTCCGTCCCTGGTGCCCGTGCCCAGCACGCATCCCATCATTCCATTCTCTACTATCTATTATCGGCAATGGAATGCAGGCGGCCGTCCTTTTGTATTTCCATGAGGCGGTCCGCCAGGCTGGACAGATTCCGATCGTGGGTCACGATGATGAAGGCCTGTCCATGTGTGCGGTTCAGATCCAGGATCAGGTCGTGGATCCCCCCCTTGGTGGCCGGGTCCAGGTTTCCCGTGGGTTCGTCGCAGAGCACCACTCCGGGCCTGTGCATGAGGGCGCGGGCCAGGGCCACCCGCTGGCATTCCCCGCCGCTGAGTTGAGCGGGACGGTGGGTGGCGCGGTCCTTCAGACCCACCAATTCCAGCAGTTCCTGGGCCCGTTCCCTGGCCGCCCCTCTCCGGCTCCTCCAGCGCAGAACCGAGTTCTGGATGAGGCTGGGCGCGTAGATGTTTTCCAGACTCGTGAGCTCGGGAATCAGGAAATAGAGCTGGAACACGAACCCGATCTCGCGGTTTCGAATCCGTGCCTTTTCCCTGTCCCCGAGATAGGCCGCGTTTCTTCCGTGGAAACGCACCTCGCCATCCGTCGGCGTGTCCAGGAGGCCGAGGAGATGCAGGAGAGTGGACTTGCCCGATCCGCTCTCCCCGGTGACGGCCACGATCTCGCCGGGTCGAATCCGGAGGTCTATGCCCCGGAGGACTTCCAGGCGGCGGCCGTCGGCGACCTTGTAGGACTTGTGGAGGTTCACCGCCTCGAGGATGGACGTGGAAGCTCCGGGATCCGGTCTTTCCGCCGGCCGGGCCTCATCACGCGGGGTGGAATCCAGGGTATCACTCATTTCTCAACGACCGGACAGGATCGGACCGGGCGGCGATGTAGGCCGGAATGAACGCCGCCAGAATGCTGAAGATCACCGTGGACACCGCCACGATGCAGATGGCCATTGCGTCGTACTCCACGGGCAGGGAATCGAAGACGTAGACCTCTTTGGGAAACACCTTGAGGCTGACCGTCCGGGTCAGAAAGCCCTCGATATCGTTGATGTATCGCAGAAACACCAGACCGACGCCCACCCCGAACAGGGACCCGAGAAACCCGATGATCCCCCCGTTGAGCAGGAACAGGTTGAGGAGCCCGGTCATGGGCGCTCCCAGGGCCTTCAGGATGCCGATCTCCCGGCGCTTCTCCAGCACCATCATGTAGAGGATGGCCAGGATGGTGCCGCAGGCCATGAGCACCAGGAAGAACATGAGCACCGTGAGGACGCGTTTTTCCACGACCAGGGCCGAGAGAAGCGGGCGGTTCCGGTCCTGCCAGGTGGTGAGCTTGTGTCCAAAGAATCCGGCGTCCAGCAGCGCCCTGTCGCACGCCAGCTTCACGGCCTCGGCCCTGTCGAAGTCGTTCGTCCCGACGGCCACCTTGCTCATGGCGTAGCTGGCCCGCTTCTGCATGTCCCGGCCTTCCTCGATGGGGATGTAGACCGTGAAGAGGTTCTGCTCGTACATCTCCGACCGGAAGGCGCCCGTGATGTAGAAGGAGCGGTTCGAGGGCACGAACTGGTCCTGCTCCCCCGGCTTGCCCACGCGCTTCAGTCGGATGGACAGAAGCGTCACCTCGTCCCCCCGGTTGAGGTCCAGGTAGCGGGCGAGCTCCTCGCCGACGATGATGCCGGGTAGAGGTCGCCGGTTCCTTCGCATGGCGTCCGGGACGTGGAAGGGATCGTCCACGTTCTTCACTTCCAGGGACTTCTCCTGCCAGGTCACGTAGACCCGGGATCGATCCAGGTTCACGATCCCGTGGACCTCGGTGTCGATCTCGAGGCCCTGGTCGGTCCTGGAAAGGATCTTGCCGCGTAGCTTCTTCCCCTCCCGGGTGACCACCACATCCCGGAGGGGGGATAGCTCCCGGAGCATCTCCGAGAACCGAGTGACCCGATTCTCCAGGGAGGGATCGATGGCGAAGATGGATATGCCCTTCCGGCCGGCCTCGTTTCCACCGAGGGTGTTGGGCCCCTTCTCGTCGGCCCATCCGATGAGGCCGAGGGTTTCCACCCGCGGGGCCACGCCCGTCACGCCGGGCACCTTGGCGAGCACCTCGGCATAGTCCTCAAAGGTGCGACTGTGGGAGAGGCGCTCCACCACGACGTGGGGGATGGTGCGGCGAAAGGCGCTCTTCAGCCGCGTCTGGAATCCCTCGAGGACGCTGTAGACGATGATGAGGACCATCACGCCCAGGGCGATGCAGACCACGCTCAGGAGGTTGATCTTCCTCCTCCGGAAGAATCGGAGCGACAGGAGAAGCTTGTACACGCCTATCCGTCCCCTTCCTCGACCTTGCGCATGAAGGGAAAGAGAATGACGTCCTTGATACTGGCGGCGTCCGTGAGCAGCATGACGAGGCGGTCGATGCCCACGCCGAGTCCCCCGGCAGGCGGCATGCCGTGGGCCAGGGCCCGGACGTAGTCGTAGTCCACCTCGGCCGGCGCCTCCTCGTCCCGGGTGGCCACCTGGGCCTTGAACCGGGCTTCCTGGTCCACGGGATCGTTCAGCTCCGTGAACGCATTGGCCAGTTCCATGCGATGGATGAACAGCTCGAACCGCTCGGCCACGTCGGGTTCCGACCGACTGGCCTTGGTGAGCGGGCACAGGACCTTGGGATAGTCGTAGACGAAGGTGGGATTGACGAGGGTGGGCTCCACCAGGGCCTCGAACACCTCACCCGCCACCTTATCGGGCGGTGCCTCTGCGTCCCACACCTCCAGCTCCTTGGCTCGGGCCGCCACCTTCTCCCGGTCCCCGAAGTCGAAACCGGCCGCCTCACGAAACAGATCATGATAGCGGGCCCGCCTGAAGGGTGGGGTGAGGTCGATGGGTGTGCCTTGATATTCGATGCGAGTGCCGCCGGCGTGGTTCCGGGCCGCCTCCACCACGAGGCCCTCGGTGAGGTCCATCATCTCCTGGTAGTCCGCATACGCCTGGTAGACCTCGAGCATGGTGAACTCCGGATTGTGGCGCGGGCTCATGCCCTCGTTGCGGAAGTTCCGGTTGATCTCGTAGACCCGCTCGAGGCCCCCCACCAGGAGGCGCTTCAGGTAGAGCTCCGGGGCGATGCGCAGGTAGAGGGGCATGTCCAGGACGTTCAGGTGGGTGACAAAGGGCCGGGCCGTGGCGCCGCCGGCGATGGGGTGCATCATGGGCGTCTCCACTTCCAGGAATCCCCGGGCATCCAGGTAGCCGCGGATATTCCGGATCAGGGCCGCCCGCTTCACGAAGGCATCCCGCACCTCGGGATTGGCGAACAGATCCACATAGCGCCGGCGGTACCGGATCTCCACGTCCTTCAGCCCGTGCCACTTCTCGGGGATGGGCAGCAGAGCCTTTCCAAGATATTCCAGGCCCGTGGCAAAGATGGAGACCTCGCCCTTCTTCGTCTTCTTGACCCCCCCGTCCACGCCCAGGTGGTCCCCCAGATCCAGACACTTCACCACCTCGAAGGCCTCGTCGCCGATGATGTTCTTCTTGATGTAGACCTGGATCGCCCCGGAACGGTCCACGATATCCAGGAATACCACCTTGCCGTGATCCCGCATCCGCATGATGCGCCCCGCGGCCCGCGCCCGCGGGGCCTCGGCGTCCTCCACGTCCTCCTCGGGACACCGGGCCCGGACAGCAGCGATGGGCTCCACGCCGTCGTACCTGTGGCCGAACGGGTCCACGCCCAGGCTTACAAGCCGCCGGACCTTGTCCATTCGCTCCTGGACGAGGGGATCGCCCCCTATGCTGAATACCGGATCACCCACGGGTTGTCTTCCTGATCACTGATTCCTGGACCGAGCACTCAGGGTCTCGGATGTTGCGCAAGTTCGACGATAAAAACAGAATATTCCCGTGTTTCCTTTTCTGGAGGTTGAAGCCAGTCCACAGCCTCAGAAAGCGAAAACAGGACAGGGAAAGTGAAAAAGTGTATCACTCCTCGAGGGGGATGCAAGGAAACCGACCTACTCCCGGAAAAACGGCCGGTTCAGGAGCCAGATCTTCAGATCCTCCTCCTCGCGGTTCAGCTCGGAAGATGTCCGGTTCCGGCCCGGGAAGACGACGCGGCCCGGCAGCGTTTTCCGGCTCACCACGATCCGCCGCTCGATCATCTCGAACTTGCCCATGAGGCCGAGAAGCTCCAGCATGCTGGCGTTGAGGAGCCGGGCGCGAACGGCAAGGGGATTCGAGATGTTCTTCTGGTTCCGGTAGAGACGCCGGGCGCGACGCCAGGCCGGAGCCTCGGGCTCGTCCAGGTACCTGTCGATGTCTTTCCAGGGTGAGGACCGGAGCATCCGCACAATCGCACCGCCGTCCCGGACGGGGTGATTCGCGGAGATATGCCTACCGGCCACGACAAGCCGGACGGCCAGCCCCGTTTCCAGAACGCGAGTGTCCGTTTCCCGGACCAGGCGCCGATCGAGCTCGTTCAGGGCCCGCTTCTTCTCGAGGTGGACCGCCAGGAGCATTCCAGCCTCCCGGACGCAGGGAGCCGTATCTTCGAGAGCTTTGTGGAGTAGACTCGCATCCCGATGACGCTCAAGGGCGCGGATCACGGCCTCCCGGACCTCCGACCTTCTTTCCTTGTGGAACAGGAGCTTCAGGGCCTGGGTCGCCTCCTGATGCGGAAACCAGCCCAGGGCCAGGGCCGCATACTGGCGCACCGGATCCTCGCTGCTTCGGAGCGCTTTCAGAAGGTGGCTCCGGGCCCAGGTGGGACTCCGGAGTCCGACAGCCACGGTGGAGCACACCGCTGTCCAGGGATCGTTCTTTTCCAGCCTGAATCTGTCCGCGAGCATGGCCAGGGAGGTACGGTCTTCCAGCCGGATGGCAGCCAGGCACGCCACCCGACGGATCCCGGGATTTCCCGATCGCCCGAGGTGCACGATCCAGGAATTCAGGTTCGGAGCATTGATCTCGGCCAGAGCCAGCACCATGGCGGCCCAGATCCGGGTGGGGCGCACGGGCCGGGGCGCCAGTCTCAACAACCCCGCCCTCAGGTGCCGGTCCGGATTTCGGACGGCGGCCAGGGCCAGGCCTAGCTTCACCTCCTCCCCGAGAGCCGTCAGACACATGGCGTCCGCGAGGTCCTGAATCGTTCTCTTCCCCGGCAGTTTCCCCAGCACCAGGGCTGCCGCCAGCCTCTCCTTCCGGTTGTAGTGATCATCGAACAGGACTTTTCGGAGGATAGGACGCACGGCCTCGCCACCGAGACCGTCCAGGGTCAGGATCGCCCCCACGGCGTTGTAGCGGTTCTTGCCGGGGCGGATCTCCTTGCGAAGGTAGGGGATGGCCGCCCGCCAGGCCATGCGCCGGAGCTCGGCCCGGGCAGCCCCACGGGCCTCGGCTCCCCCCCTGTCCAGCTCGGTTATCTGCCGGTCGATGAACTTTCTGAGACCGGTGGAGGCGATACTGGAGTCGGGAATCATGTCGAGAACGTGGTCCTGCGCCCCGCCATGGAGGTTCATACCCAGGACGACCGATAAACAGACAGCCGGAATAGAATAATTGAATTGCGACGTGGGCGTTCGCAAGGCAAGCTCCAGGAACCGACTTACGAAATCGACGATCTCACCAGGGATACTCCGCGACGCCCGGGATCGTCGACACTGGGAACTTTTTTCACCTTGCTCATTATAGCAGGTGCAGCCCATCCGGGCCGATCCCCCGTGAATCTCTTTCAGATCCGGAATTCCCGGTCCGCGAGGACCCGCCCTCTCTGGAGCGACCGCCTCCTTCTCTTTAAGTAAGCCCAAAGTCTTCCCGATATTATATTCAGGACCGGATCAAGCCCTGTCCTGGTATGCGTACTGGACAACCCGGGTAGGGACCGGTTTCCAGGATCCTATTCAAGATCGCACACACTTCATGTAGGGATGTAGGAGGCGAAAGGAAACTACATGGCTCTCAAAGGAGATCTGACCAACGTCAATCTGGGGGATATTTTCCAGACCCTCGCCATGAACCTCCAGGAAGGCGTCCTCATCATCACCCATGAGAGCCGTGTGAAGAAGATCTACTTCAAGGACGGCTTGATCGCCCTGATCGGTTCCAGAAACAAGCGGGGTTTCCGCCTGGGCGACCGCCTCATCTCCCTGGGACGGCTCTCGCCAGAAGATCTGAACATGGCGCTGCTGAAGCACGAATCCTCGGGGAAACCCCTGGGTGAGATGCTGGTCTCCATGTCCCTCGTCTCCAAGGAAGACATCGAGGAGACGCTCCGGTTCCAGGCGGAAGAGGAGATCTACGAGCTGTTTTCTTGGAAGGATGCCCACTTCGAATTCGTGGAGGGCCCCCCTGTCGGCCGGCAGAGCGACAACAAGAAAATCGCCGAGATCTTCTTCAACGTCTCCAACATCATCATGGAGGCGGCCCGTCGCCAGGACGAATGGGATGTGATCCGCCAGGATATTCCCGACTTGAACCAGGTCTTCGTGCCGGTAGAATCCTTGTCCCCCGAGCAGGAGGCGAACTTAGACTGGCTGAGTCTGAGGGTGTTGAAGCTCATCGACGGTCGCCGGTCGGTCACCGACCTCAGCGAGGAAACCAGCTATTCCCCATTCGATCTGTCCAAGATCCTGTGCGAGTTCCTCCATGACGGAATCATCCGACCGATTTCCTGCGACGAGATGGTGGCCTCCCTGAACAGCCTTCTCCGGGAAAAGGAATACCATCGTGGACTCAATATCCTCGACATGCTCATTGCGGTCAGCGAGGAAAAGATCCCCTACTTGAAGCGGGCCGGTGAACTCAGCCATCGCATCGGCCGTTTCGAGGACGCGTCCAGGTATTACACGGAGCTGGCCCATCTCCACGAGAAAGCCCAGGATTGGGTCGCGGCGGAAAAATACCTCAAGAGGGCCGTGAAGCTGGACCTCCGAAACGAGGCGATCCACGAGGCACTCCTGCGGGTTCTGGCCGCCAAGGGGGACCGGGACCAGTACGTGGCGCACAGCCTGAAGGCCGCCGACCTGGCTTCCAAGTCCGGAGCCTACGAGCGGACGCGGGACATCCTGGAGCGAGCATCGGCCCAGCAATACGACAACCTCCAGGTGGCCTTCCAGCTGGCCAACACCTACATCAAGCTCAACCAGAAGGACGAGGCGGTCGCCCGGTTGCAGACCATCCTCGACCAGCTGAATCCAAAGCGGGATCGCCGCAAGATCGTCATCATAGGGGAGAAGATCCTCAAGCTCGGATACCGGGAACCCAAGGTGATCAAGCTGCTCCAGAGCGTCAAGCAGTCACGCAGGAGCAGCACACGGCGCAAGCTGGTGATGGCCGCATCCCTGGTTCCAGCCGTGGCCATCGTCAGCTACCTCTACGACGGATACCACCACAAGCGTACCGTCAACGAGCTCTACAACAGCGCCAAGGCGGCGCTGGAGTCGGGGAAACTCTGGGAGGCCAAATCCGTGCTCCTGGACCTGAAGAGATGCGATCCCGACAGGCGGTACTGTCCGGAATGGCAGTCCCTGTCCAGAAAAGTCCAGGACCGCATCGAGGAGTCCCTCCAGGCCTCGAAGAACGCCATCAACAAGGAAAACCAGTACCTGTTCCAGGAGGCTGCGGAAAAGGTGGAGAACCGCGACTTTGCCGGAGCGGTCCGTCAATACCTGCTGCTGGGCTCCAAGAACAGGACGGGGTTGTGGCGCAAGAACGTGGAGACCCGGCTGGACACGCTCAGGGACGTTCTGTACGAGGAGATGGACAGGCTGGAAAAGGCGCGAAAGGTCTTGAACACCCGTATTTCCCAGCTGGGCAAGGGCAGCATGATCCTGGCCGAGTTCGACACGTTGCTCTCGGATCCCCTCAAGGCCAAGGTGATGGATTTCAGCCTCCAGATGAAAACCCTCAAGGGCCCCAAGGACCTGCTCTCCCGCATCCAGGACATGAAACGGCCCGTGAAGAAGATCCTCACCTTCTTCGACGAGGTCTACTGCGACAGACAGATCCACGAGGGGGTGATCCGCAACAAGGAACTGCTCGAGTTCGTCAACGAGGAATGGATTTCCGCCCATGCGGCATTCACCCGTGGCGATCTGGAGGAGACCACCCGTCGGCTCAGAAACATCGTGGACTCTTCCTACAACCGGGAACCCCTCAAGGAGGTAAAGGAATTCCTGTCCGAGGTGAACCGGATCATCAAGCTCCAGAAGAAGACTGAGAAGCCGCAGGAGATCGCCACCCTGGCTCCCATCTTCGAGAAGGTGCGCAAGACCCTGATCCGGTACCCCCAGCTGAATACGACCATGAAGCTCCCCCTGCAGATCAAGACCATCCCCAGGGGGGCCGAGATCTGCAAAGAAGGCGTTCTGCTGGGCACTTCCGATCCGGCTCTCAATATCACCTACAGAAGGAACTCGAACGAAGTCATCGAGATCAAGCTGGACGGGTTCACGCCTCTTCGCCGGTCCCTGAAGGACAACAAGGACTGGCTATGGGAAATCACCCTGGTCCGGGAGGTCGTGAGGTCCTGGTACCTGGGCGGGTCCACCGAGGCCTCCCCCACCTTCGACGGCCGATACCTCTACGTCCCCTGCCGGGACGGCATCGTCTATATCATCGATCCCGACAAGAAGAACTTTGCCTACAAGCTGAAGACTCGGAGCATCGGGGGCTGTCTCGCCTCGGCGGCCTTCGGCGAGTCCGAGCTCTACTTTCCCGTGCAGGAGGGCGTCCTCCACGTCTTCGATCGCAGGTACTGGAAATCCCTCTGGTCCAAAGACCTGGGGGACCCCATCTACAGCTCCCCGGCCGTCACTGATGAAAACGTCCTCGTGGGCACCAAGGGCGGTATACTCAAGGCCTTCAACCGAAAAAACGGGGAGGAGGCCTGGGTCTTCAAGGCCGAGGATCAAATCCGCAGCACGCCCGTCGTGCACGGAAACCGGGTCTACCTGACCAGTTTCGACAGGAACCTCTATGCCCTCGATGCTGCATCGGGACAGAAAATCTGGACCTTCGAGGCCGAGGAGATCCTCGAGGCGCCGCCCACAGTGGGCCGGGACGGCACACTCTTCCTCGTGGACAAGTGGCGATACCTCTATGCCGTCGAGGCCAGTGAAGGCAAGCTCCTGTGGAAGGCCAGGGTGGGCGGTTCCACGTCCCGGCCCGTTCAGTACGGAGAGGACATCCTCGTCGCCACCACCGACAAGCTCGTGCGGCGCCTGCGCATCACGGACGGAAGTGAGATCAGCCTCTACCGGACGAAAGGCACCCTCGCAGCGCCCCCGGTTGTCGAGGACGGGAAGCTCTACCTGTGCTCGAAGGACGGTTTTCTCTGGGTGTTCGACCTGGATTCCGGTCAACTCCTGTGGCGATTCCAGACCGGCGGACCCATCCTGACCAGCCCCCTCATCGCAGGCAAGCATGTCTTCGTAGTGAGCACCGACCGTCGGGTCTACATGTTCAAACGCTGATAGAGGCCCGTAGAGCGGGGATCTGCCCGCGTGACATGAGGGAGGACGCCCAGCACCGATTCGCCCGGGCCCCCCGTTCGCCCGGGTCAGGAGGGACCCGGCTTTCCGACCACGGGGAGCCGGGGCCCCACGTCCAGGGTATCGCCCGGCCTCAGGTCGTACGAAGCCAGGAAATCGGTGGCCTTGCACCGGGCGCACGCATCAGAGAACCGTCCCGCTAGGAGGGAAGCCCGCAGCGCCTCGTACTGGGGTCCGGTCACGATCTGGGCAAAGGAGTGCTCCCGGAGGCTGCCCATGGGCTCCCCGGCCAGCATGTAGGGGGAGCAGCACGGGTGGATCGTCCCCGTGGGCCAGATGACCAGGAATCCCCAGGGGGCGTCGCAGTGCGGGGTGTTGTCCGCCAGGGGGCCCGGCTCCGGATTCACCTCGGGGGAGGCATAGCCCCGGGCAACCCGGGCGGCATGGGTCTCCGGCATCTGCTCCACGGAAAGGCCGAGGTCTTCCATGCGGCGGCGGGTCTCCTCGATCATCAGGTCCATGAGATCCGGGTCCCGGTTTGGAAGCTCGTCCTCGAGGCCCTGCGGTTTCAGGAGGAAAGGCAGCCGGAAATCGATAATTTCGGCGCCCAGGCCGTGGGCAAAATCCACCATGGCCGGCATCTCGTGCAGGTTGGACCGCATCATGACGAAGTTGAACTTGACCTGCGGCTTCTCCGAACCCAGGCTGGCTTTCAGATCCTTGAGTCGCTCGAGATTCTGCACCACCTTGCCCAGCTTCGCGCCCCGGATCCGGGCATAGGTTTCCTGAGTGACCGCGTCGGTGCTCACCGAGAGCCTGTCGAACTGGATATCGATGAGCTTCCGGGCTCGACGCTCCGTGAGGAGCAGGGCATTGGAGATCATCTGCAGGAACGGAACGCCCCGGGCCCGGGCGAGATCCATGGCATCCTCGATGACCGGGGACATCCAGGGTTCGGCCAGGGCAGCGAAATTGACGTCGTTGCAGTAGGGAAATACCTGGTCTGCCACGATCTCCAGGATCTCCTGCGTCATGGGCGTGGGGTGGACCACATCCCGGATGAGATGAACGTTGCACTCCTTGCACTGGAGGTTGCACAGGTTGTTGGTGTCCAGCTGAAGGTTGAAGAGCCGGTTGCCGACATCCGGCAGGTTGCGTTTCTTCCGGAGTTCTCCGGTCTCCAGGACCAGCTTCTCCAGACGGATCTCCGCTTCCCGGGAGGGCAGGATGTCCATGCGGTCGTCGCTTTCTTTCACGCAATCCCCGGGGTCGACTATCGAAGGGCCTCTCCGGTCATGGGCACGAACCGAACGGACGCGAACTTCTCCCTCTCGTACCCGGTCTCGGTCCGGGTGATCCGGGTCAGGTACTGGACCGATTGGGAGGAACCGAGGGGAAGCACGATGCGCCCGCCCACCTTCAGCTGCTTGAGGAGCGGCGTCGGCGGGTGGTCCACGGCGGCGGTGATGATAACGGCGTCGAAGGGTGCGGCCTCGGGCCACCCCGCATATCCGTCCCCGATCCGGAAGTGGATGTTTCCGTAGCCCAGGCCCTCCAGGGTTTTGCGTGCTCGCCGGGCCAGGGTTTCGATGATCTCGATGGTATAGACCTTTTCGGCCAGGCGAGCGAGGACGGCGGCCTGATACCCGCTTCCCGTCCCGATCTCCAGCACCCGGCTCTTCGCATCGAGGGCGAGCAACTCGGTCATCCTGGCCACCACCCAGGGCTGGGAAATGGTCTGGTCCTCGCCAATGGGCAGGGGTTCGTCATCGTAGGCCCTGGACTTCAGGGCAGGCGGCACGAAGGCGTGGCGCTTGACCTTGTTCAAGGCCTCGAGAACCCGGGCATTCCGGATCGATCCGGCCAGGCTTTTCACCAGCCGGTGGCGCTGCCGGATGTCCAGTTCCGTGTCGGACACGCCGCCTCCAGGGCCGGCGCCATCCGGAGATCTGGGTTGAATCACCTTCGACTCCCTGGTTCGGTCCGATTCTCCGGGGGACGATTCACATCCCCCGCATCCGGCGAGCAAGGCCACGATGAGGGCCGGTACCGGGCTCCCGCGCCAGGGGCACCTCCACGGGAACCGGCGGTGAAAGCGGCTAAATAGGTATCGTCCGGACATCCTCGATCCTCACAGCAAGTTTCAGCCACGACGGGTCTACTTCTCTAGGTTTGTGCATATTGTCCCGGATTCCCGGGAATACCCCTCCGGTGCGGGGCCGGGGGAATCGGGGCCACCCTGCGGTGCCAGCCGCAATCCGACTCCGACCATCATAGAATCCAGGGCATGGAAAATGCAATACAGGAGGAGGGGTGAGGGGGCCCGGCCGCTGCCCGGCCCCCCGGAGAAGATCGAATATCGGAACCGCTACAGCATCAGGTCTTCCAGGAAATTCTCGAGCTTGATCTTGCTGTAGACGTTATTCTGAAGCCACTCGTCCCTGAGTTCCTGCTGGCGGAAATCTTTGACCGCCTCGGGATCGAAGGGGTACTTTTTACAGTTCGGGGGCTCCTTCTTCCGCAGCCTGGCAATGTGGTATCCCAGCTGGGTCCGGATCGGCTTGGAGGATATCTGGCCGGGCTCCATGGCGAAGATGGCCTTGCAGAGGTCGAGATCGTAGCGGCTCACCACGGTGAAGAGGCCCAGGTCACCCCCCTTGTCCTTCGTGGTCGGGTCCTCGGAGAACTTCTCGGCCATGGCATCGAAACTGGCCCCGGTCCGGATCATGGCCAGGATCTCCTCGGCCTTCTTTCTGGCCTTCTCCCATTGAATGCGGCCCGTCCTCTCGTCCTTCATCTGGATGAGAATGTGATTGGCCTCCACCGTGGCCACCCCGAAGTTCTCGACGTTGTCCTCGAAATACTGTTTGAGCGTGGCCATGTCCACCTCGGTTCCGATGATCTGATCCACGCCGTTGCCCACCCAGAATCGGCGCATCTCCTCGGGGACCGTCTTGTTGAGAATCCCGCAGATCATCTCCCAGGAAAACATGGACCTGGAACCTTCGTACTTGTTGCGCTCCTTGGCGATGCGATCCGCCACGGCCTTTTCATCCACGGTGATGACGCCCCAGGGAGAGGCGGGCTTGTCCGCGGTCGGCATTCCGGGCAGGTGTCCTGCAAATACCTTCTTCACCGCCTTGAACCGGGCCAGATTATCAAGGGAATCCTCGAACTGGGCGAGCTTGAGGGTTCCGAAAATGAAATCCAGAGCGGCAGCCCGGTCGACGAGGGTCTTCATCGCCACGGGCACGGGTGGCAGCATCACGAAGTCGGCCTCGTCATTTCTCGCAAGAACGAGGACCAGGGCCGCCGTCCGCTTCGCCCCTTCCAGCCCGGCCAGCACGTCGATGATCCGTACCCGGAATGGAGAATGGATGGACTCGTACACGGTTCTTGGAATGTCGAAGATCGGGCCCTTGCCTTCATTGGGCTTGACCTGGAAGTTCTCCTTGTCCACAACGGCCTGGCCCTTCAGGATGACCTGGATCGCCTCCATCAAGGCGACCTTTTCCGGCGGCATGTTCGCCACCTGGCGCCGGGACACGTCGATATGGGGCAGGCTCAGTAGCGGCGTCTTTCCGTCCTCGCCGTAGATCATGATCTGCGCGGAGACTCCACCGGTTCCTCCCACCACCTGGTTCAGGACCTCCTCTGCCGAGATCTCGCTCGGGCCCGAAGCCGTTCCGGAATTCCGGGTGACCTTGACCTTGACGTTGGGGATGTAGAATCTCGGCCAGCCACCCCCCGGAGGGGTGAAGACGAGGACTTCCCCGGTGTCCGTCTTCTCACGCCCGAGGGCGTAAGGCTTCCCGGCGTCTCTGGCTGACTTCACCTTGGTGAGAACCGTCCCCAGTCCCCAGGTGGTCTGGATCCTCGCCAGACAGCCGGAGGGGAGCTTCTCCTTCTTCATCTCGATCTGGTATTTCTTGGCCACTCCACCGGCCCAGATCTGCATCAGAAACTGGTTGGGAGGTCCGGGCGTGGTGATGTTCTGGTCTGCCTTCATGATCTTGCCGATGGCGGCCCGAGTGGTGAGGGTATTCTTGAGCCAGTTCCATCCCTTGCGGCTCTTCACGAGTTGTTCCTTGAGGGTCGCCTTGGTGGGCGTTTGCGCCTTGTAGTACCGCACTTCCTCCAGGAGATCCTCGTCTGAGACCTGGACCTCTCGCTTTAACACCTCCATCTTCAGCATGGCCTGGGAGGCCAGGAATTGCACGAAGGGCGGGCCGTATTTGACCATCACCTCGTCCAGCACCTCGTCGAGAGTGATCTTCTCGCCATCCAGAGTCCCGGCCGCCTTCATGAGCGTTTCTCCCGTGGGCGGTTGGACGCCACGGATCGCTTTGGCCTCCTCGATCTCTTTCTGGACCTCCTCGATGGGAGGCAGTTTCAGGGGTTTCTGTTTCTGGGGCTGCACGTGCTTGATCACCTGAGCCCCCAGTCCGACCCAGAGCATTCCAGTCAGCAAGGCCGCAAATAGGCTTGTACGCATGGCGAAGTAACTCCTCGTAATCTGTGATGGACTTCTCCCGGCACCGCGTTTTCGTACCCTACGAAAAACGCCGCGATCCCGCTCCTCCCTCAATCCCACTTTCAGGTTCATCTCGGCTCGGTGGGGAGTTTTCCCGTAACCAGAAACTCGAATTTCTTTCCCAGGACCTTACGGATATCCCGGATCGAAACGTACCGTCCCTCCGGGGCCCCTGGGAAGACCTTCATCTTCTTCCGTCCATATAATATGCCAGACAGGCGTCCACTACTGAAAATCCCCGCGCCGCTCATCCCCGGGCTCAGGCAGGGCCCCGCCCTGAGGCGGCCGGCCTGGATCACGCCGGCTTTCAAGATCCCAGGTCGACCCCCGGGGGTGGCAATGAGGAGGATCACCTGGGCTCCCGGCCCAAGGGGCTCTGAACGCCACTGAACCCGGAAGGAATCGTCGTAATACGAGTCCACAAGCCATAATAGAGCGACATCAAGTCTGGAATCCGAGTCCAGGACCCGGGCAGACTTCCAGACCGGCATCTCTTCTTTTGAAAAGACCGCCACCCAGACCCGGTCGGATTTCTCCAGGAGATGGGCCGTGGTCAGAAAATAGTGTCCTTTCGGCAAGCCTGCATGACACCCATCGATTCTGAGAGTATTTTTG
>CAZAKZ010000095.1:0-22097 GCA_964485695.1 uncultured Planctomycetota bacterium | reverse complement strand
GAGAGCACGCTGCCGAGACCGCTACATTTGGAATAATATGAGGGGATGCCTCAGCCCGGGCCGAGGCGTATCCCGAGGCGTCGGTGGTGCCCTGGAAGCCCTGGAGGATGCCCGGCAGGCGATTCGTGGCGGAGGCCAGGAACAGCGGGTCGTTGACGCACAGATCCAGGCGCTCCCCGTTCTTGAGACGCATGCCCGGCCGGCGAGCGAAGCTGCACGCGAGCTGGTACGGCCGGTTCCCGTCCCCCTGCCGCTGGCTCTGCAGGTTGACGTGCACCGCGGTTCCGGGCTTGCCTGAACCGTTACAGGTCAACCGCCTCCAGCCGAAGATCTCCAGACCGTATAAGCTGTACCCACTTGGTAGACCGATGATGGGGATCGTGCCCAGGACGTGTCCCGCTCCGTCCAGTTTCGCCAGGACAGTAGCGTTGTTTTGGCCACAAATGCTCCAGAATGTCCCATCGGATTCGAACTTGATGTATCCGGGTCCAGCTACTGTCGTAGTAACGGTAGTGAGGATGCCGGTTTTTGTCATCCTGTGAAAGCCCGAGGTTCTGTAAGACGACGAGATGATGGTATCGCCGGTGGCCGGCTCGAGTTCAGTATCATATATCAGGTGCGGCGTTTGAATGATTGTCGCGAGGATTCCGTGTCGGTCACTTCTGAATATCGTTGATGAAAATGATGGAAGCAGAACATTGGATACCAGAACATACGGTGGGAATCCCGGGTCTCTATCCGTACACAGGATATCCAGGAATCTGTTCGTGGACGGCCAGTTGAACAACGTCGTGATGCGGTTATTCGTGTCCTCGTATGCCAGCAATACGCTGCCCCCTCGATCGGCCGCTGGCATGATCCAGCGGTCATCGTGGTCGAGCTGGAACTCCATTACAGAGTCACTTATTATGATCTTCGGCGAGAAGGAGCCGCCCGGATAGTAAGACATGAGGGCCGTGGAAATGGAACTCGGATTGTAGAGACCGAAGTAACTCACGACGAGGTATTTGTTGTCCGCCGACATCCGTAGCCACATCGGTTTCCACCCGATGATCGGCGGCAGAAACGTCGAACAGATGCCGGTGGATCGGTCGACCTTGATGACAAAATCGCGCTGTGTGACGGATCCACGCGCCACGATCAGAAAGTCGCCGTCCACGACCTGGCCGGACACGGCCCCCCCGAGCAGTGCGAGAGCAAGGAAGACCCGTATCAGTTGCATGATTCCCTCCTGCACCACGAATTCCAGGATCGCCATGATATTACGCCGTCGCACCGACCCGATTCGGATACGTTCATACCCTATCTGTTAATACCCGATCCTGCCAAGGGGCGCAAGGCCCCCGCTACAACCACCCACTGAAGAAGCAGAGAACCCCCAGGCAGATGATTACCGAAAGGGCGATGAGGCCGATGGGCAGCGTGCCCGTGCGCATCTTCCGGAGGAACAACTCCGTGCGGGCGGCCCGGTCCTCGGGGTCGATGCCCGCCAGGGCCCAGAAGGGCACCAGGAACAGGAGGGCGATGTTCCCCGGCCCGTCCCGGGTGAGGCGATGGAGGCCGGCCGGCAGGGCCTGCATGAAGACCCGGGCCGCGGCGCGGTTCAGGCTGTTCAGCGTCGTGTCGAAGACCCGGTAGAAGAGGCGGCTGCCACGGCGGTAGAACCAGTCGGCGTCCACGTTGACGGCCCGCATCTCCGCGGGGTAGATGCCCGACAGCAGCAGCAGGCTGAAGGCCAGGGCCGAGAAGAAGAGCAGCTGGGTCTGGGCCACCACGTGGGCGGCGGTGTAGGGTTCGTAGTCCACGGGCCAGGGCAGGAGGCTGTAGAGGGCCGCCGGATAGGATCCGTTGAAGATGCAGAGCGCCGCCGCGATGCCCATGGCGATGAGCATGTTCAGTGGTGCCTCCTTCACCCGGTGGCCCGCGTCGTGGCCGAAGAAGGCGAAGAACGGGATCTTGATGCCCGCGTGGTGGAAGACGCCGGCCGAGGCGAAGAGCAGGAGGAGCCACACCGCCGTCATCTGCCCCTGGCCGGCGGCATCCATGACCATGGACTTGCTCACGAAGCCGCTGAAGAGCGGAAAGGCGGAGATGGACGCGGCACCGATGCAGCAGAAGAGTGCGGTGAGCGGCATGGACTTGTAGAGGCCGCCCAGGTCCGTGGCGTTGATCTTTCCGGTGCGGAACATAACCGCCCCCAGAGACATGAAGAGCAGGGCCTTGAACAGGATGTCGTTGAAGGCGTGGGCCGTGGCGCCGTTCAGGGCCAGGGGCGTGCCGATGCCGATGCCCACCACCATGAAGCCCACCTGGTTGATGAGGCTGTAGGCAAGCACCTTGCGCAGGTCGTTTTCGATGACCGCGTAGAAGATGGGGAAGGCGGCCATGGCCACGCCGATGTAGATGAGAAGCTCGGTGCCGGGGAATCCCCGGGCCAGGGCGTAGACGGCCGTCTTGGTGGTGAAGGCGCTGAGGAAGATCACCCCGCCGATGGTGGCCTCGGGGTAGGCGTCCACCAGCCAGGCGTGCAGAGCGGGCCAGGCGCAGTTGATGCCCATGCCGATGAAGATGAACCACGAGGCCGTGCCGTCGAGACCGATGAAGGTGAACGCCAGGGACTCCTTCTCGTGGACGTGCATGACGATGCCGGCCAGCAGGATGAGGCCGCCCACCACGTGGACCAGCAGATAGCGGAATCCCGCGTCCAGGGACGCCTGGGTTCGCCGGGCCCAGATGAGGAACACCGATCCGATGGTGAGCATCTCCCAGAAGGCGAAGAACGAGAAGAGGTCGCCCGCGAAGATGACGCCCAGGGCGCTGCCGGCGTAGACGAAGCCGGCCACGTACTCCTCGTTCCTCGGCATGTTCAGGACGAAGAGGACGGCGATGAAGGTGATGAGGTGGAAGATGTAGGAAAAGAGCAGGCTGAGGCGGTCCACGTGGAGGAAGACGAGCTCCATGTCCAGGAAGGCGACCTTGCAGTGATCGCCCTCGGTGAGCAGTAGCACGTTCACGAGGCCGAGAACCGGCAGCAGCAGCATCCATGCCGCCTTTAACTTGCCCCGGAAAAGCGGAATCAGCAGGCCGCCCAGAATGAAGATTGCAGCAGGGGGGATGGCGTTACTCATAGAAGTCCTCCCCGCGTTTCACCAGGGGGCGGAGGACGTACTTGGCGGCCAGGACCAGGCAGACACAGGCCACGAAGCCGAAGATGGCGTAGAACCCGAATCCCTCCTCCCAGGGGAAGCTGGCGTGCTTGTGGACGAAGAAGTCCAGGCAGAGCAGCAGCCCCACCACCACGAAGAACCCCACCAGGAGCCGCTTGACGTTTTTCGGATCGTCGAAGATGTGTTTCTTCTTGCCCATGACGCCCCTCACATGGCTCTCAAGAAGAGCAGCAGGAGGTAGAGCGCGCTCAGGGTGAAGAGGATGAAGAAGGCGGGCCTGTACCCCGGCACGGGATCGTGACCCAGCTCCATTTTTTCTTCTTCGTGTTCACTCACGGCCATATTCCTAATGCAATCCAGCCACCGCCAGGCGGGCCAGGTCCATGAAGGGCTGCGGATAAAAACAGAGTACGATGGAAATCGCCGCCGTCACCAGCAGCGGCACCAGACAGAAGAGCGGCGCCTCATCCACCTTCTTCTCGAACTGCGACGCTTCCGGGGTGCAGAAGAAGGCCCGGTAGACGATGGGCATGAAGTAGGCCGCGTTCAGCAGGGAGCTGCCCAGCAGCACGAAGAGCATGGGGAGCTGATTCGCATCGAGGGTGCCGAGGACCAGGTACCACTTGCTGATGAATCCCCCGCAGGGCGGGAGTCCGATGACGCTCAGCGATCCGATGAAGAAGGCGAACAGGGTGAGGGGCATCCTCCACCCGATGCCCACCATCTCGCTGATGTATTTCTTTCCCGTGGCCACGAAGATGGCGCCGGCGCAGAAGAAGAGGGTGATCTTGCCGAAGGCGTGCATGGCCACGTGCACCATGCCGCCCGTCACGCCCCGGGGTGAGAGGAGCGCCGCGCCCATTACGATATAGGAGAGCTGGCCGATGGTGGAGAAGGCCAGCCGCCTCTTCAGTTCGTCCTGGGAGAGGGCGATAAGGGACGACGTGAGGACCGTGAAGGCCGCGATCCAGCACACCACGGTGCCGAGGTCGAGGGATTCGAGGTATCCCGTGCCGAACACCCCTGTGATCACGCGCAGGATGGAGAAGGCGCCCACCTTGACAACGGCCACGGCGTGGAGCAGGGCGCTCACCGGCGTGGGCGCCACCATGGCTGCGGGGAGCCAGGCGTGAAACGGCATGATGCCTGCCTTGGCGAATCCGAACACCAGCATGAGGAGCAGCACCGTCATGGTGGTCTTGGACGCACCGGCTTCGGCCAGGAATCCGCCGCCCGTGAAGTCGAGGGTTCCGGTGAAGCTGTAGCACACCAGCATGGCCGGCAGCACGAACGCGATGGAGGTCCCCAGGATGTAGGTCAGGTACTTGCGCCCCGAGGACCGCGCCTTTTTATCCTGGTGGTGGGTCACCAGGGGATAGGTGGCCAGGGAGAGGATCTCGTAGAAGAGATACAGGGTCAGGAGGTTGGCGGAGAAGGCCACGCCGATGGTGGCCGACAGGGCCAGGGCGAAGAAGGAGAAGTAGCGCGTCTGGCCGTGTTCCTTCAGTCCCCGCATGTAGCCGATGGAAAAGGCGGACGTGGCGATCCACAGCGACGAGGCCACCAGCGCGAAGAGCAGGCCCAGAGCGTCGACGCGGAACTTCACGGCCAGGCCGGGAGAGAGCGAGAACAGGGTGCAGTCGAGGACCTTGCCCTGGAGGACCAGCGGGACCATGGAGGCCACGACAGCGAGTTTGGCCGCGCCGGCAAGGAAGGTCCAGCCCTCGCGAAGGTTTGCCCTCCGCCCGGACAGGAGGATCGCACCGATGGCCGCCAGCGAGATCAGCACCGCCACGAGCGGCTTGATCGAGTCGACTATGTTTGCCGGATCTACAGTATTCATGTCATTAACACTCGCCGCATCCCCGTCAGCCTCCGATCCCGGCGGGCACGGTGAAGCGAATCACGGTTTCCACGATTTCACCGGCCGCGATGCCGAGGACGATGAGGAGCACGGCCACCACCCCCAGCGGCACCAGCATGGTCAGGGGCGCCTCGTCCCTGGGTTCGGGGGTGTGCTCCTCGCCGGATGCACTGAAGAAGGCCACCTCGATGATACGGAAGAAGATCACGGCGTTTACCAGGCTCGAGAAGATCAACGCGGCCATGTAGCCCCACTGGCCGGCATCGATGGCGCCCAGGATCAGGTACCACTTGCTGAAAAACCCGCACGTGGGCGGCACACCGATCATGGATAGCGCCCCCACGGTGAAGGCCGCCATGGTGAAGGGCATCTTCCGGAAGAGGCCTCGCATGTTCTCGATGCGGTGCCCCCCGGTCTTGTAGACCACGATGCCCGCCACCATGAAGAGACAGAAGGTCATCATGGCGTCGTTGAGGATGTGCAGGACGGCACCTGTGATGCCGTCCCGGTTGGCCAGCCAGACACCGCCCACCATGTACCCCACCTCGGCGACGATGAGGTAGGTGAGCATCTTCTTGAAGTCCTTCTGGGCCAGGGCCAGGAGCGAACCCGCCACGATGGCCACCACGGCGAGCCACACGATGGCGTCGTGGAGGATGAAGGTCTCGAAGGTGAACTCCGGCGAGAACACCGAGAACATGATCCGGACCATGACGTAGACCGAGACCTTGGTCATGAGCGGCGCCATGAGGCAGCTCGTGGCCGAGGGCGCGTGGGTGTAGGCGTTGGGCAGCCAGCCGTGGACCGGGAAGAAGGCCATCTTCACCCAGAGCCCCACCAGGATCAGGACGAAGGCCACCTGGACGGCGTAGGTGGCGTACATGCCCGTCAGGAGCTGGTGCAGGTCGGGCATGTTCAGGGAGCCCGTCAGGATGTAGAGGTGCCCGACGCCGAGAAGGTAGAAGCAGGCTCCGATGGTGCCCATGATCAGGTAGTTGAAGCTCGAGAGCTGCGCCCGGCCCTTGCCGGCAGCGATGAGCGCGTAGCTCGTCAGGGCCGCGATCTCCAGCAGCACGTAGAGGTTGAAGGCGTCGCCGGTGATAGTTATGCCGAGGAGCCCCGTGACCAGGAGCACGAAGAGCGTGTAGAACTGGGGGATCTTGTCGGGCATCTCCTCCTCGATGGACCGCTTCGAGTAGACGGCCGCCGCCAGGCCCACGAAGGACACCAGCACCAGGACCATGGCGTTCAGGTGGTCGATGACGTATTCGATGCCGAAGGGCGGCGGCCAGCCACCGAGGCGATACCGGATGACGCCCTCCTCGAGGACCCGGCCCAGAGTGCCGGCCGACGCCGCGAGCGACACGGCCATGGCCACCACCGCCAGGGGAAGACAGAGCTTCCTGTTCACGAGGCCGGCGAAGCTGATGGCCAGGGCTGCAAACAGCGGGACGACGACGATGAGGATCGGCAGCTGGCTCATCGGATCTGCTCCAGGATCTCGTCCTCTTCGAGGGTGCCGTAGCGGCGGTAGATCCTCAGAACGATGGCCAGGGCCACGCCCAGGGTGGCCACGGAGACGACGATGGCCGTCAGCATCAGGACGTGGGGCAGGGGATTCACGTAGGCCGCGGCGTTGACGGCAGTGTGGGCTGCATCATGGCCGTGTTCGAGGATGGGAATGGTGGCGTCCCGCTTGGCGCCGGTGGAGACGTAGAAGAGGATGATGGCCGTCTGGAAGATGTTCATGCCGATGACCTTCTTCACCAGGTTCCTCTTGCTGATCATGGCGTAGAGGCCGATCATCATCAGGAGTATGTAGATCCAGTAGTTGTATTTCGCGACGATCATGTCCATGAATCAGGATCCACTTTCTCAAAGGCCCTTGTAGTATCTACCCCGGGAGGCCAGGTTGGCGTAGATGGCCACCATGATGGCCATGACGGCGATGGCCACGCCGATCTCGATGCCCAGCATGCCGTGGGACCGTGCCATGATGGCGTCCGTGGCGGGCAGGATCTTGCTCAGGGCGGAGTAGTCCAGGAAGTTGAGGCCCAGGGCCAAGCACACCGCGCCGATGCCCGCGTAGAGGAGGACGCCCACGTTGGCCAGGATGACGTTCTTCTTCTCGCCGAGACGCTTCAGGGTCGTCTCGAGGTCGTAGGTGATGGCGAGGAGGATGAAGCTGGCCCCGAGCATGACGCCCCCCTGGAATCCCCCGCCCGGGCTGTGGTGGCCGTGCATCACCACGTAGAGGGCGAAGAGCTGGATGAAGGGAACCAGCAGGCGCACGATGGTGCGCGTGATGACGTCCTTGTGGACCAGCTCGGGCGTCCGGTCCTCGGGCAGGTGCTTTTCTCGGGTCCTCCGGAATCTCCGCAGCACCAGGATCACCGCCACGCCGGCCGTGAAGATCACCGCCGTCTCGAACAGGGTGTCGAAGCCCCGGTAGTCGGCCAGCACCGCTGTGACCATGTTGGGCACCGCCGTCTCCTTCTCGGCCTGGGTGATGAAGTGCGGAGAGAGGTGCCGGCTCGCGGGAGAGTGCGGATCCCCCCAGGCGGGGAAGTCATTGACGGCCACGGCGAGCATGAGACCGGTGACCACCACCGCGATGAAGCCCAGGACTTTCAATCTTTGGTCCTCCTCGCTGTCTGGAACACGGCGGCGACACAGAAGATGGTGCTCACGCCCGCGCCCACGGCGGCCTCGGTGAAGGCCACGTCCACCGCGCCCATTTCGGTCCAGAGCAGGCACATGAGGAAGCTGTAAGCTCCCAGGATGATGGCGGCGTTCAGCAGGTCCCTCACGGTGATGGCGGCGATGGCGCAGATCACGACCAGGGTCAGCAGGATGAGATCGAGCTGCCAGATCATTCCTTCTTCCCGCCCTTCCGTGTCCAGGGCTCGGCGCCGGAATGGAATCCCGCGTCCAGCATGGCGTGGCTCGCCGCCGGGCTCGCCATGAAGATGAACACGACGATGAACATGATCTTGATGCTCACGAGGAGGGTGGAGCCGGAGAAGTGGTTCAAGTTGTAGAGGGCGAGACCCGACAGGATCAGCACCGTGGAGAGGGTGTCGCCCTTGCCGGCGGCGTGGAGTCGGCTATAGAAATCCGGGAATCGGACGATGCCGATGCTCGTGGCGAGGAAGAAGAAGAATCCGGCCACGATGAGGGCCACGGCCACGGCGGTGACGATCATGCGTCCCCTCCCTTCTCGCCCGCCGGCTTCCGCGATCTTGCCGCCAGGGTTCGGCGGTGCAGAAAGAACCGCGAGATCCCCAGGGTGGCGATGAAGTTGAGCAGCGCGTAGGCCAGGGCGATGTCCACGAACATCTCCACGCGGTGGTAGATGGTCCCGATGATGATCAGCAACACCGTGGTCTTGGTGCCGATGACGTTGACGCCCATGACGCGGTCAATGCTCGTCGGGCCAAACACCACCCGGTAGAGGGGTAGCAGCGAGATGCAGAGGAGCCCGGCTCCGGCGACGATCAAGAAGACGCTCATCGTCCTTCCTCTTTGAATATCCACGCGATGCGCTTTTCCATCTCCCCCTGGAACTCACCCGACAGGTCCCCCGCCGCCTTGGGCGTGATGGCGTGGACCACGAACTCACCGTCCTCCAGGACGTGGACCGTGATGGTGCCGGGAGTCAGGGTGATGGAGTTGGCCAGGGTCACCCGGGCGATGTCCTTCTTCAACTTCGACTTGAACCGGATGATCCTCGGGTCGAGGTGGTCACTGGCCCTGGGATGGAGGGCCAGAGAGGCCACGTGCAGGTTGGCCAGGAAGATCTGCCAGAAGAGCCACGGTAGGTAGAGGACGAACCGCCATGCCGTGGCCAGGCGCCCCTTCTCGTCCCGTTTCTGGAAGAGCAGGTCGTGGGATAGGAAGCTCACGAGGCCGCAACTGAGCGCACCGAGGATCAGGTGGAAGGCATCGAAATTCCCGGAGAGGAGAATCCAGAATCCGGACAGGATCAAAAAGGTGTAGAGAACGGTCATCGGTTCTCCAGAACTGGACGCACCCGGTCAGGTGAGCCCCGGACGGAATTTCCGTCAAACGGATCTTATGACCAGCTTAGATACGACTGCGCCATGAAGGACTGATGCAACGGGAGAAAAAATAGCGCCTTCTCGCCGTTTTTCAACAGGCGAGGCCCACGCCTATTTCTTCACCTGTCCGGGTGGCCGTCGGCCCTTTCCCTTGCGCTTGGTCCGGGAATCTCCGAGGTCTTCCCGCGCCTTCTCTGCAAGGGCCTGCAGGCCCTTGACCACGCCGGGGTGCCTGGCGCTCACGTCGTCACGCTCGCCCGGGTCGCTGTCCAGGTCGTAGAGCTCCAGACCGCACCGCTTCTGCGAATAGCCGTTCGGCTTGCCGTCTTGCCCGGCCGTGCCCGTGAGGCTGCGATACCTGTGCGGGAAGACCAGCTTCCACTTCCCGGAACGCAGGGCCTGGAGCTCGCCCAGGCGGTAGTAGAAGTAGAGCGCTTCGTGGGGGGACTTCGCTCCCGGCGTGCCGGCCAGGAGCGGCCAGATGTCCAGGCCGTCGATGGCGTGGTCGGGCAGGGAGGCGTGGATGCGTTTCGCCACCGTGGGCAGGATGTCGATGGTCATGGCCGGCTCGTCGCACACGCTGCCCGCGGGAATCTTGCCCGGCCAGCGCATGATGCAGGGCTCCCGGACGCCCCCCTCCCAGGTGGTGCCCTTGCCCTCGCGCAATCCCCGGGCCGATCCGCCGTGGTTCCCGTACGACAACCACGGCCCGTTGTCGGCGGTGAAGATGACCAGGGTGTTGTCGTCGATGCCGCATTCCTTCAGGGCATCGAGGATACGACCCACCGACCAGTCGATCTCCATGATGACGTCGCCGTAGCATCCCTGATCGGACTTGCCCCTGAACTTCTCGGACACGTAGAGCGGCACGTGCGGCATGGGGTGGGGCAGGTAGAGGAAGAACGGGCGGTGTCGGTTCCGCCGGATGAAGTCCACGCCCCGGCGCGTGAACTCCGTGGTGAACTCCTCCTGGTCTTCGGGTGTGACCTTCGGATTCACGATGCGCTCGCCCTCGTAGAGCGGCAGGTCGGGATAGCCGCGCTTTCGCTTTGCCAGTTTCGGCGGCAGGTCCACGTACTCTGGATGGAGCGGCCACATGTCGTTTGAGTAGGGGAGGCCGTAAAACTCGTCGAAGCCGTGGCGCGTGGGAAGAAACTCCGGGTGGTGGCCCAGGTGCCACTTGCCGAAGATGGCGGTGGCGTAGCCCCTGGACTTGCAGACCTCGGCCAGGGTCACCTCGCCTGAATGCAGCCCACGCTTGCTCCTCGGTCCCAGGGCCCCGGTGATGCCGATGCGATTGGGGTAGCATCCCGTGAGCAGCGCCGCCCGCGAAGCCGAGCAAACGGGCTGCGCCGTGTAGAAGTTCGTGAACCGAACACCCTCGGTCGCCATGGCGTCCAGGTTGGGGGTCGAAAAGCCCTCGGCCCCGTACGCGCCCACATCGGTGTAGCCCTGGTCGTCGGTGAAGATGACCACGATGTTGGGGGGGCGGGAGTCGCCCACGGCCTGGAGGCCGGCATCGCGCAGGCATCCAGGCAGGGCCAGGGCCGCCGAGCCGGCCGCCACGGTCTTGAGGAATCTCCTCCGGGTGGGGTGGGTGGAGTTCATGCTCGGTACCTTTCTCGAGGACGGAACGATTTCCGGGATGATAAGGTCGGTCCCGGAAAAAATGAACGGGATTCCCGGTTTTTCCCGCCACGTGCTATCCTGGCGCTCGTGCTTCAAGGGGAAGAACACGATGTCCAGTTTCGTACCCACGTCCGCAATGCTCCCGGTTATGGTGGGATTCGTTGTTCTCGCCTTGGCGGCCCCGACTTCCACGCAGGAGGTCCCCCTCCGCCAGCCGGTACCGATCTTCGAGGCGGGCAAGTGGGGCCTTGTGGAGCGAGACGGCCTGATGGCGGTGAAGCCCCGGTTTACCTACATCGCCCCCTACTCAAACGGCATGGCGCCATTCCGGATCGGGGGTTTGTGGGGATTCCTGGACCGGCGCGGCCGCGTGGCCGTCGAGGCGCGCTACCCGCGCATCCACTTCTTCACCGAGGGCCTTGCCGCCGTGGGCTCCAGCGACGGGTGGGGCTATGTGGACCGCGCGGGGCGCTCGTCGGGGCCGGTACGGTTCAAAGACGCCCGGCCCTTTCACCAGGGCCTCGCCGCAGCGTGTACCCGCGATGGCTGGGGCTTCGTGGACCGGACCCTGGACTTCGTTATCCCGCCCCGGTTTGAGCGGGCCTGGGACTTCACGGAGGGCCTGGCGCCCGTGCGCCTGAACGGCCGCTGGGGCTTCGTGGACCGGGCCGGCGAGGTCGTCTTCCCGGCGCGTTACTACTGGGTGGACAACTTCTCCGAGGGCCTGGCCTACGTCGAGGCCGGGGGCCGCGACGCCGGCTACATCGACCGCACCGGCGCCTTCGTCATCCGGCGAAGATTCTGGGGGGCCAATCCCTTCACCGAGGGGCTGGCCGGCGTCAAGCCCGAGGTGGACGGCCCCTGGGGCCTCATCGACCGCACCGGCCGCATGCGCATGGCTCCGAAGTACAACAAGGTCGGCCTCTTTTCCGAGGGCCTGGCCCTGGTGCGCGTCGACTTCAAGTGGGGATACATCGACCGTACGGGAAAGCGGGTCATCGCCGCAAAGTTCTCCACCGCCGAGCCCTTCTCCCACGGCATTGCCCGGGTGTCCCTGAAGGGCAGGGTGGGATATATCGACCGCAGCGGCGCCTTCGTGACCGGGCCGTTCGATACGCGGCGGACCCAGGTCCCGATTCCGGAGGCAGTGCAGGACTCCCGGGCGCAGGCTGGGAAGTTCCCCGCCGCGCGCATCGTGGGGCCGAGCACCCTCGAGGCCCGGCGCGTGATCCTGCTGGGCAATCCGTACCGGAAGCGATACCCGGACGAGGGCGGCAAGGTCTTCTCCCGGAACATCCGCGACATGATCCTCTATCGGGGCCGCATCTACATCGGGTGCGGCGACTACTGGAGCAACACCGGCCCCGTGGACATCCTCTCCTTCAAGCCGGGCAAGCGCACCTTCCGCCACGAATACAAAGCGCCCGACGAGATGGTGGGGGTGTTCTACGTGTTCGGCAAGCGCCTCGTGGCGCCGAGCAACGACCCCCAGGAGTCCTGGGCCTTCGGCAATCTCTACGTGAAGAGGGCGGGGCGCTGGAAGAAGCTCCGCACCATCCCCCGCGGCCTCCACGTCTTCGAGCTGGCGCACGCCGGGGGCCGCCTTTATGCCGTGGTCTCCACCGACCACGGCGTGAAGGTCATGGAGTCGAAGGATTTCGGAAAGTCGTGGAAACCCGTGCCGTCGTACGGCTACCCGGTGTTCATCTTTCCTTACGGGCAAACCCTGGCCGGCCTGGACCGGTCGAGGACTTTCTATCACCTCGAGGACGGATTCCTCGTGGCCCGGCCCATGGTCCCCCGGCTGCGCCAACTCGTGCAGGACGGCCACGGCCTCCGCAAGAGATCCGCCCGCTACGGCAAGTTCGTCGCCTTCGCCAAGGGCCACGTCATCCTGCCGCCCTTCGGCAGCCTCGTTCCCGACAATCCGCAAGGCGGCCTCCACTACCTGGAGGCACCCCACGAGATGCCCGTTTCCCTGCCGTCGTTTCCGGGCCAGTGGATCACCGACGCCCTGGTGCGCGGCCCGACCCTCCATCTCCTGTGCACCCGTCCGGAAGCAGGTGCTTTCCTGAATACCGTCTATACCACCGAGGACCTGGAGATGTGGCGCTGCGTGGCGACGTTTTCGACCTCGACCTATGCCCGGTCCTTCGAGGAAGCCCGCGGCACCTACTACGTGAGCCTCGGGTGCAACATGCCCCGGGGAAAGGAGGCGCCGCCCAGGGCCACGGGCGACGTCCTCAGCGTGAAGCCCGCCCCGTGGCGGCAATGACGGTCATTCCACGGTCACGCCCAGCGGCTCGCTGATGCGGCGGAAGCCGCCGCCATCGTACGACACCGCAACGAGGTAGAACCGCAGGCCGCGCAGCGCCGGGATGGCCGGGATTTTGACGCCGAGCAGCGCGGTGCCGGTCGGATCCAGGACACCGGCAAATCCCTGGAACAGGGAGGGTGCCCGGAGCGACAGGAAGAAGAGGGCGTCCGGCACCAGGTGGATGCGGCCCGCCGGGGTCTGGATGCCGGGCAGGGTGCCAAATGAAGCGGCCGCCTGGTAGGCCTTGCCCGCCTCGCCCTCCATGGCGAGGGTCACGGGATAGGTAGTCCCCGGTGCGGGACGAGCGGTACCGGTGAGCATGCGGCCACCCCAGGTGGCCACGTCGCCCAGCATGTGGTGAGACCCGAGGCCGAGGATCTTCACCGCGGTGTTCGTGGCGGGATCGTACCGGACGATGGTGCTCAAGTCGGTGCGATAGTAGCCCCCGTGCACGGGATCGTGGGCCAGGCCGAGGAAGTCCTTCGCGGCCGTCAGCAGGGTGGAGACGCGACCGGACGTGGGATCCAGACGGAAGAGGTTCTTGCCCCACGTGACCAGCATCCGGCCGGTGGCGAACTCGGTCTGCAGGTTCCCGTCGAGGTTGACCGCCCCGGCGGGAAGCGCGCCGGCGGCGATGGTGGTGACCTGGCCGCTGCGGGTAACGCGCAGGACATCGCCCCTGGGCTTGGCCACCAGGAAGTCGCCGGTGGCCGGATCCTCCTCGGCGGCGATGGCGCCGTCGAGTCCGGCGGCCAGGGTGCTCTTCAGGCTGCCGGCGGCCGAGAACCGGTAGAGGCCGGACGCGGATGCGGGCGTGGCGTGAGCCAGGATGATCAGGTCGCCGCACTGGTCCACCAGAATGTCCGGGATGTAGGCAAACTGCCCGGGCAGGGTGGTCATGACCGCGGTGCTTCCGCGGCGGCAGCGGTAGACCTGGAGCTTCCCCGAGATCTGGGGCTTGGTGGGAAACAGGATGCCGTCGTTCGAGGGCGCGGGGGTGGCGCCGCCGTTGCGGTGGAATCCGCAGTTCGGCGGGAAGAGGGTCGTGATCCTGGTGGAGGCCGGATTCACGTCATAGACGAACAGGTTGTAACAGTAGATGGTGAGGTTGCCCATGGCCACGCAGTCGCCCGGATTCTGGGCGGGGGCCGCGGCCGGTAGGGCAAGGAGGGCGAGTAGGGCGAGTGCGGTGCTTTTACGGAACACGGCGTACCTCCATTTTTGGTACAGGGGCGGATTCGCTCGTGATTCCTCGTTCGCTGGTGCTGACCATTATACAGGCGGGGCGGCCATTCATGGTAAACTGTCCGCAAATCAGAGCAGGAAGAATCCATGTCCATTCTCTTCACCCCCGGCCGCCTCGGCCCCCTGACCCTCAAGAACCGCATCGTTCGCTCGGCCACTGCGGAGCGTGGTTTCCACCCGGACGGCACCGTCGCCCCCACACTGGCGCCGTTCTACGAGGCCCTCGCCCGGGGAGGTGCGGGCCTCCTCATCACCGGCTACGCTTACGTCCAGGCGTCGGGCAAGTGCACGCCGCTACAGGCCGGCTTCGCCACCCGGCAACAGGCCGAGGGATGGCGGGACGTCCTCGAGAGAACCCGGGCCGCGGATAGAGAGGTGAAGGTGGTGATCCAGCTGGTCCACGGGGGCCGGCAGGCCAAGCCGGAGGAGGGCCAGGAGGCCCTGGCTCCTTCCGCCGTGCCGGACCCCACCACCCGCATCCTGCCCCGGCCCATGACCGGGGAGGAGATCGAGGCCGCTCTGGACGCCTTCGCCTCTGCAGCGGCCCGGGCCAGGGACGTGGGCTTCGACGGGGTCCAGCTCCACGGAGCCCACGGATACCTCATCAGTCAGTTCACCTCACCCCATACAAACCGACGCGACGATGCCTGGGGCGGCGATGCAGAGAGGCGGCGGCGATTTCTCCTGGAAGCGCTCAGGCGCTGTCGGCGCGCCGTGGGAGAGGACTATCCCCTGCTGGTGAAGCTCAACGTGCACGACGGTCTTCCCGGCGGTATCGTGCCGGAAGAGGCCCGCGAGGTGGTGCGGGCTCTGTGTGGGGCAGGCATCGACGCGGTGGAGTTGAGCGGGGGCATGTTCGAGAGCGCACCCACGGCCATCCAGCCCGACATCGACATCCGGGAAAAGGAAGCCTACTTTCGCGGCCATGCCGTTGTAGTCAAGGAGGCGGCCACTTGCCCGATCCTCCTCGTGGGCGGCATGCGAACCCGGGCCGTCATGGAGGAGATTCTCCAGAGCGACGAGGCGGACTTCATCAGCCTCTCCAGGCCCCTGATCCGGGAGCCCGACCTTCCCCTCCGCATGAAAGACGGCCAGGACCGGGCCGACTGCATCTCCTGCAACGCTTGCCTGCGCACCCGGCGGGAGCTGGCCCACTGTGTGGCCCTGCGCCGGAGTCGAAGTTGACGGACGGGCATGGGGGGATTATGTTTCCCCGGACTTTCTTCATGAAAATAAGGACATAAAACCGCGCAAATACCCCGGAGGTGAACATGAACGTGGAAGAGGCCATCAAGACCTCGATCGAATACGAGACCAAGGTGCGAAACGTGTATGCCGAGGCCATGAAAGCCGCCACCGATCCGGTGGGAAAGAAGGTTTTCCGCGTCCTGGCCAAAGAGGAGCAACATCATCTGGATATCCTCCAGGACAAGCTGCGGGAGCTGAAGGAAACCGGCAAGGCGACCACCGAGGGCCTCGACACCGTCATCCCCTCGCCCAAGGCCATCCAGGAGGGCGTCAGCAAGCTCGAGAAGCGCATGTCCGACAAGGACTACGGCAAGGAGCTGAACATGCTCAAGAAGGCCCTGGACGTGGAGATGGAGACCAGCGCCTTCTACCGGAAGATGGTCGATACCCTCCCCGAGAAGGATCAGGAACTGTTCACCCGCTTCGTGGAGATCGAGGAAGGCCACGTGGCCATCGTCCAGGCCGAGATGGACGCAGTCCAGGGCCTGGGATTCTGGTTCGATTTCAAGGAGTTCAGCCTGGAAGCGGGGTAGGGGAGAAATCGGTTCAGCAACTGAAGGGGAAATTGGCAGCCCCTGGACCGCGTCTATCGACTGCTAGTATCCCGTACGTACCGGTCTTCCGAGCTACAAGACCCGGCTACAGGACACATGAAATTTCACCTTTTTCTTCGTCGAGCTACTACGGAAGCAGCTGCTGGAAGGTGTTTTTCTTGCACTTGTCTACCGACAAACACACTTGTACTTGTGTACGAGGGAGCCTCTTCTTTGTCCACTCCCTACGTCAAAAGGAATTCATACCCTCTGTATTCCCATGCAGTTCACGGGCCGGAGGGTGTGGAAGGAGATCGTATTGAAGGATGTGCTTCCGGTGGCGATTCAGCCATCCGGCGCCGGCATTGACCAGGAGATGGAGTGTGGAATTGGCGTTTGACATGTTGCAGGGATGGTATCTCCAAACCGCTGTGAAATCAACAGCTAGGAGTCGGCCGAACAAAGGAACACCACGGGATTGAACGTGATGGCGGCGAATTTGATTCGGCCACCATTTCCGGATAGTATGGAAGGTGCAATTTCGGGGCAACAAATAGTGGGAGTAGTCATGAGATTTGCTGTGTTTCCTGTAAGATGATCGACCTCCATCTCGCGACGGAACGTTGACGAGTGTCGCTGTGGTAATCGGTTCCGTCCTGAGAAGATCACGTTCTCGAGTTCGGCGGACGGGAGGATTCCGGAATGAACCCTTGGCGAGTGAGGATCGTGCGGTTTCTGTCGGTCACTGTACCGCTGGCGCTCGGCGGCGTTCTGCTGTTGGCGTCCTGGAACACGAAGTCGCCGCCGCAGCAGGTCCGGACCGGTAGCCCGACGACGCGGGCGCGCGTGGTGACGCTCGCGGAAGTGGAGGTCCTGCCCCGGGTCGTGGGCTACGGCCTCGCTGTGCCGGAGCGCAGCTTCCGGGCGATCGCCCGTGTTGAGGGTGAGGTCGCCTGGACCTCAGACGCACTCGAAGACGGCCGAATCGTCTCGGAGAGCGCCCCCCTTCTACGTATCGACGATACGGACATGAAGCTAGAACGCGCGCGGATCGACGCGGAGATCTCTGCGATCGACGTGCGGTGTGAAAACCTGCGCGCGAGCCTTGCGCTTGAGGAGGCGGACCTCGCGCTGGCCGAGACGGAGCTTAAACGCCAGCGGGGCCTGGTCCGGGAAGGTACGGTGGCGCGGACCGAGGTCGATCAGGCGGAACGGCAGGTTCTCGCAGCGCGCGTGAAGGTCCAGACGCTGCGCAACGAACTCAGCCTGGCGAAAGCGGAGCGTGACGTGCTCGTCGTCCAGCGCCGTCAGGCCGATCGATCGCTCTCGTTCGTGGAGGTCGCTGCTCCCTTCGATATGCGGATCGGGGAGGTTGCGGTCGAGGTTGGGCAAGTCGTCTCCAGGGGGCAGGACATGTTCTCCGGGGACGGGATCGCCACTGCCGAGGTGCCGGCTCTCTTCCCGATCGGTCGGCTGCGTCCGCTTCTCTCCGGCGGCCCGCGGGGCGATGACCACGGGCCGATGGCGCTCGCCGCCGTGGTCCGGCTTCGCGCCCCGGATCGCATGGTCGAGTGGAAGGCAACGGTCGATCGCGTGGGGCAGATCGTGGATCCCCGCACGCAGAGCGGGATCGTCGTGGTGCGCGTCGACGGGAGCTACGAGCAGGCCTCCCCGGGTGAGCGTCCGCCCATCCGGCGTAACACCTTCCTCGAGGTGGAGCTGCGAGCCCGGCCGCGTCGCGCGCTCGTCGTTCCTGCCGAGGCGGTCCGGGGCACCACGATCCGGGTGATCGACACAGAGGGGCGGCTCGAGATCCGCGAGGCGAGGATCGCCTATCGGGTCGGATCGGCCGCGGTGCTTGCTGAGGGTGCCCGGGTGGGCGAGCGGGTCGTCGTCTCCGACCTTCTTGCGCCGGTTCGTGGCATGGAGATCGATCCGATCGAGGACGTAAAGCTCAAGCGCCGTGTATTCGCCGAGGCCGCGGGCAAGGAGGCTGTGAGATGATCCGGGTCTTCGCCGCCCACCGCACCGCCGCGAACCTGCTGCTACTGGCGGTGATCGTCCTCGGCCTCGTCGCGGTCCCTCAGCTCCAGCGCGATACATTTCCGGAGATCCCGGCCACCGAGGTCGAGGTGCGCATTCCCTACCCTGGTGCGGCAGCGACGGACGTCGAGAACGGCGTTTGCGCTCGCGTCGAGAATCCCCTCGGCGCCATCGCTGAGCTCGAGGAATTGCGCTGCGAGGCCCGGGAGAACTTCGCCATCGTCACCGCCGAGATGCGGGAAGGCTCGGATCTCGGCATGTTCTACGACGACGTGAAGTCCGCGATGGACGTCGTGGACAACCTGCCCGACCGGGTCGAGACCCACACGGTGAAGAAGCTCGAGCGCGTGGCGGTCATCGCCTCGGTGGCAGTGACGGGGCCGATGCCCCCCCACGCGCTGTTCGCATACGCCGAGGGCGTGCGAGAAAGGCTGCTCGGCCACCCGGGCATCGCCCAGGCGACGCTCAGGGGATTCTCCGGACGAGAGATTGCGATAGAGTTTCCCGCCGGCGTGCTGCAGGGCTACGGACTGACGCCGGAGGACGCGGCGGCCGCGATCGCCAGGAGCAGTCTCGACCTGCCAGCCGGTGTCATCGAGATGCGCGGTGGCGACGCGCTCATCCGGTTCGAAGGCGAGAGGCGCAGGCCATCCGAGTTCAAGAGCATCCCCCTGATCTTGAGTCCGCTTGGCGGCGAGGTGTTACTGGGCGAAATCGCGAAGATCGAGCCACGCTTCACCGACCAGTACGAATCGATTCTGTTCAACGGCGAACGATGCGCGATCATCGAGATCGCCAAGACGGATACGCAGGATGCGCTGGAGGTGCGCGCGACTCTCGATCAGCTTCTCGAGCGGGAGCGCGCTCGCGCGCCGGAGGGCGTCAAGTTCGAGATCAGCCAGGACAGTACCGAGAACATCCGCGACCGATTGCGCATCCTTGCCGAGAATGGCGCCCAGGGTCTGGTCCTGGTCTTCGCGGCGTTGTGGCTGTTCTTCGGACTTCGCTTCAGCTTCTGGGTCGTGCTGGGGCTGCCGGTCTCGTTCCTCGGCGCTGTGTTCGCAATGAACGCGCTGGGGCTCACGATCAACATGATCACGATGGTGGCGCTCCTTCTCGCGATCGGCCTGCTGATGGACGACGCGATCGTGATCGCGGAGAACATCGTCGCGCAGCGCCGCAAGGGCCGGTCGCCTCTCGAGGCCGCGGTCGAGGGTGCACGCAAGGTGGCGCCGGGTGTGATCTCGTCGTTCCTCACGACCGCCATGATCGTCGGGCCGCTCTCCTTCATGGCCGGCAAGATGGGCGCGGTGCTGAAGTCCCTGCCGGTCATCTTGCTGATCACCCTCGCGGTCAGCCTGGTCGAGGCGTTCCTGATCCTGCCGAACCACCTGTCCCACTCCATCGATCGGTTGGGAACCTCGCGCTTCCACCGAGTGGTCGATGCAGCCTTTGCAGCCTTCCGCGACCGGGTGTTCATGCCCCTGGCACGGACGGCTCTCCGGTTGCGTTACCTCACTCTGGGCCTCGCCGGGCTCCTGCTGCTCGTTTCCGCCGCGCCCTGGATGGCGGGCCGGTTGAAGTACCAGGCATTCCCCACGCTCGAGAGCGACGTGATCCAGGCCCGGCTGCTGCTGCCGGAGGGTTCGCCCCTCGGGCGCACGCGGGAGCTCGTGGAAGAGATCGAGACCGCGCTGCTGCGGATCGACGAGGAGCTGAGCCCTCTACAGCCGGGTGGAGAGAGACTCGTGCGGAACGTCTCGATTACCTACGGTTCGAATATCGACGCGAACGGCACCGGCCCGAACATGGCCACGGTCTCGGTCGACCTCTTGCGGGCGGAGAAACGCAACACCACCGTTTCCAAGCTGCTCTCGCGGTGGAAGGAGCTCGTCGGACCACTACCCGACATCGCGGCGCTCCGCTTCACCGACAAGGAGCGCGGGGTCGCCGGCAAGGCGATCGAGATCCGGTTGCAGGGCGAGAACCTGGACAGGCTGAAGGCAGCGGCCGATGAACTGACATGGTTCATCGAGGGTTTCGCCGGCGTTCGGGACGTATTCCACGACCTCCGGCCGGGCAAGCCGGAATTCGTCGTGCGCCTGCGTCCGGGCGCCGCGGGCGCGCTGGGTGTGGACGCGCGTGACGTCGCGGAGGCGCTTCGCCGCGCCGTGCAGGGCGACACGGACCTCGAGTTCCAGGACCGGTCAGGCTCCGTGGAGGTCGCGGTGCGTCTCGTTGCTGACGACCGCGGCGCGCTGGATGACATCCGGGAGTTTCGGCTTCCTGGTCCGGACGGGGCGCTCGTGCCGCTGTCCGCCGTCGCGGACGTCGAGGAGCGCCGCGCCTACGCCCGGATCCAGCGCATCGACGGGCGTCGCACCGTGACCGTGGAGGGGACGATCGACCCTGATGTCGCCAACGCGCGGGAGCTGATGATGGCCGTGAAGACGCGTTTCTGGCCGGGGGCGCACGAGCGGCACAAGGGTGTTTCCCTCACGGTTCGCGGGCAGAGCAGGGAGACGGCTGCCACCGGCGCCTCCCTCGAAACCGCTCTCCTGGTCGGGTTCCTGGGTGTTTTCATGATCCTCGCCTACCAGATGCGTAGCTATACCATACCGGTTGCCGTGCTCGCCGCGATCCCGTTCGGCCTGGTCGGTGTGGTCTGGGGGCACATCGCGCTGGGGCTGCAGCTCTCGATGCCGAGCCTGGTAGGGCTGGCGACCCTGTGCGGAGTGGTGGTTAACGACAGCATCCTCATCGTCGCCTTCCTTCGGGGGCGTCTCAGTGATGGAGCGCCGATCCTCGAGGCGGCCGAGCTGGCTGTTCGCGATCGGTTCCGGGCAATCTTGCTGACCTCGGTCACGACGGTCGCCGGGCTCACGCCTCTGCTCCTGGAGACCAGCACCCAGGCGCAGTTCCTCATCCCACTGGTTGCGAGCCTCGCCTTCGGCCTCAGTACGGCGACGATTCTATCGCTCTTCGTGACGCCGGCCGTGTGCGTGGTTCTCTCGGACGCAGGGTTGATCCGTGCCGAGAACGTGTAGACGAAGGACCTACATGGTAGGTGTTTGGGGCAATGACGGGACGAAGTCCGTGAAAGACACCTGGGAATACGTCTCCACGGACCTGACTGCATCGACACACATAGTCTCGGTCACCACGGGCGGCAATGTCACGTTGTCCCTGAACGCAGGAAACACGCATGCAGGAAAGTACTTCTTCGTCCTTGACTGCATGGATGGGCCTTCGACTCCTTCTCCTCCTGCAAGAGCGCCAGGCCAAAGCCCCTGTCAGCGACCCCAGATCGCACAAATATATGTTCCGAATTTCAGGTACACCCCACTATTCGTTGAGGCGGCAACTATCTGACACAGGGGGGAGGGAATGGAGAAACTTCAAGCGTATTTCACACGTGTTCAAAACCCCGGACACCACTGATTCAAACTATCCAAACCGGATGGTACAACTATTATTTTCGTGGTCTCAGGTCTTCATGCGCTCACCTGGTATTTTCCCTTGTTCTTTTGTTGCAAGGAGTAATGTGTGAAGCTGAGGGGCGAGATTTATACACAGGTGTATATGCCGCACGAGGGTTTCGTGAGGTGCAAACCCTCAGGCCACGGAAAGACCGGAATCTACCGCTTGACCTTCTTGCCGTAATTCCGCTCGACGAGATCCAGGTAGCGCTCCAGCGGCATGAGGCCGGCTTTCTTGCGCAGCGCCTCCACCTTCTTGGGTTTTTCCAGCGGATACAGGACCATCTCTCCATGACGGTTGGTCTCTAGCTGCGAGCCGTATAGCTGCTTGTGACCCAGACGCATCTGCAGGCGGTCGTAGAGCAGGCAATAGGCCTGGGCGTCGATGTGGCCGTTTGCGAAGTCTTTCTTGATGCCGGGAATCGCGGCCAGCATCAGCGGGAGGTCGCCGCTGTGCTGTGTGCTTTCGGCAAGCCTGCAAAATAGGAAAAAATCAGGCGGACCTCATGAG
>CAZAKZ010000094.1:0-22324 GCA_964485695.1 uncultured Planctomycetota bacterium | reverse complement strand
AAGCAGCTTGATAATCTACCCTGAAATCAGCCAAATTTTTGCAACGTTAGGGTATCCTACGGATCAGAAAGGAGAGATCCCATGAAACGGGTCGTCCGGCTCGCGGCACTCATCGCATTCATCGCTGTCCTCGCCCAGTCGTCGGCCGGCCAGATTATCGAAGAACTTCGGCGCGAACTCCGAGACATCCTGCGCCAGATGCACTTTGCAGACTCGTTCGTCGGACTCGTCGTACTATCGGACGAGTTTGAGCTGGGCTCGGCGACTTACCGATTCGACAACATCGAGGATACCGAGATCTCGTCGTTCGTCATTCCATTCCACCGCACCTTCCATGTCGGGGATAAGGATGATCCAGCGCTTTACCTCGAGGGAGTGATCGGATACGCAAAGGCGACCGAGGGGACGGATGACCTTTACGGAGGCGCGGTGCCGCAGATCGCGACATCGGTCGAGGCGGATTGGATCACCTACGGCGGCGTTGTGGGATTGGGCATCGAATTCCCACTCGTCGAAGGACTGACGGTCGCCCCCATCGGCCATATCGGACTGTCGCACATGAAGAGCGACGCCGACTACGGGGGGCCCGGCGCAGCCTTCACAGCCGCCATCGCCGATGGGATTGCATTCAACTGGGACGCTCTGGCTATCATCTACGGCTGCGCCGCGCGTGTGGACTGGGAGTATCCGCTCGGCGAAGATCACACCTTCAGCTTGCTCGCGCGATACGACCTCCGCTGGACGAACACGATCCGCGAGGATGACAAGGCCCAGGACTTCTCCGCGCGATCGCAGCTCCTGACGCTGCGGACCGATCTCATCGGGCCGACTGGCCTCGACGTGTTCGGCCGACCGCTGGGCTGGCGGGCCACCGGCGGCTACCGGCGCTTTCTCGAGGGGGACCTGTTCGAGATCAAGGATCTCATGCAATTCGGGGGCTCGTTGGAACTGGACCTGACAGGCAGCGTGCCGGCCGCGCGTATCCTCTCGCTCGACGCTACCATGATAATCGGCAACGACCTGCTCGGCTGGAGCGTGGGGCTCGGCCTGTCGTTCTGACCGATCATCTCGGCGCCGGTCAGCACCTCCACATGCGGGCAAAAGCCGTTACGCACGACCCGGCGGATCAGTGACTGAAGTTGATCGGCAGCTTGCCGCCGGCGATCCACTTGCGGTGCAGGTAGAAAGCCATCACCAGGCCCAGCCCGATGATCACGTAGCCCTCGTAGCGCCCCATGTTCACCACCAGGGCGAAGGCGACCATGGCCAGGCCGGGGATCGCGAGCAACAGGTAGCGGGTACCGGTCTGCCAGGCGTACTTGACCGCGGCGGTCAGGCTCAGCAGGAAGCCCACCAGCACCGAGATGGCGTAGAACGCGACGATCTTCAGCTCGTCTGCACCGAACATCAGGGTCAGCACGATGGCTGAACCGTGGATGATGAAGATCGAGCGGTAGTCCGTACCCCGTGATTTGGACATTGCCGCCGGCAGTGCCCTGGAACGGACCAGGGTGCGGAGCATGCCGCTGCCGGCCACGGCACCGCAGGCCGCGCCCGAGAGCAGGATCCCCACGCTGAACAGGATCAGCGCCTGGGCCGCCATGCTCCCCGGCAGCAGCTTGGAGCGGGTCCAGAGGTTGAACAGGGTGTTCTTGTGGCTGGGCTCCAGCTCCAGTAGTGCGGTGGTCGACGCGATGTCGTAGGTCACGACGCAGGTGAACGCCAGCACAGCAATGACCGTGCCGATCCCCATGGTGATCCGGGCCCACCTGGGCTTGTCCTCCTCGTGGGACAGGCCGGCGACGCTGGCCTCGAACCCGGTCAGCAGGGCAAATCCGCGAACCGCGCCGAACAGGACGCAGACCACCAGGGCAAAACCGGTCAGCGCTGAGGTGTCCGGTGGCTTCGCTCCGTGGGACTCGGGCATCAACTCCAGCGCGTTGGGCAGCACCGGCAGGGCAGCCGTGTAGAGGACCAGCCCCATGAATCCGAAGGTCATGATGGCAAAGATGTAGCGGCCCTTGTTCCCCAGCCGCATTACGACGCCCACGGCCACTCCCACGATCAGAGCCAGGAGCAGACGGTCCAGCAACGGCGAGAGGTCCCCCACGTCGATGCCGAAGGACACTCCCCGGGAGACCAGGGCCGCGACCGTGGCGGCCATGGTGATGGCGTCGGTCAAAACGAAGTCCTGGATCAGGCTCGCCGCGGCGAGCATGGCAGGCTTGATCCCCAGCATCTCGTAGACCAATCCCGGGCCGCCCTCGCCCTTGTTGAACCGGATCCCGATGGCGATGTAGCCCAGAGAGACCGAGACGGCCACGGCGATGACGAAGATCATCGTCGGGACGATCAGCGCATAACCCACCACCCCCAGGGCGCTCTCGATGGCGTAGAAGGGGCTGGTGGCGGGGTCGGAGACGATCAGCCCCACGTAGGCAAGGATCGCGATCAGCAGCGCGATTTTTCCAGATTGGCCTCGGCGGGCTGGGGCTGACATAGGATGCGGCTCAGGCCTTGACGTGGACGGTCACAACGGGACAGGGAGCCTTGCCGATGAGCTCCCGGTAGTTCGAGCCGAAGACGATCTCTCCGATGACGGACTTCTGCTTGAATCCCACGACGAGCAGGTAGGCCTTGTTCCTCTCGGCGAATCGGACGATGTCCATCCCCGGATTCTTCTCCCGGACGAGCATATGAATCGTGTAGTCGACGCCCGCGTCGTCGAGCTGGGCCTTCAGCCGATTCATACGCATGCGCGCCTGGGGCTCGGCCGGCTGGCCATCCTTGTCGAGCTGATGACCCACCACCGAGCTGACCACGTGGAGCTCGGCGCCGAAGGCTTGCGCCTGCTCGCTGGCAATCCTCGTCACCTCTTCGGCGGTGAAGTCCATGTTGAAACCCAGAACAATCCGTTTCCGCTCTTCGGTCATGGTCCCACCTCAAGGGCAACCGGCAGCTTGTCGCGCCGCTTGATACCAGAAAGGAAGATAGTCGAAATCACACACATTTTTACCCTATCCGGGAACTGCCTGCAATGACAACGCCAGTGAAATTCTCATAGAAGCGCTTACGAATACCTTCGCAAACACGCACGTCGATGATAGTCTTTCCGGAATCATGCGAATCGCCATACTTGTTTTACTCGCCACGCTTCTGCTCCTCGGCGCCGTCATCGCCTACCTGGTCCAGGATTCCGAGCCGGGGATCCCGCTCGATCACCCCGCCACGGCAGATCCCGTTTCAGAGCCCGCCCGGATGACGGGACCAGAAACAACCGGCGAAACCCGCACGGAACCGGCCGTGCCGGCCCCGAAAGCCAGGCCGAAAGCTGCACCCGAGAAATCGAAATCGATCCTGGAAATCGAAGTGCAGAAAGCCGACCTCACGCCCGTGGCCGAGGCAAGGGTCGTCGTGTTTCGCAATGACGAGGTGCTCGGCTCCGGCAAGACGGACGAAAAGGGGGTGGTGCGCTTTGATGGATTCACCGGAGCCGCAATGGTCGTCGCCGCACCCGCGAATAGCCCCCCCTTCATCACGGATCTTCCGAACAGCGAGGGAAAACAACGCATCTCTCTGCCCGGCGGCGCAATGGTGGCCGGTGTGGTTCGCGTGAACGGGAACCTGCCGGCACAACCTCTGCAGCTTTCGCTCTGGACCGATCGCGATACCGATCACGATGCAATACTTCCGGCCGCCGTCCGGAAAATCATCGGGGCCGGTCGCTCCCACTGGCGGCATCTTCAGGCGATCACCGACGACGCCGGGCGGTTTCAGTTCCGGGGCCTGCCGACCGCCTGGTCCGGTAATCTGACTTTTCCGAGGGGTTATGCCACCGATTCAGACCGGAGGGGATTCAAGAGAACCCGGACTCTGAAGCATCCGGATTCGAACGTCGTTCTCGAACTCCTGCGATTGCCCCGCGTCTCGGGCCGCGTGGTCGGCGGACCGGACCGCAAGGGACTTGCGCGGGCGCGGGTGGGCTTCTCGTATGCATCGGAGGAAAGCGGAGCCGGGGGGAGAAACGTAAAAACGGACGAGTCCGGACGCTTCCAGGTCACGATCCCGCTGGTCCGTTATACCCGGGCGACACTGACCGCGGCCGGGCCCAGGGGCCTGCGGCGCCGGGAGATCCAGATCGATCTGCCGCTGGAGCGCGACCGCGACGTCGGCGATATTGCTGTTGGATCGTTGACGGAGGTGCGGCTGCTGGTCAAGTCAAAGGACGGCCGTCCTCTGACCGGTGTGGTCGCCGTGGCTGGCCGGAACGCCCAGGTGCACAGCCCCCCCACCAATGAACACGGAAAGATCCGGCTCCGCGTGGCGGAGGACGAGAAGGACGTCACGGTCGCCGCCATCGGGTACGAGGCCAGGAAGGTCGCCCTGCCGAAGCCCACACCGGATCCGCTGACCGTCATCCTGCAGCGAAGCACGAAACTCACGGTTCGCGTGGAATGCCCCGGCGGCAATCTCGGTGGATTGAGTCTGCGGGTCGAAACGAAGAAACGCGCATTCGCAACCGAACACGGCGGTCCCGAGCAAACGCACCTCGCGGCCGGGGCAAGCGAGTGGGGCGACGGCACGGTCGGATCGATCGGAATCCAGGTGCACTACAACCTCGAACCGAAGGGAATCGTGATGGTTCCAGACGTGCTTCCGCATGTACTGGTTCGCCTCGCGGCCTGGAATCCGATCAGCGGAGAGATCGCCGTCCGAGAGGTCCGTCTGGATCCCGGTGAGTGGAAGGAAGAGCACATGGTGCTCTCGAAGCCGCCCCGAAAACTCAGCGGACTGGTCGTGGGTCCGGACGGAAAGCCGCTCCAGGGCGCGGTCGTGAAAGCGACCGGCGACGACAAGCGACGGGTCGAGGAAAGGACGGACAAAGCCGGCCGGTTCGAGCTCAAGTCGATCTTCCGGTCCACCGTTCACCTGCTCCTGTCAAAGTCAGGATACGCTCCCCGGTCCTTTCGGGATTATCCGCTGCCTGCCGAAGACCGGCCTTGCCGGTTCATGCTGCACCCGGGATCGACCGTCAAGCTGACGGTGGTGGATACCCTGGGGCAAACCCCGGAGGATACCGATGTTTCGGTTTCACTTCCCGGATTCGAACCCTGGCAGAAAAAGAAACCGTTCAGGTATATCTATCTCGAAAAGGGCAAGGGCGTGGTGCGCGGCCTTCCCCCGGGGCCGGTCACGTTCAAGGTCGAGATCGGCGGGAAGATCTACGACTTTCCACACGATTCGAACCGCGAGTTCGCCACCCTGAAAGTCCCGGCCCACGGACGCGTCCGCGTCGGATACGACCTTCCCATGAAGCGGAGCCTTTCCTACCGCATACGCCTCGTGCCGGAGGAATCGAAAGGGGCCGAGGTTGTCCACTGGATCGCCGGGACGGGACGCGACATCGTTCGCTTTCCGGCCGTACTCCCGGGTCGCTACACGGTGCTCTGCGACTACCCTGATGAAAATTCAGAAACGGAAACCTACCTGACCCTGCCCGCGCGAGGAAAGGTCGTCGTCGAGGCGCACCGCGAGAGCCGGATCGAGCTCAAGCGGTAACGGCCTTCCCCCCTTGCCGGGATGGAAGGCCGTTGCGCAGTCCAGATGCCAGAATTGACTACGGGATAACGGTCACCTGGTGGTCGTTGCTGATCTGGAGGATTCCGCTTGCATCGTAGGTGGCGAAGCCGTTGTAGAAGGTGATGCCGACGAGGGCCGGCACATGGGGTAAAACAATCTTGACGGTGCTGTCGCCGTTGATGTCCAGGAAGTTGGCGTAGTTGACGAAAGTCCCGGGCAAGATACCGCTCGCGCTGACGAAGAAAAGCTGATCTGCGGCCAGAGGAATCACCCGGCCGTCAGGAAGCGGAATACCGGTGTTGCCCAGAGAGGTGGCCGCCTGGTATCCCGCACCGGCCTTGCCGCGAAGGGCAAACTCGAGGGTGGCCCCGGGCTGGGGCTTGGGGCTCGTGGTGGCGTTCAGCATGACTGCATCGAAGAGGCGGAAGTCATCCATCTGGGCGCCGCCGTATCCGGGCATACCGACCGGCCCGGCCTTCACCGGCAGGCTCACATTCTTGGTCAGGAAGTAATCCCAGAGGCCGTCCCCGGTGGTATCCACCTGCGCCTCGACTCGCTTGTCGATGGCCAGAAGCCGGACCGTGGCTTTCATGCATGGTGTCACCGCAGTGCTGACGGCGCTGAGACTCCCGGTCGTGCTGTTTTCGTAGAGGTAGATCCTATCCAGGTCGCCACTCGAGTTGTTGTCCTGGATCTTCAGGTGGATGAGATCGGCGCCGTTGGGCGAGCGCCCGGGATTGTTGCAACGCATGGAAACGCCGCCGAGCTGGAGCTTCTGCGAGGAGGTGGAGTTGTAGATCACCAGGGACTCCACAACGCAGTCGGTGAGCGAGTACTGGGGATGGACCAGATACTGGTACGCGCGTTTCTGCTCGGATTCCGCCCTGGCGTTGACGGCGTTCCAGTTTCCGAGATACTCCTTCCATACTCCAATGGTTGTGCTGTTGGGATAATTAAACGGTTCCATGAAGACCTGGGCGGTCGCACCGCCGCAAACCAGGGTAAGGGCAAGCAGAGCGAGAGTGAGTATTCGCATGAGTTGACTCCTCCGTTCATGAAGATTGCCGCTCTCCGGACCCGAAGAACCGGCGCGGTGTGTACTGACCGTTTCTCTCTGTTATTCTTGCGTAGTATTCAAATCTCCATTGTCGTATCTTCTATATTATACTTGAGGGGCATGGAACGCAATCCGGCGCCTGGAATTATAGATGGTGCCTTTGTCGTAGGATTCCGAAATTGCATGGGATTCAAGGGCAGCAATACGACCGGCCCAGGCCGGTCATTCTACCCCTCGCGAAGCAGATCTCAACATTGGCCGAGATCAACAGGGCTTTCTTGAGAGGCCGGATGATCGGTAATCATCCGCGGATTGATGCCATTCAGGTGGTTTCTTGCCGGATTTCTAGGGCATGAACGAACCACCAGGTACCACAATTACCCACTTGGACCTTGCGAATAATCAGGAATGGCTGATAATGTCTCGAAGCCTGTGGAGGAAAAACGACTGGAATTACATATCGTCGATTCGAGCTAGACGAAGCATCCAATCACATGCCAACTGGTTGTAGATCAAGCCTTCATCTGGGAAATCAATCTTGATTCCAGCCATGGGTAGTGGGCATTGCACCAGGTCCATATTACCTGGTTTCAAAGGGTTGTAGAGGAACATGTATGCCAAACGATCAGTCAGGAGACCCTAAGAAATTTCGTCTTTCGCGAATGTTCTGGATCGGCCTTGCCATCTTCTGCTGTGGTAGTGGCCCCTTGCTGGTCATTCTGTTACTGGCCGGATTGGGAGTGATTCAGGATCCCAATCCGATCGGTTTTGGATTGCTGGCGTTTCTGACTTTCTGGCCCGGCATAGGTCTCATGATTGCCGGTGTAATCAACTCCATTTCCAGGAATCGTTCAAAAGGTAACGCATGATCTCGACAAGGTCTTTAGCGCCCGAACCGGGTGAGAAGGCAGGGAGAAGATGAAATACGCAATTACAGTCCTGCTCATGGTCCTATCCATCGCCGGCCAGCAAACCGCGCAGACGCCGTTGACAGAGGATGTCGCTCAGAAAGCGTACGAGATGAGGATGGCAGGAAACGCCTCCGGAGCTCGCACCCTCCTCGAAAAGGCCCTGTCCAAGAATCCGGACAACGCTCCCGGTCAATACGAACTCGCCCGGACCCTGATCTACATCGGCACCGGTGAAATGACCCAGCTGGAAGAGACAATTGCGAAAGCCCTGGCGGCAATCAGAAAGGCCAGGAAGCTTGATCCAGAGAATCCCGCCTATGCCCTCGTCGCCGGTCGCATCGTATTCTTTCAGGCCTATATGGCATTGCACGGGCGTGAGCCTGACGCCAAGAAGAAGCTGGCCAAGGCCTGCAAGGTCTTCGAGGAAGTGCTCGCTCTGAAATCCGATTTCCACGAGGTGATGCTCTACCTCGTCGAGATCTACGGGGTCCTCCCCGAGGCCATGGGAGGCGACAAGGTCAAGGCCGAAGAGTATGCCGAGAAACTGGAGAAACTGGAGAAACTGGATCCCGTGTTCGGGGCGAAAGCCAGGATCATTCTCCGGCGGGATAAAGAAAACCATGTCGATTACTGGAAGAAATTTCTGGCCGAGCATAAGGACCACCCCGACGCACTGATCGAACTCGGCCGGGCCTACCTTTTCGACGAAAAGGCCGAGGAGGGGGCTCGACTCTTCGAGAAAGTGGTCAAGATCGATCCCGGGCGTTCGTGGCTGCTTCTGGACCTGGGCCGCTATCACGTCATGACAGCCATGAGTGGAGAGGAAAAAGGGGATGCGGCCCTGTCCAGGGCCGAGAAGGTCCTCCGGAAATACCTGGACACGAAGCCGATCGTCCCCCTGCATGCGTTTACCCTGGGTCTACTGGCCAGAATCAGGAGAGGTCTGAAGGACAACGAAGGGTACAAGACCCTGACCGAGCAGGCGCGAAAACTGGACCCCCATTACTCAAAGGCCATGGGTACTCCCTCGCTCCTCATGTTCGTCCCACCAGGAGAGATCCCGCGGCATCACCGATACCTTTTTCGGCCGCTGTAAGGTGAACTCGGCCCCCTCCCTCACTTCGTGATGGTGATCGAACACGTCTGCGAGATCGATCGGATCCCCGACGGCCAGCTGTAGTCGAAGGTTACCGCGGCGGAATGGACATGGGTTCCTATGAGCGCCGTGTCCCCGGGGATGACGATCGTGGCCCGGGCCTTGCCCGCGGCGTTGAGGGTGCCCGCGTAGTTCCTGGAGATCTTCGGCCAGAGCCCTGCAACCGAGACGAACAGGAGGTCATCCTTCTTGAGACCGATCTCGCGAGTATCAATGTACGTGGGGCCTGTGCCGAACGACGAGCCGAACTGGCAGGGAAGCCCGCGCGCCTCCATGGCCGCAAGATCCAGGGTGATGGTGCCGCCGGGGCGGGGCGTACCGGAGGCCGTCAGCGAATCCATGAATGCGTACTTCGCCACGAACGCGTCGCCCGCGGTGGCCGGCGGGCTCCCGTTGTAGGTCAGGTCAGGCCCGACCTTCACGGGGAAGATCTTCTCGTTGGCCGATGTGGTCCCGATCAGGTACGCGTTGCCGGCGGCGTCCAGGGTGATTCCCCTGAAAACTTCAGTCCCGGAGCTACCGAAGTACCCGCAGCGCGAGAGGTGCGTCCCCTGGGGATCGACCCGGGCGATGAAACCGTCCGTTGCGCCCTGGTAGGTCAAACCCGGCCCGCCTGTCACGGGAAAGGTCTGTTCATTGCTGCCTGTGCGTCCCACCAGTATCGCGCAGCCGTCTCGATCCAGCGCGAGCCCCAGTGCTTCCTCGCCTTTCGCTCCCCCGACATACCCACAATATTGGAGCTTCTGGCCGGAGGCGGAGACCTTGGCAACGAAGGCGTCCCCCGCTCCGCCGTTGTAGGTCAGATCGGGCCCGACCGTGACCGGGAACCCTTGATTTTCGTTGCTACACGTCGAACCGGTGACGTAGGCGCATCCCGCGGCGTCCACGGCGATCCCGAAGCCACGTTCTCCATAAGCTTCGCTCCACTGCCCGCCAATGTACCCGCAGTATTCGAGCGCCGTTCCCCCGGGATTCACCTTGGCGATGAAGGCGTCATCATCAAATGCCGGCTTGCCGTTGAAGGTGAGATCCGGCCCCACCTTGACCGGAAAGGTCGTCTCGTCACTGGAGGTGTTTCCCCATACGTACGCGGCACCGGCCGCGTCCACGGCGATGGCCTGCCCCCAGTCCAAGTACCCTCCCCCGATGTAGCCGCAGTAGATGATCTGGCCCGAAGGTGTGAGCTTGGCCACGAAGGCGTCGTGCCCTCCCTTGCGCGTGAGATACGGGCCACCCTTGACCGGAAACGTCGTCTCCTTCGATCCCGCTCGACCCGTCACATACGCATTCCCGGCGGCGTCCAGCGCGACCGCCCACGCATCGTCCCAGGCCGCGCCGCCGAGGTACCCACAGAATAGCAGGGTACTGCCCGAGGGATCGATCTTGGCCACAAACGCGTCCCGGGCACCACCCAGGGTGTTGCTCGGCCCGCCGACCAGCGGGAACGACTTCTCGTCGCTCTCGGTCCCTCCGACCACGTACGCGTTGCCGGCGGCGTCGGCCGCCACGCCGTGCCCCCAGTCCTGGCCGGTACCGCCGATGTAGCCGCAGTACACGAGCGACCGACCGGTGCGGTCCACCTTGGCGACAAACACGTCAGCCAGTCCGGAAGCGGTTGTTGTCGGGCCGGTCTTGACCGGGAACGAACTGGCTGTGCTGTTCGTCCAGCCTGCAACGATGAGCTATCCGTTCCCGTCAACGGCCACGCCTTTGGCCCAGTCCTGGCCGGCGCCGCCGATGTATCCACAATAGATGACGACGGCCGGGTCCAGGATCAGCGCGTGGCGGCGGTCGTACTTGCCCACCGTGAATCCGAACGCCCCGTCTTCGCCCAGCGCGTACGCCATGGCCACCGATACCCGCCGGCCGTCGATCTCCTGCCACGCCACCGGGGGCGCATCCTCGAACGAGCCTTCCGGGGTCTCGACCCGGAGGGCGCCGGCGTCGGTCGTACTGACCGACGTGGCGCCGCGATATTGCAGCCGGATCCGGTTCGGATCGACCCCGGGCGCCACCACGAACTCGTACTTCAGCTGGTTGACCGTACCGTTGTACACGAGATCGATGCCCGGCCAGAGGTCACGATACACGATCCTGGAGAAGCTGGGCAACCCCGCCTTCCAGTCCTCCTGCGGGCCCTGGAAGTAGCTGAAGATCGCTTTCTGACGCTCGAGCCCGACCGGCCGCGCATTTCGGTCCGCGCCCACGAAAGCGAGCTTCACCGCCCAGCCGCGCTCCTTGTTCCTGAACGAGACGGTCACACCCTGGTCGGTGAAGAAGAGAGTCTTGTCCGCACCCTGGATATAAAACCGGACCTCGTCGGGGTACACACCCCGGTTCTCCACGAAGTAGAGGGGCAGCCTGTTCAGGGAGGCGGTCGATACCGTCTGGGTCTCCGTCATTCCCGCCAGTGCTGCCAGCATGCATCCAAGCGCCAGTCCGAGGATCAGTTTTCTCATGATTCCCTCAACTTTCTACTGGATGGTGGTGATCACCACCGACGAGATGAAGATCTTGTACCAGGGGTCCTGGGCGCCGGTCTGCCAGTGGATTTTCAGCCCCTTCAGCACGGGGGCATCCGGGATGGGGACCCGGGTTGTGAAGCGGCCCGTATTTCCGACAATGCCACTGGCCTGCCAGACGATGAACGACGGGTGAATGGCGAGGTAGCCTTGCGTGCCGGGGATTCTCACGGGCGACATCGGCAACAACGAGCCCAGGACGACTGCCGTGTCACCCGGATCTCTGCGGCAGGCAATCTCGAACAACTGGCCGCGTACCGGCTGTCCGGTGGGGATGCAAATGGGCTGGATCCGATCGGCGCGGAATATGTCGCCGAGCTCCCAAACGCTGTAATAGAACGAGAAGCCGTCCGAAGTCCACTGGCCATGTTCTTCGTTTGCATAGGTGCCCAGTTCCGAGAGAAAGACCGGCGTGCTGAACTTCGCTGACCGGCTCACCCGGGAGGCGTAATAGAGATCATAGGAGGAATGGGTGGGCTGCCAGCCCTGGTTCGACGGGAAGATGATCTCAAGCCCATCGCTCGTGATCCCGGCCTCGCGTATGGGTCGCCCGGGTTTCCCCGGATTCGGTACGAGTTCGGATACGTGCACGGGAGTCGACCAGCTGGAGACAAGGCTCGCTCGCGTCATCCGGTAGATCCACCCCGGGGACCATTCGTGTTTGCTCCAGATGTACATCTCGAGTCCGTCACCGGTGAAAGAGGCGCCTCTTTGTTCTCTGAAGGTACTGACTCCTGGCAGCGGGATAGGAGTCGCCCAGGGCAGGGTCGCCTTTGTGCGGGTGGACACGAAAAAGTCCCAGGATTGCGCGCGTGTTGACGCAAAGACGACCTCGCATCCGTCCGAACGCAGCCCGCCCATGTGGTCGTCTTCCTTGGAGTTCAGCGCCGTCACGTTGACGGGCATGCTCCATACCGACGTGAGATCCGACCGCGTCGACATCCAGATGTCCTTGCCGCCGAGGCCGCCGGAGCGGTCGGAGGCGAAGTAGATCGTGAGAAGATCGCTCGAGAGCTGCGGGGAGTTCTCATTCGCGGTGCTGTGATTCACGGGCCACGCCACCTTCACCGGCGCCCGGAAGATCGGCGTCTGGGCGGTCAAGCACGGCGCCAGAACGAGGGCCAGCAGCGCGAAAAGCAAGAATGACTTCGTGGCGATAACTTGCTGAAACGCCGATTCAAGAGCGTTGACTCGCATGGGCGGATTCCTTCCTATTTGACGATTGTGAACGAGTTTGTCTGTGATACCGAACGGATGCCGGAAGGCCGCGCAGGGTCGAGGGTGACCGCCGCGGTATGGATGCGCGCGCCGATGAGTACTGTGTACTGGGGAATGGCGATCGTGGCGCGAGCCTTGCCGGCGGCGTCGAGGGTTCCGGTGTAGTCGCGAAATACATGCGGCCAGAGGCCGAACACCGAGACCGTCAGGAGATCGTCCCTGGCGAGTCCAAGCAGAAGCTTGCCGACCAGGATCGGACCGGCCCCCAGTGACGAACCGAACTGGTAATGCAATCCAGGCGCGTCCGTTGCCGTGAGATCGAGAGTGACGGTGGCGCCCGGGCGCGGCACCCCGGAGGCGGCGATCGTATCCTGGAAGGCGATCTTCACGACAAAGGCGTCGCTCTTCCCGCCGTTGTATGTCACGTCCGGTCCGGCCAACACGGGAAAAGACTTCTTGTCGCTGTCCGTGTATCCGGTCACGTACGCATTGCCGGAGGCATCTACGGCGACGGAGTGGGGTATGTCATTCGTTGCGCCGCCGATGTAGCCGCAGTGTGTGAGCCGCGCACCGGTGGGATCCACGCGAGCGATGAATCCGTCCTTCCCGCCGTTGTGGGTCAGGTCCGGCCCGACCTTGACGGGGAAGTTCGTTTCGTTGCTCTCCGTGTTGCCCACCAGGATCGCGAATCCGGCCGGGTCCACGGCGACCGCCTGGCCCGTGTCGAGCACCGCGCCGGCGACGTACCCGCAATACACCAGATTTCGGCCGGACGCGTCGACCTTGGCGATGAAGGCGTCGGTACCCTTGAACGTGAGGCCAGGCCCCACCTTGACGGGGAATGTCTTCTCGTTGCTGGTCGTCTGGCCGACCACGTACGCGCATCCCGCCTGATCGGCGGCGACCCCGAGGGCCATGTCAGTGCTCGCACCCCCGATGTAACCGCAGTAATCAAGCGCTGTTCCCTGGGGATTGACCTTGGCCACAAAGGCGTCCCGGCCGGGGCTCGGCCCGCCGAACGTCAGATCCGGTCCCACCTTGACCGGAAAGCTGCTTTCATCGCTCAAGGTATGGCCGGCAACGTAGGCGGCGCCGGTCGGATCCACGGCGGCGTCGTATGCCCAGTCACCGTCGCTGCCACCGATGTAGCCGCAGTAGACGATCTGTCCGCGTGAGCTGATCTTCGCGACGAAGGCGTCGCCGTAGACACTGCCCCCGTTGTACGTAAGATCCGGGCCGACCAGGGCGGGAAATGACCGCTCGTCAGAAGAGGTTCGACCGGTCAGATAGGTATTTCCGGCGGGGTCGGCCGCGATGCCCCAGGCGTCGTCGTCGGACACACCGCCGATGTAGCCGCAGTAAAGGAGCGTACGGCCCGTGGGATCGACCTTCGCCACGAAGGCGTCCCGGTTTCCGCTGTACGTGAGTCCCGGCCCACCAACGACCGGGAAGGATTTTTCGTCACTCAATGTCGCTCCCGCCACGTACGCGTTTCCGGTGGCGTCAACGGCGACGCCGCGGCCCCACTCGTGCGCAGTGCCCCCGATGTAGCCGCAGTAGACGAGGGACAGTCCGGCAGGATCGACCTTCGCCACGAAGGCATCCTTTGATCCAGACAGGCTGGTGAAGGGCCCGGTCTTTACAGGAAAGAAGGCGGTAGGACTGTCGGTATGGCCGGCTACGATGAGGCACCCGTTATTGTCCACGGCCGCGAATCGTGCCTGGTCCTCACCGGTGCCTCCGATGTATCCGCAATAGACGATGACCGCAGGATCGAGGATCAACGGGTAAGTCGAATCGTACTCACCGACCGTGAAACGGAACGCGCCGTTCTCGGCGACGGCGTACGCCATGGCCACCGATACCCGCCGGCCGTCGATCTCCTGCCACGCCACCGGGGGCGCATCCTCGAACGAGCCTTCCGGGGTCTCGACCCGGAGGGCGCCGGCGTCGGTCGTACTGACCGACGTGGCGCCGCGATATTGCAGCCGGATCCGGTTCGGATCGACCCCGGGCGCCACCACGAACTCGTACTTCAGCTGGTTGACCGTACCGTTGTACACGAGATCGATGCCCGGCCAGAGGTCACGATACACGATCCTGGAGAAGCTGGGCAACCCCGCCTTCCAGTCCTCCTGCGGGCCCTGGAAGTAGCTGAAGATCGCTTTCTGACGCTGGAGCCCCACCGGCCGTACCTTGCGATCCGCCCCCACGAAGTCGAGCTTCACCGTCCAGCCCCGCTCCTTGCCCTCGAGGGCGACGGTCACGCCGTGGTCAGTGAAGAAGAGCGTCTTGTCCGCCCCCTGGACATAGAATCGGACCTCGTCAGGGTATACACCCTGGTTCTCCACGAAATAAAGCGGGAGCTTGTCAAGAGAAGCGTTCGATACCTTCTGGCTCTCCGTTTGGCTCTCCGTCCTTCCCGCCAACGCAACCAGCAAACATCCCAGAACCAGTCCGATGGGCAGATTTCTCATTACTTCCACACCTTTCCTGGTTGATTCGATCGTTCTGGAACTCTCCAGTTCCGGTACTGTCACGCCAGCCCCCGGATTCACGCGAAAAGGCCGATTTTCTTCACTGTCTTCCCCTGGCCGCCTCCTCCTTCAAAACCCGCTCCGCCTCGCGACGCATCCGGCGACACTCCTTGCAATGCGCGTGGTTCTTTTTCATCCAGGCCACGCTCTCCTCCAGCTGGGTCCGCGCCGCCTCCAGTTTCCCCTGGCGCGCCCGGATCATCGTGATCAGGTACCCGGCGAAGGCGTCCTGCATCTTGCTGGGTAGCTCGAGCGCCTTTTCGGCTGCCTCCAGGGCTTCCTCCAGACGACCAGTCCGGTAAGCGGCCAGGGCGAGGGCGCAGTGCGCGATCTGTCCGTTCGGAAGTCCGGCTGCGGCCCGGCGCGCGAGCTCGAGGGCTCGCTCGGGCTGCCTGAACTCGAGGCGGACGATTACCAGGTAGCGCGCGATCTGATTCAGTACGGCCGGTTGGTTTCCAGCATTTTTCGCCACACGGTCGATGAGGGCCCGCGCCTTTCGCGCATAGCGATCGGCCGCGCCGGGATCGTCCCCGGCAATCCGGTGGCAGCGAATGAAGGTCGAGGCCCCGTCGAGATAGGACCGGAGCCACTGCGGCCGGATCCTGGGCAGCATGGCGCCCGCTTTTGCAGCGGTGAGGTGATCGCCTCGCTCCAGGTTGATATCGGCCACGAGGTGGTAGTGATTCCAGAGCAACTCCCTGTACTGCGGGTGAAAGCGATTCGACTCGAACGCCTTTTTCTGGTGCTCGATCGCCTCGTCCACCCGTCCGAGTCCATCCTTCAGACGTCCTGTTCTGAAGACCACGATGGCCAGGTTGTGAAGCTGGGCCCCCAGTTCACTCTCGAGGCGAACATTGTCTTCAGCATCACGGAGGAGTCTCCGGTAGATCGCGATGCCGCTCCGAAGCGGCTCCTCGGCGGCGGCATACTGCTCATCCTCCATCCGCCCGAGGCCGATCATGTTGTAGAGCGTGGCCAGATCGCGCTGAGCCTTGGGGCCATCGTCCTCCTTCATCGACTCGCGCTGCAGGCTGAGCGCGCAAGCAAGGCTTCGATCCCGCTCCTTCCTGAGCTTCTCGCGCCTCTGGACATCCGCAAGGTTCAGCCAGAACTCGATCAATTTCCGCCGGTGCGCGGCCGTCGGGAATCGAGCCAGGATCTCTTCCTGTCCCGTGATCGCTTTCTTCAGGTGCTCGATTCCTTCTCGCCGCTGGTGCTGGGGCTGTCCGAGCAACAGGCCAAGGCCTGCAAGACACTGGACCCGATCCATCTCGGCCCGGCTCGAGCAGCCGGGCGATCCGGCCACCCGGCTCAGGATCTCGATGGCGCGACGGTATACGGTTTCCGCCTTCTCGATTCGCCTCAGCTCGCCCAGGTATCGGGCCCGGAACATGAGGGTACGGCCCACTTTCTCCAGAAACACCGGGTCATCCGGACTGCGCGGTCGGGCTTCTCTGTAGAAGGCAAGCGCTTTGCCAAGGACCCTGGCCCGCACCTGAGTCAACCCGGGCGCGGGTGCGAGCGACGCCTCCCCGATCCGGCTCACGACCCGATCCACAATGGACAGTGTTCGTGCGTAGTTTGTTTCCGCTTGCCGCACGCTATTTTCCGTGGTGCGCAAGGCCGCCGCCTTGGCCTCCCGCTCCTGCCAGAGAACCGCCGTGGTCACAGCCAGGAATGTGACGAGCACGACCAGGATGCCGGCCGCTGCCGTGGAAAGCGTGCGGTGCCGTCGGACCCACTGGATGGACCGGTGAAAGAGGGAGGGGCGTCGTGCCTCGATGGGCCGGTCTGCGAGGTACCGCCGCAGGTCCTCGACCAGCGCTCGCGCCGAGGGGTAGCGCTCGTCCGGCGTCTTGGCCATGGCCTCGTGCACGATCGTCTCGAGCGGCGGCGGAACCGCGGGATTCAAGCGCCGTAGCCGCGGCGGTTCGTCCAGCGCGATGTGCCGCAGCAATGCTGCACGGTTGCGCCCGGGAAACGCGGGGCAAAGCGCGATCAGCTCGTAGAGCGTGACACCCAGCGAGTAGACGTCAGTACGGTGATCCATGGGCGCGCGGCGTGCCTTCAGCTGCTCGGGACTTGCGTAGCGGAGCGTGCCGGCCACGTCCTCGGAGCCGGCCTCCGAGGCTCCGTCTTCCAGCTCGGCCAGCCCGAAGTCGGCGACCCAGAGCTTCCCGGCCGAGTCCACCAGCAGGTTGGACGGCTTCACGTCCCGGTGCACTACCCCCATCTCGTGGGCGTGGTCAAGAGCGTCGGCGGCCTGGATTCCCAGCCCGGCCACCGCCCGGAAAAACGCCCGGTCGTGCGTGGAACCGTTCGAGGTGATGGACGAAACCTCTGCGCTGTTCGACCCCTCCTGGACCCCTGCATCAGCGTTTGCCCGCAGTTCGCGGATCACCGCATCCAGCGGCTGCCCCTCCACGAACTGCATGGCGGCAAAGTGAACGCCCGCTTCCTCGCCCACGGCATACACGGGCACGATGTTGGAGTGGTGGAGCCGCGCCGCCGCCTGCACTTCGATACGGAACCGTACGAGGCGCTTTGGATCCAGCCCCGCAGCAAAGGGCAGCACCTTGAGCGCCACGCGGCGGCGCAGGGACTGCTGCTCCGCTTCGTACACGACGCCCATTCCGCCCCGGCCGATTTCCCGCAGGATGCGAAAGTCACCGAGGTCTCGCGGGAGGTCTGGAACGGTGGCCGGAGGACTCATGGCGTCCGTTCCTTCCTACCGGCATCCCTCCGCCCGAGAAGCGCGGCCGCTTCCTGTGCCACGGCAGTCAGGTACGGCCGTACCGCTTTTGAATTGCGAAGGGTCCGTATGGCTTCGTCGTAAACTGCGCCCGCTTGCTCGGGCTCGCCCAGCCGCCACCTCACCATGGCCAGCACGAAGTCGCGGTAAAGCGTCCGCGGTCCTTCCAGATCCGCGGCCCTTCGAAGGGCCCGGATCGCCTGTTTGTCCTTGCCGCACCGAAACAGCGCCACAGCCAGGGTGTTCCAGCCGTTGAGCTTGTTCGGATCCTTGCGGACCATGTCCCGGGCCAGCTTTTCCGCTCGCGCCGCATCGCGAAGCTCGGATTCGGGAACTGCGACCAGACACCATGCCAGGTTCAACGTGGCGTCGGAGTGGGTAGGCATCGTGGCCAGCGCCTTTTCCAGTTCCACGATCGCCTCCCGGAATCGTTCCTGGCTCTCCAGGCTGCTGCCCAGGTTGCTGAGCAGCATGGCGTGGAGCGAGTGGTATCGCTGCGGATCCTGAACCGCGGCCTGCAGCCGCGCAAGCACGGCGATGCCTTTCCGGTAGAACGCCTCGGCCTCGGCGTGTAATTCCTGGCCCTGGCGAATCAGGCCGAGGAGGTTGTGGCCGGCGGCCAGATTCCGCCGACCCTTGTGAGAAAGTGTACTCTCGGTGCCGCACTGGCCGAACAGCGCGATAGCGTGGCGGGCCGCGTTTTCCGCCTCCGGCAACCGTCCTGCCCCGTGCAGAAACCCGGCGAGCACGAGGTGGACATGGGCAAGGTTATCCTGCTGAGGCCGGCTCGTGGATGCATCCGTCGATCCGTCCGACAGTTCGTCGATTGCACGCCGGAGAGCTGCCTCGGCCTCGGCCGGCCGGCCGTCGGCAGCCAGGAATCCATGCCGCCTCATGTAGACGACCGACAGGTCGTGCCGGTAGGCGGGCACCCCGGGGCAGCGGGCCACCAGCTTTTCCAGCTCGCGCCCAGCGGTCTCGAGCCGGGCGCGCGCCTCACCCTTCCGTCGTCCATGCCTGGACAGCAGCGTGGCCAGCCCGATACTCGACCGGGCCCAGTCGTAGGCGTACTCGGGCACCGAGGGAAAGTCAGAGCGGAGTTCTCGATACAGACGGATCGCGGTGCGGAAATGCCGCTCCGCTTCCCGGGAGCGGCCCAGGCGTCCGAGGGGACCACCGAGGTTGTAGTGCGCGAGGGCACGGTTCGACTTCAGGGTAGGATTTTCTGGAAATCGGGTCACGGCGTCGGCGAAGTATTCGCTCGCTTTTTCGTACTCCGACACCGCTTCTGCCGCCTTTCCCAGGTCGTTGAGGTGGGCACCCAGGTTGTTTCGCCAGTGTGCAACCGCATGACGACTCAATTCGTCATCGCGCAGAGCACAAGCCGCCTCGCCCAGGGCCACCGCGCGCCGATCTTCCCGCACCGCCTCGGCGAGCCGGCCGTCGATCCTGAGCATTCGCCCATACCTGGAGTGCAGAGCGCCCAGGCCGATCTGTCCATCCGGATCTTCGGGATGTCCTGCCAGGAAGGCGTCGTAGTATGCCCTGGCCTCCCGGAAGACCTGCTCCGCTTCCTCGAGGCGCCGGACAATCGTCAGGGTCCGCGCCCGGGTGGACAGCGCTCCGGCCAGGCGTCGCCGCATCACGGGATTCGAGTTCGGCACTCTTACGTTATCCTCGAGCAGCCGGATCTCGGATGCCGAAGCCCGGAGTGCATCTTCATGCTGCCCGAGGTTGCACAGGACATTGGACAGCGATTGATAGAGCCGCGCCAGCTCGCCCCGGACTTCCGGTTCGTCACGTTCGGAGAGAAACGTCTCGTAGTGTCGGATCGCTTCCTCCAGGAGCTCCCGGCCGAGGGGCACGTGGCCGGGCATGAAGACAAAGGCCCCCTCGGCCGGCTTCGTGAGCAGATCGTTGACGGCCCGACGAGCCCGACGGAAGTTGAACTCGGCCTCGATACGGGCCTGCTCCGCATTGTGGAGCGCCGCCTCGGTCCGTGTCTTGGCTCGCCAGATGAGAAGGCTGCTCGCGGAGAGCGCTGCTGCTGTGACCACGAGCACGGCCAGCGCTGAGGTGACCACGCCCTGATGCCGGTGCATCCACTTGCGCGCCTGCTGCATAAGCGTGGGTGGCCTGGCCTGGATCGGCTCGTCATCGAGAAAGCGTCGCAAGTCCGTGGCCAGTTCACCGGCCGAGGTGTACCGGTCCGAGGGATCCTTGGCCATCGCTTTTTGTACGATCATCTGGAGTTCCGCCGGGGTGGCCGGATTCCAGCGCCGCATGGGCTGTAGTTCTTCCTGGCCGATTTTCTGCAACAGTGTGCGACGGTCGCTTCCCTCCATCGCCGGCCGCAGCGTGAGCAGTTCGTAGAGCGTGGCCCCGAGCGAGTAGATGTCGGTGTGGAAGTCGACCGGTGCCCGAGTGGCCGCTGACTGCTCCGGGCTCATGTAGCGGAGTGTGCCCAGGAGGTCGCCAGACATGGTCATGCCCGGATCTCCGGCCAGGCGGGCCAGACCGAAGTCGGTCACCCACACCTGGCCGCCCCCGTCCACCAGGAGGTTGGAAGGTTTCACGTCCCGGTGGATCACGCCCATCGTATGCGCGTGGTCGAGGGCCTCGGCCGCCTGGATACCCACCCGGGCCACGGCGCGGAAGAAGGAGCGGCTCCGCGTGCTTGCGCCCGACGACAGCGTCTCTGCGGACGATCGTGCACCGGCTCCGGTCGCATCGCCTGAACGGTCCAGGAGGATTGCCTGTGTAGCATTCGATGCCGGCTTTTCGTCGTTCGATCCCAGTTCGGCGATCACGTCGGCCAGCGTGTGACCCTCCACGAACTGCATGGAATAGTAGTGAACCCCGCGCTCCTCCCCCACCCCGTACACGGGCACGATGTTGCCGTGGTGAAGGCGGGCCGCGGCCTGCGCTTCGATCTGAAACCGCTGGAGGTGCCGTTTGTCGAGGACATTCGCGAACGGCAGCACCTTGAGCGCCACCTTGCGGCCGAGTGAGACCTGCTCGGCTTCATACACGACACCCATTCCGCCCCGGCCCACTTCGCGTAAGATGCGGAAGTCACCCAAGATACCCCGCGTCTGGTCTTGCAGCACATCGAGATGCGTCTCGGTCACACCGGCAGGTGCCAGCTCCTGCAGGGCGGCCAGTGCGGGGACGAGCTGTCGGATGGAGTCCTCGAGCCCGGGGTGCTCCGCCACCATGGCCTCCACATCGGGTGTCTGACCTGCGGCGAGTGCGTCGTTCACCTGGTCGGCCACGGCCGCCAGTGCGAGATACTCGTGCTCGTCGTGTGCGCTCATGTCGACGAGCCTTCCGCAAAGCCCCCGGCCGTCAGGCCCTCTTTCAGCCGGACCAGAGCGCGTCCGTAACGCATGGAAGCGCCCGACGGCGTCAATCCGAGCGCTTGTGCGGTCTCAAGGTTGGACAGACCCTCGAAGTGACGGAGCAGGATCACCTCCCTGTCCTCGTCCTCGAGGCGCTCCACGGCTTCCTTCACTCGCGCGCACACCTCGGCGCGAACGGCGTCCTGGCTCGGAGACGTCTGGTCGGCCACGAGCTGGCCGGCCAGCACCACGGAAGAAGCCACAGGCAGCGCAACCCGCTCTCGCCCCACGGCACGGCACTGAGCGCCGAGGTGGCGGCGCTGGAGCATGACCAGACGATCCCACGTCTGGGATCGCAGCCACACGTAGAGCTCCACTTCCGGGTTGGCGACGTATTCGAAAACCCGCTGCTCCGCGTCGAGGTAGGTTTCCTGGAGTACGTCGGAGGGATCCACGCGGCCGGCCACGCGGGGATCGAGCCTGAGCTCCACCATCCGGCGGAGACGGGGCCGAAAGTGCTCGAAGAGCCGGGCAAACGTGGCAGGACGTCCCTGCTTCAAGTCAGCCAGCCATTTCATCGTCGACGGGGTCGGATCCGACATCTCTCTGCTCCATGGCAACTGTCCATGGTACCGCAAGCGAGGCCGGTCATAACACGGCGTATGTCGGTTTTTTGCCGGTCCGGAGGGCTGCATATGGCGTCTGCAAGCGGGAGGAACTTCGCGGCGTGACTATCTTATTTCTATATAAGCAGTTATGTGGATTTCTCATTCATGGACAGGTGACTGGAAGGAATGATGGTCCATCGACTTCGATAGGCACAAGAGACGATGAACTACCGCTCGATTCAAAAACAGGTTGGGAATCGAGCCGACTTGGAGGGTGCTTCAGGTAGTGAAATCAATAATTACCGCTCACGACTCGTAGTCCACTCGCACCGTCATTGTGACGCGCTTCGATCTGACTCGTTACCTGCCCTAAGCCACCCACTTCACAGAATTGCCAGCATTGCGGCCTTGCGAATGGCAACCGGGGAATCCAGAATTCGACCGTAGTTGGACCACGGTGAGATCAACGTTTCAGGTGTGATCAGGATACCTGGCCCTGACCCCAAGATTCGAATGACAGAAAGCCCTCCGGGTCTCAAACCCGGGGGGCTTTCCATTCAATCAATAGCCGAAGGAATCGATCAACTCTAAATGTGCTCTCCAAGGACATATGTCCGATAAACATGCACGAGTTTGTCCGGC
>CAZAKZ010000093.1:0-22536 GCA_964485695.1 uncultured Planctomycetota bacterium | reverse complement strand
TCAGTTGGCCCTTTCAGGGAAAATTTATACTGAGAGGGGTGAGTAGTTACCTTCTACAAAGGACTCGCCTCCGTCCATTGCACCCATCCACAACCGTTTTTTCTCCTCCTCCCCCAGGCCCGACCACCGGATGGCCTGGGCCATGAGGATAGGCACCGCTCCGGCCTTCCTGACGAGATCTATGATCTTGTCGAGGTTGCGAGCATATGTGTTCAGCGCGATGTCGAAGGTGTCCATCTTGGCTCGAGGAACAAGACACCGGGCCATTTCATTTCGCCTCTGCTGCTCTTTTCTGAGCCACTGCATCCGGTCGTCCTGCAGGATGGCTCCCTGTTTCCTCATCTTGGAATATTTCCTGCTCTGGTAACCGGCCTTGATGGCGGAAAGAGCCGTCCATAGCTCGAGGTGCTTGAACCAGGGAGCATCGGCGGGTGCATAGTTGCTGACCCTGAAACTGTCGGCGATGGTCTGATTCCAGTTCTCGGCTCTGTCCAGGAAATACGGATCGAAGGTCTTCTTGTAGAGCCACAATCCCACGTCGTTGAGGCCGCAATAGACGAGCACCCAATCGAGATCAGGTATCTGCGGCACCAGGTACCTAGCATGCATGATGTGATGACGGGAGGTCTTGCCGTCGATGCCGCTGTTGGTCACCCAGAGAAACCGGGGATCTTTGAAATGATCGTTGATTCTCTCCATGACCAGGTAAGGCCACTCCTCGCTGTCATCGAGCGCAGTACAGGCAGCCGTGCTCCCGCCCACGACCAGTAATCTGTGGGGCTCACCATTCAATTCGGGTCCGCGGCACCCGAGAGAGTTCGCGGAAAAAAAGGAGGTGCCGGTGACTCCGGGCGTTGTTTCCTCGGAAGGGTAAAAGACGTGAACGGCCCCCTTGTGATAGGGACAGAAGCGATTTGTACTCCTGGTGAGTCTGAGGTACCCCTCGATCAGCAGGAGAGGAATGACCGTGGTAATGGCCACGGTGGCCATGGCATACAGCCAGAATTTCGGCCGACGGAGCTTACGAGACACCATCGATCTGAGTCCAGTTCAGAGCTTGAAGTATTCGCGGTCCCCTCTGGTGGGTGTCCGTTCCACATCTAGATATCGAAACCCGCAGCTCCGAAACTCAAATTGGTTATTACGGTCTGTGGATAGAACTGGCGTAAGGTCACGTGCATGAACAAGTTCAAGTTTCGGCGCTTATCTTCACTACCCCCTCAGGAACCGAAGACGGCGCGGCGGATATATACTCCGTCCTCGCCGATGAGCTCATCGCCGTCCCGGGGGGTACGCCAGCGGCGGATGAGCCACAGGTAATCGCCGGGATGTTTCCTGATGTACGCTTCCAGATGCCGGACGTAGGATTGCGTCATGCGCGCGACGTCCTCGCGAACAGGCGCCTCGAGGTCCGGAAGGATGGGGGGGAATAAGACGGCCTCGAACCGGAAGGGACCCACTCGCCGGCAAAACCCCATGAACAGGGGGACATTCATGCGGCGTGCAAGGCTGGCCGGCGTCTTGGTCCACGCCGCAGGCTGGCCGAAGAACGGAATCCAGATGCGGCCCTCCCGGGCGTGCTGATCCGCCGTGAAGTAGAGCTTTTCGCCGGCTTCGATGATGCTGCGACCCTTTTTCACCGCCCCGCGTATGCCAATAACCTTGAGGCCGTACAGCTCTCGTAGTTTATTCAAGAGCAGGTCGAATCGGCGGTCCTCCACGCCTCTGGCCACCGCCGTGATGGGGTACCCTAAAAGTCCCATGATCGCGCCCGCAATTTCCCAGTTGCCCAGGTGAGAACCCACGAGTACAGAGCCCACTCCCATCGAATGCGCCGCGGCCACATGTTCGATTCCCTTGACCACTGTACACTCATGAACGGTACCGGAGGTAAGGAGTCTGGGCGCCAGGACCAGCTCGTATCCAACCCGGACGATGTTCCGGAAGCTGGCCTTGACGATGGCAACGTGCTCGACCGCGGACAGCTCGGGGAATGCCTTTCGCACATTGCCGAGTCCACGGTTCCGCCGGGCCCGGCTGAGAAAGAAGCCCATCCACGCCAATCTATCGCAGAGCCAGTATCCCACCGGAACGGGAATCAGCCCCACCAGGAAGAGGAGGACCCGCACCGTCGCGTAGATGGCAAAGGAAGCGAGACTCTTGAGCATGCCGGAAACTCCTGCGGGCCCGTTCCTTCTTATTACTCCGGTAGCCGGATCTCGACCGTGGTAGTCTCTCCCGACTTCACCAGGACCTCGGGACCGGTGACGGGACTCTCTTCACCGGATTTCACCACGGCGCACACGTACCGGCCGGGGGCGAGCTTGAGGGATTTGAACCGGCCGCCCGGCCCCGTGGTGGGGCAATACCCCATGCAGCCCCTCTTGGAGGCATCCGGCAGCACAGGGACGAAGTGGACCTTGCAATCCGGGCACCCCGTGCCCTTGGCCGAAACCACCCGGCCCTTCACGATGCCGCCACGCTTGAAGGCGATCCGGATCGGTCCGGTGTCCTTCGCGCCGACCTCCAGGCGTTCCGGTGGACTCCGGGTGGGATCGTTGTCGATACTCGCCACCAGCATGCCCTTCCACATGGGAGCGGCCTTGATCTCGAACCGCCCCTCCGCATCGGTCTTCACGATGATCTCGTGGAAGACGTCGTCGAAGAACAGGGCCACCGTGGCACCGGGCACCGGCTTGCCGTCGGGATCCTCGACGCTGCCCGCGAGGGTTCTGGCCTCCGGCTTCGTGATCCGGCCGAAATCGATGCGCCCGCCCGGTTCCGGCGTGAAGGGCCCCAGCACCACGGGCGCCCATCCCCCGGGCTTGACCAGGACCTGCAGGCGATCCGACTTCCGATATCCCGACCATTCGGCCAGAAACGCGCCCTTCTCGTCCAGGGGCACGGAGGTCTCCAGCATGAGGCCGGGCAGGATGAAGAACCGGATCCGGACCTCGGGCAGTGGCTTCTCGAGATCCGCCGTGTCCAGGGATCCGAAGAAGACCGGAAAGGGTTTCAAAGCGATGCTGAGGTCCTCGCTGCCGGCCTCGGCGGCCACCTCCACCTCACACCGGCCGGCGGCTGTCGCCCTGACGGCCACCCGACCCCCGGGAAATCCGTCCAACGAGAACCGCCCGTCGGGATTCGAGGCCGCGTCACGGCCCATGCTCACACCCTCGGGGACAACCGAGACCGCAGCCCCGGAAATGGGAGCCCCCGCCTCATCCACCACGATTCCGGCCACGCGCAGTCCGGCCTCGGCCGGGATCTCTACCCGGGTTACCCCCCGCTCAAGCTTCAGGGTGCGCACCTGCGGGCAATACCCTCCCGGCCAGATAGTGACCTTGTATGCACCGGGCTCCAGCTCTCGCAAGGTCCACGTCGCCTCCTTCTGGACCAGATCCAAGTCCTCCAGGCAGTCAAAAGCCTCTCCATCCAGAAGACGGTGCACGGTCATCCGGACCCTGGGGGCCAGCGCCCCTCCGGGAATTTGAACCTCGAGGGCCAGCGTGCAGCACCCCGTGATCTTGACATCCTGGACCTGGGTGCCGCCCGTCTCCGGGAAAGCCCGGACCTTGACGCAGCCTGCATTTCCCTCCTTGTCCCACGCGTAGAGGTCCCAGGCCTCCTCAGGACACAGTCCCTCGAGGACGAATCGACCCTGACGATCCGTCACAGTCCGGTAGGCCGTGTCCAGGGGCAAACCCCGCCTCACCTTGGCAAACTCCTGCCTCCTCCACTCCCTGAGAAGCGACTCGTGCGCCGCGAATACTTCAATGCCGGGAACCGGCTTGCCATCCAGCCCGAGCACGGTCCCCCGGATCGTGGCGCACCGGCCCAGACGGATCACGATACCCTCCTCTCCCTCTTCCGCCAGCACCTCATCCAGGACATTGGCCCGGCCCGGAGCAGAAACAACGAGGGTGACTATGGCATCGTCTCCCGGAACCGGAACCGTGAACCGGCCGTCCTTGTCTGATCGTGCCAGGGTGAAGGGCGCACTCGGGGGCGCTTTGTCCCAATCGAATGTGCAACCGCGCCAGACTGCCACCGTGGCACCGGAGATCGGGGCTTCCGATTCCTCGGCCACCACACGTCCTGAAAGGGCGGCGGCCCGGACTATCTCTCCTGCCGGCTTCTCTGCCGGGTCCGGCTCGGCCGGAAGTACTGCTTTCTTTACAGGCTTCCCGGGTCCCGCACCGGGCTCCTTGACGGAGTCCGACTTGGAACAGTTGAAGATCAGGAAGCTCACACCGAAAAGAAGGAAGAGTGCGCTGAGGCTGACTGTTCGCATGTCTGATTTACTCCCGAAACAATAGGGCGGCCCCCTTACTTGCACGGCCCGTGGGTGCCATGGTGGCAACACGACGTCGGCATTACGATGATCTCATGGCAAGCCGGTGGAATTATCTACCTGCCTTCACGTGCAGTATGAACATACCCAGCAGGAGGATTGTACGCACTCCGGTTCGGGATGGGAAGGATGGAATCAGGGATTTCGAGGGCCTCAGAGGCCCTCGACCGCGAGGACTATGGGATCCGTGACCGTCTTGATACCGCTCGGCGCAGCAGGGTCCAGGGTCAGGACAATAAACCAGAAGAGGGTTCCGTTGAGCGTGGTCGGCAGACCGGTCAAGTCCACCTGCCCGGCCGCCTTTCCACCGGAGTCGAGAACTCCCAGGGTTCCGGTCACGGTCGGGTTCAAGTAGCCGAGAATACCCATGAACGTGAAGAAATCCATCTCCAGGTTGACCCTGCGACCGTCTCCGATAACGAAGCCGGGGCGGACGCCGGTCAGACTCACCCCCATGACATAGATCCTTCCGGGATCATCGGGAATATGAATGCCGAGGGTCCATTTCCCCTTCCCGTTCGCCTGGGAGTAAAGGTTCCGACGGTAGAGAATCTCTGTCTCATACAAGGAGGGCAGAAGCGTGGTGAGGCGGGTAATGTTCCTGTTATCCAGGTCCACGGCATAGATCCCGCCGCCGCGGCCAGGCAGGTTGGGTTGATTGAACGCTCCAAGGATCAGCCGCGGAAAATCGGCGCTGGAACGATCCGCCCTGAGCGAGTAGATCCCGGCCGGATTCCCGATGCCGCTCAACCAGACGGTAGAGAGGATTTTCCCGGGCTCGAGAACCTGGATGTTCTTGGAGGGAATGTAGTCCCCGCAACAGGTTCCGATGTAGACGTCCCCGGTGCGAATATCCTGGGTGATGCCGTACCGGGAGTCTGCGCCAATGCCCAGGACCGCGATTCGGGTGCCGTCGCGGGCTACCCGCATGAGGGGATCGGCCGCCTGGCCGAACTGGCTCTGAATCAGGAGGTCACCCGTATCCACGTCGAGAACCATTCCGCCCTGGCAGGGAGTCGGTAGCAGGGTGGTCAACGTGGTGACGCCACCAAGGGCATCCACTTTCCAGAGCTGTGTGTCCCCGGTTACGAAATAGTCTCCGTTTTGGTCGACCACGATGTCGTGGGGCAAGGTCAGACCGGAGGCGAGTGTTCCCACCACGGCGGCCAATACGGGATCGACTTCGTACAGGTTACCGTCGGTGCTGGCCGCCACCAGGAGGGTGTTGGTGCGGTCCATGACCAGGCCGTGGATTGGGCTCACCCCTGCCTTGAGGGTGGTGACTTTGCCCAGAGGATCGGCGAGGAATACCTCGCCGCCGCTTGAGGAGCCGGCATATCCGTTTGCGTGGTGCTGGGCCGTGGAGAACCCGCCGAATGCAAGAACGGAGAGCAAGAGTAGAGCGTGAATTCTCATACCGGGATCTATCCCCCTTGACCGGATATGGGCCTCCGAAACGTCTCCTTTTCAGATGGACATTGCCACAATTCTACTACAACGGACCTTCCGTTGGCAAGCCCGCGATCACGCCGTCTGTCTCCGGAGCCAGCGATTGAAGAGCCACATGCCGAAGGCCGAGGCGAATCCGATGCCCGTCAGCAGGATCCAGCCCAGGGAATTGTAGAGGGGATCCAGATCCAGGAGCTTGTTCGGGAGCACGGTCGAGTTGTGGCACATGATCTCGTTGAAGATCAGGGCCCCGACCGGCCCGCCGACCAGGGAACCGATGGCCACGGGCAGGTTGGCGTAGCCGAGGAAGAGTCCCTCCTGCCCCTTGGGCGCCAGGGCGCCGATGTACTCGTAGGCCCGGGCCGCCGTGAAGAGCTCGCCGAAGGCGATGAGGCTCACGGTGAGGGAGGCGAACACCGAGGCCAGGGGCACCCATTCTCCGAGGGTCAGCTGGCGCACACCACCGGACGTGAAGATGGGCCCCAGGTTGATGAGCATGGCGAGGCCGATGATGATGGTGCCTACGATGATGGAATTGACCTGTTTCCACTTGCCGAAGAACCGGGTGATGAGGAGCTGGAAGCAGACGATGGTCAGCGGATTGAAGATGGTGATGATGTCCAGTGCGGGATCGCGGTCGACCACCTTCTTCAAATAGAGCGGAATGACGTTGTAGACCTGGGTGTAGAGGAACCAGAAGCCGCTCAGCACGAGGAGGAAGAGGGAGAACCTGAGGTTGCGCAGGACCAGCACCATGTCCGCCAGGATGCGTCCGACCGACTTCTTCGGCTTCTTGTCTGCCTCCTGGCCGGATTCTTCCTCGGGATCCTTGTAGAGAATGAGCACGATGAAGAAGGCAACGATCGAGAAGGCTGTGCCGATCAAGAAGATGAAGCTCAGATCGAACTGCTTGCGGGTGATGTAACAGATGACCCGGCCGAGCAGGGACCCGATGTTGACCACCATATAGAAGATGGCGAAAGCCAGAGTAGCTCGCGATCCGGCCGTCTTCTGCACCGTTCCGGAAATGCACGGCTTGATCACCGAGCCGCCGAGGCCGATGAGGATGATGGCCGCGAGGATAGGAAGGAATATCCCGGTTCCGGCGGTCATTTCATCCCCGAATTCCTTCGTGAGGGTCTGGCCGCCGAACCAGACCGGATACCCCATGAGGAAGTAGCCGACGGCCAGCAGCACGAAGGCCGCGAGAAGGGACCGCTTGAAGCCGACCTGATCCGCGATGGTGCCGGCGAGGATGGGCAGGAAGTAGACCAAGGCCCAAAGAATTCCGTTCAGGGTGCTCGGCCAGTAGCTCCCCAGGCCGAGCTGGCCCAGGTAGATCACCACGAAGCTGGCGACGGCATAATACGCGGCTCGCTCGAACAGCTCGGTGGTGTTGGCCGTCCAGAAGCTGCCTGGGAATCTTTGTTTTTCGGGTGGGATCGTTACACTCGACATCTTAAATTTCCTGTAAGGTTTTTTCTCCGGGGACAGATACCATAAGTAAAATCAAGGTGCCTGTCCCCTGAAAAAGGGGTTCTGTCAGTGAATTAATATTTGAGGTGGATATCATGATTCGATTGTCCCTCCTGCCCGTTCTGCTCCTCTGCTCGGCCTGTGCGACTCCCCTCGCCCCACCGGCGACGCCGGTGACCAACGTCCTGACCCTGAACCGCGTGGTCCGGTTCGAGCACCGGGTGGTGAACGCCGGCGAAAAGCCGGGCACGGTGGAAATGTTCCTGGCAATTCCCCGGGACAACGAACGCCAGAAGATCCGCTTCTTCCGCCCCGATCCCACCTTCATCGAGGAGCTCACCGACGACTACGGCAACCGCATCCTGCACTACCTGGACCACAACGTGCCCGCCGGCGACGTGGTGGCCCACGGCTGGATCGCCGAGGTGGAGATTTCGAGCTTCGTGAGCCCACCCCTGGGTGGCCCGGAGGTCGGAGGCCTGGCTCCCGACTGCCGAAAAGTCTTTCTCCAGGACGGAGAGAACTATCAGATCACCTCCGAGGCGGTAGGCGGCCTGGCCCGGACCCTCGCGGCGGACAGCCCTCACGACGGCGAGACGGTGCGACGCATCTACGATCACATGATCAAGAACGTCCGCTACGTCCGGGACGACGTCTGGGATCCAGCGCCCGTGGTCCTGGAGCGCCGGTCCGGATCCTGCTCGGAATACAACTACGCCTTCCTGGCCCTCTGCCGCGCGGCCGGGATCCCGGCCCGCTACACCGGCGGCATCATCCTGTCCTCCAGAGCAATCACCAAATACGACGCCACCCTCACCGAGGACGCCGTATTCCACCGCTGGAGCGAGGCGTTCCTCCCCGGCCGGGGGTGGACCCCGGTGGACTGCTCCCGGGGCAGCAGCGAGGTGCGTAGGTTCGGCAATCCTGACAACTACTTCGGTCGCCTCCCCGCCGGCGCCCTGCAGTGCATGCGCGGCGACGGCCTGGGCAATGCACCCCTCGGGTGGGACTACATCTCCAACCAGAAGCTCCCCTACGTGGAGGAGAAGGACTGGTCCGCCAAGGTTGGCTTCTGGATCTCGGGCGTGGAGCCGGGGAAGCTGGCGGCTCGATGCGAGGCGATCGGAAAGGCCCTCTTCGATGGACAGGACCGGGGCCACTTCGCGGAACTCTGCAAGACCCCCCTCGACCGCGAGATCCTCTTCTTCTTCCGGCACCGCCTGAAGAAACAGGCCCTGCCCGCCCTCATCGAAGCCCTGCGCGATGCGGGCCACCCTGAGGCTGTCTACTGGTCTCTCCTGTCCGCCCATCGCGGAATGGAGGTCCCCGAAAAGCTGGCCTACCCCGCCCTCTGCGGCCCCTACCTGAAGGAGCAGATAGAGAAGTACTATGCCCCGAAGGGCGAAGGCCGGGACCTGTTCACATTCGAGTACTGGTGGCGAAAGGCCCGGCCCAAGACCCGGTGGAGTGAAAAAAAGAAGGCGTTCGAGCTGGTCGATCGGAAAATCAACATCTACTGATCTGGGGAGAGCGCGGTTGGGAGATCGGGAAGTCACGAATCACAGCGGTCGATCGAGGCTGAATTTCATCGCAGGAAAGTAAATACCTCCTCCGGCCAGAGCCGGGGGCTTTAAAAAAGGGTGAACCGCTCAAAGCGGTATGTTTCGGGTACGCCTGAATGCGGAAGTGCCGATCCGACAACCTGGTTATGTCCTAGATCGAGACATTTCAGGACCGTGGGGCATCCCACATCCCTGATATGTCCCGATCTAGGACAAAATCAGGCCGTGGGATCACCCATGGGAACAATGGCACGCAACAATGCAATGGTACACCTTGGAGGGAATAACCACGATCACTTTCAATCTCGGAGGACATGGGCAAAGGAAATCCCGCCTCGATTCCCGGAAATGTCAAACTTCACGAGTCCCCCAGCAGAGCTGGGGGTTTCCCCTGAAAATGATTACCGTTCTGCCATGAGCGCTTCGATTTCCTCCGCCCTCTTGGCCACGCCTATGCTCAGCACCTCGGCGCCTTTCTCCGTCACAAGCACGTCGTCCTCGATGCGGATACCGAGGGCCTCCTCCGCGATGTAGATGCCCGGCTCCACGGTGAGCACCATGCCCGTCTCCAGCTTGCCCGCTGGGATGTCGTGGGCGTCCATGCCGAGGGTGTGGGATGTGCCATGCGGGAAGTAGCGCCGTGCATGGACCGAGGACTTGATGAGGCCGAGGTTCTTCAATCCCTCCCCGATGATCTTCCGGGCGACGCGGTCGGTTTCTCCGAAGCTCACCCCGGGTTTCACCGCACGGATGGCGGCGATCTGAGCCTTCAGGACCAGATCGTACATGGCACGCTGACGCTGGGTGAACTTGCCGCTCACCGGCACGGTGCGGGTGATATCGGCTGCATAGTGGCGGTAGTCGCCGCCCACGTCCATCACCACGAGGTCGCCCGCTTCCAGCTTCCGCCGGCAGGCGCTGTAGTGCAGGATGCAGGAGTTGGGGCCCGATCCCACGATGGAGGGAAACGCCATGTGCTCGCACCCGAGGCGGCGGTAGTGAAATTCGATGATCGCCTCCACCTCGTATTCGAACATGCCGGGACGCATCTGGCGAATGGCCGCCGTGAGGCCGGCCTCCGTCGCCTTGATCGCCTTGCGGATGCACTCGATCTCGTAGGGTGATTTGATCCGGCGGAGCGGATCGATGAGGGTTCTCGAGGACTTGATCTTGCGCCGGCCGGCCCGGTTGTGTCGCAGGCGAAGGACCAGGCTGTGTGCCTTGTCGATTTCGGTAATCCCGCTCCTCTCCGCACCCCGGCGGTCGTAGTAGAGGAGGCGTTTCGCCGAGATCTTTTTGCCCTTTCCCTTGATCCCCAGCGCCCGGGCGAGGAATTTCTCCAGGTCTGCGGGGCCAAGGATGCATTTTTCCGGGATACCGGTCCGGGCGGAAACTTCTTCGAGAGTCAGCCGCCGGTCGGCGTACGAGATGACGCCCTTTCCCCGGCCCGTCCGGGTGAACAGCATCACCTTGCCGAGGTTGCCCATGGTATGGTTCGACATGACCAGGTAGGTGCCCTGCTGGTTGAGGCCGGTCAGATAGTAGAGGTTGTTGTCTTCCCGGAACTCGTAGTGGATGTCGCCTGAGAAATGGGCGGGCTTACGGCTCCGGAGCAGAAGCACGGCGTTCTTGTCCAGGGCCGCCAGCACCCTGGCGCGGCGCGCTTCGAGGTCGTTTCGCAGTTTCTGGTCGTCGGCCCGGGTCGTCGCCGCGGCGAGGAGGAGCAGGAGGAGCAGGCACGAGAGGATCTTATTCACGGCGAAGCCTCAATTCCTGAGGGCGACAATCTTGTTGTAGATCCAGCCGATCAGTGCACCGAACAGGGTTCCCACGGCGAAGCCGTACGCAAAGCCGATGAAGCTCCCGAGAAATGAAACCCGGTAGCCGATGAAGTACTGACCGAGGAGCTGGAGGTGCGGCCCGATCTGCGTGCCTCCCTTCAGGACGAGAAAGTTCGTGGCAACGAAGATGACCAGGCCGAAGACCACACCGAGAACCAGCCCGAGAATCCTCGAGTTGAGGTGAAGGATACCGCTGAACAGCTTGTCCTCCTCCGTTTTCTTCCCGTTCTCGTCTGATGGCATGCGAAGCTCTCCCGACTATATTACACCCCGGATTTCAACCCGGCTTCCCGGCCCCGCCGTCACCCCGAAGAACGAATCACAAATGGTCGAAAAAGTCCATAAGGGATAACATTTCCGCCTTTCTCTTGGCGCGATAGACGTAGAGGGCAAGGCACAGGTTTCTGAAATAGGCGATGAGCCATCCGAGGAGGAATCCCAGGGCGAAAGCATGGATGAAGGCGATGAATGCCCCGTGAACAGTCACCGAATACCACACGAAGTACTGATTGAGAAGGCTCAGGTTCGGGCCGACGACCTCACCGCCCTTGAGGACCAGGAACAGAGTGGCCAGGAAGAAGATCAGGCCCGAAGCCGTTCCCACCGCGGCAGATAGGGCCAGCTTGTCCATCCTTGCGAAGGTCCGGATGAGGATCTTGGCCGGTATGGGTTCCTCGACCTTCAACACCTCTTCTAGGTATTCTTCCTCCTCATTCACGTTCCAGACGTCGTACTCCGCACCGAGGACGATGTCGGCAGCCAGGATTCCCGTGTACATGGAATGGTCCATGTTGTTGTAGCGGTGCATCCCGTTGCGGCCGATGGTCTGGAGGTTCTCGTAGGTCTCGAGATGGCGGCGGACCACCTCGATGCGCTCCTTGTAGCCCTGGTCGTAGACGGGATAGGCGTACGGCTGGCGGACCACGAAGCCGTCCAGAACCGAGCCCTCAGGGGCCAGTCCCAGCTGCGAGAGCTCCCGGGTGGCAATGTCGATGAGCTCCTCGTCGGGCTGCCGCCAGAACTCGTCGCCCATGGAGCAGAAGTACTCCATACCGATGTTCGATCGCTCGAGGTCCGGGGTCATGGCGGCGCTCCAGTTCCTGAAGTTCTGGATACGCCCCACCTGGACCTCGGGGCTGTGGATGTAGATCCACTGATCGGAAAAGAGATCCTTCCGGTCCACGATGAGTCCCACGATGAGGAAAGCACGATAGGAGAATCCTCCGGCGGCTTCGAGGACGTCGGCCGGGGCCTTCGGTTCGAGGAGTTCCACGAGGCGCGCCAGAGGTATGCTCGAGATGACGTGGTTGGCGGACTGTTCCCGTTCGTTTTCGCCCTCCCGAAAAATAACGCTTTTCACCCGACGACCGTCGTGAACCAGACGAGTGATTTCGGCATTCAGATTTACCCGACCCTCACCGGTCTCGATGGCTTCCCGAAAACGCTCCCACATCATGCCGGGGCCCCGGGCCGGGTAGTCGAACTCATCGATGAGAGTCTTGGATTTCTGTGTGCCGAACAGGGCGTTGGCAACGGCCGCCATGAGAGACAAGCCCTTGATGCGCTGGGCGGCCCAGTCGGCCCTGATTTCGCTGCAGGGAATGCCCCACACCTTTTCCGTGTAGGTCTTGAAGAAGGTTTCGTAGAGGCGCCGGCCGAATCGGTTGGCCACCCACTGGTCGAAGGTTTCCTCGATACGTGTGGGCCGGACCTGCGCCCTCAGGTAACTCAGGGGAATCAGAAGGCTTTCAACGATCCCCAGGTTGGTGAGGGCGTTGGCAAGGCTGAGGGGATAGTTGAAGAAGCGTCCCCGGTAGTAGATTCGCGACAATCGGCGGACCTTGAGGAAATCTTCGCCGATCATCTCTCGCCAGAGCCGGTCGATCCTGTCGATCTTCGTGAAAAAACGGTGGCCGCCGAGGTCGAAGAGGTAGTCCTTGTAGCTCTCGGTCCTGGCGATGCCTCCGACCCGATCGCCCATTTCGAAAAGGATCGGGCGGAGACCTTTCTTCACGAGCTGGTGGGCTGCGGCGAGGCCGGCGGGGCCGCCGCCCAGGATCACAACAGGCTCATGGGGCATGGATTTCCCGTCCCGATCATCGTCCATCTGGCCCGCCGGAGGCTCCCGGGTTCACGTCGCTTTCCCTGGATCGCGAACCGATGGAGCTGATCCGGAACTTGATCATTTCGACCACAAAGGCCAGACCGCCGTAGAAATAGTAAAACCAGTGCCAGGGTATCGCCATCAAAGCGAATCCCAGGCCTCGCTTACGCGTGAAGAAACCGTACACATCCCGGTTCAGAAGAAGCAATGCCACTGCCAGGAGGCCGATGAAGGCCAGGTGCCATGGCAGGACTTGTCGCGGCACGAAGAACGCCGACGGAAGGGCCGCGACGAGGAGAAAGGTGCACAGGACGCTCAACCGACTCGACATCTTCAGATTCAGGTCGTCGACCATTCGACCTTCCTTCAAGATCAGTCGAGTCCAGGGCAGGGCTCTGTAGAATATATCCGCCCTCAGCAGGGACCTGACCCCCCAGCGTTTCAGGTGCTTGACGTTGAGGTCTTTCAGGAGGCGGATCTTGTGTCCGGCCCTCTTGAGCCGGTAACCGAGCTCGATGTCCTCGATGGAGGGGCGACGGTAATTCTCGTCGAAACCGTTCATGTCCAGAAAGACGTCCCGCCGGATGGCCCCGCAAGCGCCCCAGAATGTGGTGGCGTCCTCGTTCGAGATGGTGTGCACGTAGTGGTGGAGCAGGTTCTTGTACTGGGACAAAAAATTGGACTCAAAGGGGGCGTCGTCGTAGGCGCCGAAGAGGGCGGTCAGGTCGGGGTCGTCTGCAAAGGCTTCCGCGACCTGGCCCACAGCCCCGGGAGGCAGCGTCACGTCGGCGTCCACGAAGAACAGAATGTCCGCCCGGGCGCTTCGTGCGCCCAGGTTCCTCGCTCGTGCGGGCCCGCCTGCAGTGGGGATCCTCAGGACCTGTGCACCGAACGTCTCGGCCACGCGACCGGAGTCGTCCGATTCACCGTCCTCGACTACGATGACTTCCTCCGGGGACGGGGAAGCCGCTTTCAGGCTGGCCAGGCATTGCCTGAAACCGGGACCTCCGTCACGGACGGGGATCACTATGGAGACGGTCGGTTTGACTCGAGGAGCCATGATAGTGGAGGCTATGGAACCTCTTCCCGTGAAATGGACCGGATGAACAGCAACTGAATCAAGGTAACAGTAAATCGGAGCAGATTCAACGGTTCCCCTACCGTATGAATCCGCGGCGCCACAATTCCTGTTGCGGGCCAGTTCCCAGCTGCTCTCGAGCTGTCGTCAATATAAATAAGCGGATTCGGCTGTTAATGCGTACTATCGAAATCCGGGGGACATATCTTGGACCGTAGGGCAGATTCTTTACTTCAACCGGTGCCTGTCATACCATGGCGCGGTCGAGTGCCCGCTGTGGCAGGAGTGCCTTGACGCCCGGATACGGATTTGAGAAATCCCTCGAAAATGGAGCTGCCTTCTTTTTCCATCATCATACCCACGTATAACCGGCCGGAGAAACTGTCCGCCTGCATACAGGCGGTTTCCACTCTGGACTACCCAGCCCGGCGTTTCGAGGTCATCGTGGTGGATGACGGCACCCTGTCCGACCTGGAACCTGTCCTCGCTCCTTACCGCGAGACCCTGGACCTCAAGCTCATCGTGCAGGATCACGGCGGTCCGGCTTCGGCCCGGAACCGGGGCGCCGAGGAGGCCTCCGGGGATTATCTGGCCTTCACGGACGATGACTGTCGTCCACGAAAAGAGTGGCTGCAGTCCTTTGCCGGGCAGTTCACCCGATCAGCGGACCGGGTTCTCGGGGGACGCACCGTGAACGCTCTGGTCGACAATCCGTTCTCGACCGCCAGCCAGGTCCTGGTGTCCTACATTTGTGACTATTTCCTCAAGAAGGGCGCCCCGATCTTTCCCTCCAACAACCTGGCCCTGTCCAGGGAGAACTTCCACCGCGTCGGGGGCTTCGATACCCGGTTTCCCTTTGCGGCCGGAGAGGACCGCGAGATCTGTGATCGATGCCTCTCTCACGGCAGCAAGTTCATCTTCGTCGAGGACGCGGTCATGGATCACTACCACAGCCTCTCCCTGCGCAAGTTCGCGGCGCAGCATTTCAATTACGGCCGCGGTGCCTTCTTCCATCATCGGCTGCGTGCGGCCCGCGGTGCGGGGCGGATCAAGGTCGAGCCATTCCGTTTTTACACCAGGCTGATCCGTAGCCCCTATTCCTTGGAGCCGGACAACAGGCCTTTTCTGGTCTCCCTCCTGCTGGTGCTGACCCAGGCAGCGAACGCCGCGGGTTTCTTCTGGGAAGGCGCGATGCGGTGGCGAAGGAGAAAACATGAGCAGGATGCCCGCCAAGGGTCCGGTGTGTGATACTCGAATATGGAAACATCCGTCGACCTGAAAGATCCCGATCCTGCCGTTCCGATCAGCCAGAAGCTGGTCATGATCAATTCCGCCAGCTCCGTCATCACGCACGTATTGAACGTGGCCGTTCTGGTCTGGCTTCAGCAGTATCTCCTGCACCGGGTGTCCGACGACGAGTACGCGCTGTTTCCCATCGTGAACGCGCCCCTGGTGTTCGTGCCGCTCCTGACCATGATCCTCACGGCGGGCCTGGGTCGGTACGTGGTGGAGGCCTACGCCAGGAAGGACACGAGGCGGGTCACCGAGATCGTCTCCACCATGGCACCTCTTCTCGCTGGAGCGAGTGCGCTGATCCTGGTTTGCGGGGGCTTCCTGGCCTGGCGCATCGACGACGTCCTGAACATCCTCCCGGGCCTGGAGGGGGATGCACGCCTGATGCTTGCTCTGCTGGTGATGGGTGCTGCGGCACGCGTAGCGGTTGCGCCCTTCGAGGTCGGACTGTATGTCCGCCAGAAATTTGTTCTCCGAAATGCGATTCTACTGGGGACGCACCTGGTTCGCCTTGGCCTCCTCCTGACGCTTCTTCTCGGCGCCGGCCCGCGGGTACTGTGGGTGGTGGTGGCCTCGGTGGCGGCGGACTTCCTCGGCCTGTGCATGATGGTTCGGATATCTCTGCGACTCGTGCCCGCCCTGAAATTCAGGCCGAAACGGATTCGCTGGAGTAGCGCGCCGGAGCTCGTATCCTTCGGCTCCTGGAGATTCCTGCAGCATGCGGCCGGTACGGTCCGCCGCGGGGTGGTGCCCATCATCCTGAACAGGATGGCCACTTCCACGGACGTCTCCTGTTTTTTTCTGGGCTCCCTGGTGTTCCAGCAGATCCAGCGCCTGACCATGTTGGCGACCCAGCCCCTCGAGCCGGCCCTGGTGGCCATGCACACCCGGAACGACCGGAGCGCCATGGCAAAAGTCTATCTGCGCGGGGGCAAGTACGGTCTCTGGATGGCAACGTTCCTGGCCGCACCCTTGATCCTGTACCACAGTGAGCTGGTCACGCTCTACGTGGGGGAGGACAAGCTCATGGCCGGCACGGTCATGGTGATCCTGCTGTGCGTACTCCCTCTCCAGTTCGGGAACATCATGATGAGGCGTTTGGCGGCGGCCACAGCCTGGATCAAGCCCCTCGCCCGCATGGTGATGATCACCCAGGTCTTGAATCTGTTCCTGACCCTGGTCCTGGTCGGAGGCCTGAGCCTGGGTGCGGTGGGTGCGGCACTGGGCACGCTGGGGGCGGCGGTAATCATGCAGCCCACGTTCATGTGGGCCCTGGGGCGGCGGCTGGCGGACGTCACGTTCACCCGGTGGCTGCGGACCACCGTGTGGCCGGGCCTCATTCCCGCTGCCTTCGGCACGGCGGCCTGGGCAACGATGAAGGTGGCCGTGCGCCCGGAGACCTGGACGGCCCTGGGCCTGTGCTGCCTGGCGGGTGCCGCGAGCTTCAGCGGCGGCCTCGTTCTGTTCTGCCTCGCGGAGGAGGACCGGAGAATTTTGAGTCGGTGCGCCCGGGTGTTCGGGTACAGGCCAAAATCAGAGAAATAGTTGGCGGATTCGTGCGATTTGTCACGGCACCGTACACTGGACGATTGACATCTTCCACGTTTGTCAACTAAAGTTTCCGGCTCACCCTTGAAGGAAACAAACCATGGACCTCAAAAGGCTCGATACCGAAGAACTGGAAATCATCCTTGGCACCCTGAAGGAGTTCGCCGAGCGCGAGATGCCGCTGGAGAAGCGCCTCGAGTGGGACAAGAACGACGTTTGCCCGGTGGAGCTGATCCGGTCCATGCTATCGCCGGACGTGGGGCTCCACCTGCTGTTCATCCCGGAGGAATACGAAGGCATAGGGGGCGGTGCGTACGACGTCTACCGCCTGTCCACCGAGTTCGCCAAGCTGGACCTGGGCGTGGCCACGGCCATGCTCGCCGTGGCGCTGGGCACCGATCCGATCCGGGTGGGATGCACCCAGGAGCAGAAACAGAAGTGGATGCCCCGCATCGCCAACGAGGGGCTGATCGTGGCCTACGGCGTCACCGAGCCCGAGGCCGGCTCCAACGTGGAGAACCTCAAAACCACGGCCGAGCGTGTCCTGGACGGAGAGGGGAACGTCACCCACTACAAGCTCAACGGGGTGAAGCAGTTCATCACCAACGGGGGCATCGCCGATCTCTTCACCATCCTGGCCAAGGCTCCGGACGGACCCACCTTCTTCGTGGTGGAAGGGGGCACCGAGGGCCTCACGGCCGGCAAGCAGGAGGAGAAGCACGGCGTCCGGCTCTCCAACACGGCCCAGGTCATAATGGAGGACGTCGTCATCCCGGCCGAGAACATCGTCGGCGCTTCCGAGGGCCAGGGTATCAATCAGGCCAACGAGGTCTTCGGATTCACGCGCCTCATGGTCGCGGCCTTCGGACTCGGCGCCGGCCTTGCAAGCCTGGAGAGAGCCATCGCCTACTCCAAGGAGCGCAAGCAGTTCGGCACCTTCCTGTGCGAGAAACAGGGCTATACCCACAAGTTCCTGGTCCCCGGCAGCGTTCGCATGGCCGCGGCTCAGGCCTATATCGAGTACGTGGCCGACCTCCTCGACTCCAGCGGCGAGGACCGCCAGGTGGAGGGCTCGGTGGCCAAGCTGGCCGCCTCCGAGTGGGGCGACAAGATTGCCGATGAGGCCATCCAGGCCCTTGGCGGCTACGGCTATTGCTGCGAGTACGAGGTGGAGAAGATCAAGCGCGACTCCCGCATTCTCACCATCTACGAGGGAACCTCCGAGATCCAGCAGAACATCATCGGCGTGTTCCGGATGCGCAAGTGCGTCAGGACCAAGGGCGCCTTCTACAACGACATGGCCGACGAGGTGGCCGGCCACGAGCACGTGGGCGGAGCCGCGGTGGCCCGGGCGGCCCGGTTCCTCTCCGAGTCGGCGACCCTCGCCTTCAAGCAGAAGCTGATCCGGCAGCAGCATGCCGTGTTCGAGATGGCCTGGGCCATGACCGAGGTGGAGACCGCCGTGGCCCTGTGCCGCGCAGCGGCCCCTAGCGACGACGAGCTCCTGCAGGCCCAGTCGAGGATCTGGGCGGCCGAAGTGGCCCTGAGCGTTCCCACGCGGCTGCTCAAGGTGTGGATCGGATCGGGCCTCCTCGATGAAGCCGGCCAGCAGGCAATGATCGATCGCGCGGACCTGAACGGCGCCATGGCCCTGCAGACCGGCGTCCTCGCCGACATGGACCTCGTTGCCAGTCGCCTCACCGCGGATTGAACCGTGCGCCCTCGGCGACGTGACTTGCCCGCCGCGAGTCGTGCAGTCCCTCTGATTTCTCGAACCGCCGCTTAAACTTCTCACAAGCGGCGATCTTTTGATTGCGATTTCAATCGTATCAAATAAAATGCTGTGGCTATCAAGAGGCGGTGGTCCACGAGAGTCCTTGAAACAGGTGCGGGTCCGGACCCGGTCCGGGTGTAGTGGACAGCTGAAATCCTTTCCTGATCAAGGCAGTGTGAGTTTTTGATCGTCAGACGGATATCAAGTCACTGATTGGGTTTCAGCTGTCCTCTGCACCCGGATCGAAAACCGCGCATAATGCGTCTGACCAGCTTTACTTACATACCAACCCGACAAAATCGCGGCCCTCTGTTCGAGGTGGAGTGCGTCTCGGTGCATTCCCCTGTGTGGTAGTACTTTCAGGCCTTGCACGTACGAAGCAGACGGGCCCGATTTTCCGTCACGAAAGAGCATGACCTCGAACTCGTGGGGTATAGTTGCAGCATACCCAGGCTGATTCGGTAAGAAATCACTTCTCAAGCGGATCTGGAGAAAAACCCATGCTGCACTCGAGGCTGCCGAGCTTGTGGCTCGTCCTGATCGTCGCGTTGCTCGTCCTGCCCCTTCTTCCCGGTTGCTCCTCTCCAGGCCCGGACAGTCCGGGGAACATCGTGGCCGGAGCCGGTGAGTATTCCCCGCATGCCAGGGCTCTGGCGGCGGGCAAATTGAACGAGGAGGCCGAACAGGCCCGTAGTGCGGTCCGTGCCTTCCACTTCTCATCCTCCCCGATACGCTCCAGCGGCGTCAGTAACAGGGGATCAGGATCGACGGAGGGGCAGTGGGGGGTCGACTACCGAGGTTTAGGTTCAGCCGCCTCCGGCGGTCTCTCCCCCGCGGGGTCCGGAGGGGACATTCGCGCTCGGACCGAGAACATCTTCGATCGGTGTATTAACTACATGGGGGCCACCTATTCCATGGGGGCCATCACGACTGCTGAGGTCGACAAGAGGGGGACCGGAGCCGCCACCGGGTCGGGCACGGCTCCCTCCACCCGGCAGTGGAAGCGCAGCCGCCACCGCCCGTCCTTTGCCCGGGTCTACGTGGGCGGCGGCAATTCCCTCGAACTCGAGCGCATGCGCGTGACCGTGCGCATCGAGGGCGCCCGGGCGCGCACCGTGGTGGACCACATCTTCCGGAATCCGCACGGAAAGCCCCTCGAGGGCACCTTCGAGTATCCCCTGCCGGCCGGGGCGTCGGTGTGTTACTACGCCATGTTCTTGAACGACAGCCGCACCGAGATCCCCGACTTCTTCCCCCCCGGCACCCTCGAGGACCTTCCCCCGGGGGTGCTGGCCTCCATGGCCCCGCCCGACGTGGGCCGGAAGGTCCACAGGCCCACCTGGGGCAAGCTCAGGGAAGCCCGGGTGGTGCACCGGGAAAAGGCCCGGCGCACGTACGAGGAGGTGGTGCGGCGCAAGATCGATCCGGCGCTCCTGGAGTATGCCGGCGGCAACACCTTCCGCGGCCGGGTCTTTCCCGTCCCCGCCAGGGGATTCAACCGCGTCCTCATCGCGTACGAGGAGCCCCTGGACGTGGCCGGCGGCGCCGTGCGCTACCGGTTCCCGCTTCCCGACTGCGACCTGGATCTCCTGCACCTGACGGCGACGCTGCCGGCTGCCGGCGTGACATCGGACACCTGGACACCGCAAAAGGGGGTCTCCCGGAAGGTGGTATCCGGCCGCATCGTCTACGATCAGGCGTGGGAAAAGACCCGGGGACCGGGCGGTGAAGCCGTGCTGGCCTATGTTCCGGAAAATCTCGCGATCCAGGCCATTGCCGGGCCCGATCCCACCCGGTCGGGGTGGGTCTACCACGCCCGGCTTCGCCCGGATCTGCCCGCGAAGGTGGAGCGGCCCTGGGCGGACCGCGCCGTGTTCCTCCTGGATACCTCCCTGAGCGAGCACCCGGACCGCTTCAACGCGAACCTGAAGATCCTCGAGCGGATCCTGGAGAAGGATACGGCCATCCGGCGCTTCAACGTCCTGTGTTTTGACGTGGGTGCCTGGTGGGTGGAATCGGCCGGCTGGATCTTGAACGATGATGCGGGCCGCAGGAAGGCCCTCCGCCGCCTGGACGGCGTGCTCCTGGAGGGCGCCACCGACCTGGGCGCAGCCCTGGGCCTCCTGGCCCGCACGCGGTGGGACGAGGACCGCCCGCCGGTCAACGTGTTCCTGCTCTCCGACGGCCAGGTGAACTGGGGCGAGCAGGATCCGGACCGCCTGCTGGCCGGGGTGGAGTCGGGTGCGTCCATGATCCCGCGGTTCTTCTGCTACCGCACCGGACACGGGGCGGACAACCTGGCGCTCTTCCACAAGCTGACCCGGACCGGCGGGGGCGTGTTCAACGTGTTCAACGAGGCCATGGCCGACCGGGCTGCCCTGGCGCACAGGCGGCCCTGCCTTCTCGTTGACGAGATCGAGGTCACGACTCCCGGGGAGACGGGCGCACGCCCGGTTCGCGACGTGGTAATCGCGGGGCGGCAGGCAGCCGTGTTTCCCGGGGGGGAGCTCGTGGTGGCGTGGCGGTCGGACGGAGACGACCCTTCCTCGCCGGCCCACCGCGGGATCCGCGTCAAGGGGCGCTTCCAGGGGAAGACCCGGGAACTCGTCTTTCCCGTGGAAGTATCGGGCAGGAGCGAACTGGCCGCACGGGCCTGGGCCGAGATGGCGGTGAACCAGATCCTCGATTCCGGAGATCCCGAGGCCGAACCGCTGGCCACGGCCTATGCCCAGAGGTTCAACATCGGCAGCCGGATCACCTCGTTCCTGGTGCTGGAGACAGACGCCGACTACGAGGCGTTCGGCATCGAGGCCGAGGCCCGGAAGCTGAAGGTGCAAGACGTCGCGCACTACCTGGATGCGGTGTATTCCCGGAGGAACCGGGTTGCCTCGCGAAAAGAGGCCTTCCTCGCCTATCTGGACCGGGTGTCGAAGCGTACCGGCCTGGACAGTTCCGGGGCAGGCGATCACGTCCGGGCGCTTTGCGGCCTTCTGAAGGCCGAGGATTTCCAGCTCCCCGCCGGGGACGCCCCCTGCCCATTGCCCGGGAAAGGAGCAGCCTCAGGCACCTACCTCGAGGCCCGGAAAGCGGACCGCAGAAAGGTCCAGTCCTATCTGGACGAGGCCACGCGCCGCATGGAGGGAAGCCAGGCCTTCCTCGGCCTCCGGGCCCTGTCCACCGTGGTCGAGATGCACCCGGGTCGGAGCGACGCCCTTCGCCTCGTGGGGTATCGCCTTCTTTCCATGAAGCAGCCCGCGTACGCGGCCAGTCTCTTTGACCGCGTCCGCGAGTCTCGCCCCTTCGAACCCCATGCATACCGTGACCTGGCCCGGAGCCTCGAGGCCGCGGGGCGGTTCGGCCTGGCCGCCGTCTACTATGAGATCGTTCTGGCGGGCACCTGGCACGGGCGGTTCCATGCGTCCTTGAAGACCGTGGTCCTGGAGGAGTATTGCCGCATGATGCGCGGCGCCAATCGTGGAGGCAGTGTCGGACGTGCCCTGGCCGAATGCTTCTGTGACCGCCTCGAGCACCTTGCGAGCACTTCCACCGCGGCGGACATTCTGGTGACCATCTCCTGGAACACCGACAGCACGGACGTGGATCTGTGGGTGGTGGATCCCGACGGCGAGGCGTGCGGGTACAACCACATGAAGACCCACATGGGCGGCGAGCTCCTCGACGACCTGACCGTTGGATACGGCCCCGAACGCTTCCGCCTGCCGAAAGGGAAGCCCGGGGACTACGTGGTGCTGGTCCACTACTTCAGAGAGAATCCGAACCTCCTGGCCGGGGAGACCCACGTGGACGTGGCCGTGTGCCGCAAGGCCGGTGGACCAGGGGAGGAGATCCGGCGCTTTCAGGTCATCCTGAAGCGCAAGGGGCAGGCCTGCGAGGTGTGCCGGATCAAGCTGTAACTGCAGCCGGGGTTTCCGACTCCGCCCCCCGAAGTCCGGAGTGCCGCCATAAATTATTTTCAGGGAAAACCCCCGGCTCTGCCGGGGTACTCGAAAAGTTTGACAGCTCCGGGAATCGAGATGGAAAGTCCTCTACATCAGTC
>CAZAKZ010000092.1:0-23241 GCA_964485695.1 uncultured Planctomycetota bacterium | reverse complement strand
CGAGCAGGACGCGCTTCAGTCCGCAGCCTCCTGGAGCTTAACGGCATTGCCCCGCTACCAGGGATGTAACACGAGCAATTCTGTCTCGAACTGAAATCCGGTCCTCACCCGGGGGAGCGGATTCCCCGTCCAGCGTGTGAAAACAGGAACCGTATCGCGAAATAATTTCAATTTGGACTAAAGTCTCCGGAAAATTTTCAGGATTTCTAAGGTAGGGGCCCGGCCCTGAAATCGAGCCGGTCCGTGTACATAGACGTTTATCAGGGACCTCCTGATATCCATTGATAGCAATCGAAAAGGAGGGAATACGAATGCAATCCGAACAGGCCGTGAAACGGCTGGAGGATGAACTCCACATGCTGGAGAACGTGGAGAAGGCGGAAAGAGCCACTGACCGCCGTTCCTCCATCCTCTCCCTGGCCGTAGCTTCCTGTATGGTCCTCGTCCTCATCGGGTTCTTGCTTGCCAACTTCCTCTACTTCAAGTCCGAATGGACCGAGGAGAAGTTCGCCAAGAGCCTTCAAACCGAACTGGGGGAGCTGAATCCCGTGGTGATGGAGGAGCTCCGGACCATGGGGCAGGAGCTGCTACCCGTCTACGCACAGGAGGGGCGCAAACAGCTGCCGGGTATGGCGCCGACGATCTCCAAGGAACTTTCAAAGCAGCTGGTTCAGTTCAGTTCCGACTTCCAGGCCGACGCCTACGAACGTCTGGACAAGACCGAAGACGGCATCAGGTTCAAGACCCGAAGGATTCTCTACAACGCCTATCCGGACCTCAAGGACTCCAAGGAGAAGAACAAGCTGACCGCGAACTTCATGGTCATGACCGATAACTCGGTCGCCTGCTCCATCGACGAGTTCCGGACCCGGTTCTCCAAGGATGCGGATGCCTTTCAGCGCACCCTCCAGGATCTGAATGTCGCGGACTCGGACGAATTGACCATTGACCTTCAGAAAAAATTCATTCGTTTATGGCTGCAGCTGCTCGACGAGGAGATCATGAAGCTATGACAGACGAAAATACACACAAAGAACTTTCCGACCTCGAGTCCATCGAGACGAGGATCGGAAACCTGAGACGGAAGGTCCAGGAGCGCGCGAAGGCCAAGCAGAGAAAGCAGAACGTCCTCCTCGTCCTGGGCATGGGCCTTACCCTTCTGTGCATTTTTTCATTCACCCGGATCACGGTCCAGGGCCGTGACCTCGACGCCGAGGCCATCACTCAGATCGGCCGCTACGAGCTCCAGAAGCGCCTTCCCTCGACCATGGACGCCATCCAGAACCGACTCGAAAAAGAGGCGCCCAATCTGGTCAAGAACGGGTTGAACCGCATGGTCGAGTCGCTGCCGAAGCTTCGGTCCTTTGTCGTCCGAGAGCTCAACTCGCACCTCGACACCCTCAACTCGGATTTCGAGAAACAGCTACTCTCCGTCATGGCGGACAAGATTCACAAGACCAAGAGCAGCATCGACGTTGCCTACCCGAACCTCGGGGACAGGGAGAAGCTCGAGATGCTGATCGAGGAAGTTTCCAAAAACTTCAACAAGAACTTCCTCACCCTTCTGGATACGCTCTATCCTCAATACGCATCAGAAATGACCCGAGTCCGGTATGAGATCCTCGACCTGGTGAAGAAGAAGGATTCTGACCTGACCCGGGAGGAGCGAATCAAGAAGGAAATCCTGGTAACCATGGTTCGCCTGGCCAACCGATCCAACAAGGGTCTCAACTGAGAATCAGGCCGGAAAGAAATCGTTCACGGGACGGCGGAAGCCGCTCCGTGAACGATTTCGCTCGTACCCGTTTTGAATCGTGATCCTGTAAAAGCCCCCCTCCCCATAAGACACTCCGGCCTACCCAACGACTCTGGATTCGTGTTAAAAGAGTCTGTTCCGCCGATCCATCTGGAAAGACCCAGCGCATGAATCTGCAGAGACTTCCATGGCTGGCCCTGTGGGCCACTCTGCTCCTGCCCCTTGCAGCCTGCATCTCCGGGCCGGATCCTGGGGAGCCGGTCCCACCGGAGAACATCGACCGCCGGGCCCGGGACTGCAAGGTCGTGGCCCACCGCGGCTGGTCGGCAAGGGCGCCGGAGAACACCCTGGCGGCAATCGCCGCCGCAGTCGGAGCCGGAGCCGGCGGATGCGAATTCGACGTCTACCGGAGCCGGGACGGAGTCGTGGTGCTGATGCACGACCAGACGGTCGACCGGACCACCGACGGCACGGGCAGGGTGTCGGACCTGACCCTGGCCCGCTTGAAGACCCTCGATGCAGGGTCCTGGAAGAACGTGCGGTACACGGGGGAGGCGATTCCCACCCTGGAAGAAGCCCTGAACCTGCTCAAGGGCACAGGATGCACGGCCGTGGTCGAGATCAAGATGGAGGGGATCTCCCGCAAGGTGGTGGACGCCATCCGGGCCGCCGGCATGGTGGAGGAAGCCCTGGTCATCGCCTTCAGCCGGACCGTGGTGAAGGAGGTCCGCATCCTGGAGCCAAACCTTCCCTGTGGCTGGCTTTCAGGTGAGAAGCTCACCGGCACGGTCGAGGAAAGTGTCGACTGGATCGCCAGGGAAGCCCGAAAATGCGAAATCAGCCTGGTGAACTTGAGCTACAAGATGCTCTCCCCCGGCATCGTCGCCGGACTCCATCACCGCGGATTCACCGTCTGGACCTGGACCGTGAACGATCCGGTGGTCATGGAGGCCCTGCTGCGCTGGGGTGTGGACGGCATCACAACGGACATGATTGATGTGCTCCTCGAGGTGCGTGAGAAGCTGTCGCACTGATACCGCCTGGTGCCGGATTCCAGGAGGCAACCGCAACGGAAGACCTACGCCATGTGCCTGATCGTGTTCGCCTACCGTGTGCATCCGGCCTACCCGCTACTCCTCGCCTCCAACCGGGACGAGTTTCACACCCGGCCCACCGAACCGGCCGGCTTCTGGCCCGATGCTCCCGAGGTGGTGGGCGGCCGGGACCTGGAGGGAGGCGGCACCTGGCTGGCCATGGACCGAAGAGGACGCCTGGCCGCAGTGACCAATTTCCGCGAATCCGGACCGGCCCCTGTGGAAGGATCGCCATCCCGCGGGGTTCTGGTGGCGGATTACCTCCGGAACGGCCATGATCTTGAAACGTTTGCCCGCATGGCCAGGGACCGCGGCGCGGACCTCCCCGGATTCAACCTTCTGCTCGCCGACGCGACCGGCATGCACTACGTCACCAATCGGCCGGCGAAAATCCGAAACCTGACGCCCGGCCTCTACGGCCTCTGCAACGGCCTCCTGGACTCTCCGTGGCCCAAGGTCCGGGCCGGGAAGGCCGGACTGGCCGCGATGCTGGAGACCCCACACATTCGCCCCGATTCGCTCCTCGACCTGCTCACCGACCGCACCGTGCCGCCCGACGACCAGCTGCCCGACACGGGCGTGGGTCTGGAAAAGGAGCGTATGCTGGGCTCTGCTTTCATCGTGAACCCGACCTACGGCACCCGAGCATCCACGGCGCTGGTCATCGGAGCGGACGGCATCGCCGTCCTGGCCGAGCGGACCCATGACGCCTCCGGCGAGACCGTGGACGAGCAGGTCTTCACCCTGGACGTGGGCCCGTGGGGCACGATGTCGGGATAAATCCGAACCCCCTCCCCAAGGCCCGGGCGCGTGGATACAATAAGGTCCGAGTTCAACGCCCATGATGAAGGACCGAGCCATGCGTCCCATCGTCCTGCTGATCCTCCTGACGACCGCAGTCGCGGTTCCGATCGGCTGCGACAACGACAGCGACAATGACAGCATGGTCCTCAACCCGCAGCAACACCCGAAAAAGGTCAGGAAGGCCGCGGTGGCCGGGCTGTTTTATCCTCGAGATGAAGTGAAGCTGCGCAAAGCCGTGGATGGGTACCTGGCCGGAGCCAAACCCGAGCCTCTCGAGAACCTCCGGGCCTTCATCTCTCCCCATGCCGGATTCCGGTACTCGGGCCCGACGGCCGCCCATGCCTACAAGCTCGTGAAAGGCCGAAACATCCGCACGGTCATCGTACTTGCACCCAGCCACTACGCCCGGTTCGAGGGGGCCTCCATTCCAGACGTGGAGGCGTACGAAACACCCCTGGGCAGGATCCCGCTGTCGCCGCTGGCAAAGAAGTTGGTGGGCACCGGACCGTTCCAGGTGAATCCCGAGTGCAAAGTCCACCGACCTGACTGGTGGCGCCGAGCGCCCAAGGAGCTACCGCCCTTCGGCCAGGACACGCCTCACACCTGGGAGCACTCCCTGGAAGTCCAGCTTCCCTTTCTCCAGAGGGTGCTCGTGGAATTCGCCCTGGTGCCCATCGTCTTCGGACGCGTGGATCCCGAGGCGGTGGCCCGGGGGCTCGCGGACCGCCTGGATGACAGAACCCTCGTGGTGGCCAGCTCCGACCTGAGCCACTTCCATCCCTACGAGGTGGCCCGGGATCTGGACACCAAGTGCATCAAGGCCATCTGCAGCCTGGACACGGACCGGGTGAAGCAGCAGAAAGCCTGCGGAAAGGGGCCCATTCTGGCGCTTCTGCACATCGCCCGGATGAAGGGGTGGAAGGCGAAGAACCTGGACTATCGAAACAGCGGGGACACCGCGAGCAGGGACCGGTCCAGCGTGGTGGGATACACGGCCATCGGTTTTTTTGCATCAGGGAAGCCTGAGGAGCCAGCCATGAAGTCGTCGCCCGATTTCACGTTCGAGGAACAAGGACTTCTCCTGGATCTCGCCAGGAAGACGATCGAGGAGGTCGTCCGACGCGGCGAGTATCCGAAAGTGGACCCGGCCAGCCTTCCGAAGAAGTTCTCCGAGCCAAGGGCGTGCTTCGTCACCCTGACCCGGAACGGTCGGCTCCGCGGATGCATCGGCCACATCTTCGCCCGCATGCCGCTCTACAAGGCCGTCCTCGACAACGCCATGAGCGCCGCCCTCCGTGACACCCGCTTCAGGCCCGTGGAAAAGCACGAGGTCGAAGGCCTAAAGATCGAGGTCAGCGTCCTGACCCGGCCCGTGCCACTCGAGTTCACCTCCCCGGAGGATCTGCTCCGAAAACTGCGTCCGAACGTGGACGGTGTGGTGCTCCAGGTGGGTGAATATCGATCCACCTACCTGCCCCAGGTATGGGAAAAGATCCCGTCCAGGAAGGATTTCCTCGACAGCCTGGCCCGGAAGGCCGGCCTGTCCCCCGAGGCGTGGAAGAATCCCGACGCCGAGATCCTGGTCTACCAGGTGAAGGCCTTCAAGGAATCGGAGAGTGAGGAGCGTGGCCGGCGCGATTGAAACGGGCGGAACCTCCGGGCCGGACTCCACTCTTACCCGGCCCCGCCGCCGGATCCTGTTTCTCGCAATATGCGGCCTGGGCATCTCAGCCTTCATCACCCAGGTAACGCTCATGCGCGAGCTGCTGAGCGTCTTCGCGGGCAACGAGCTGGTCTTCGGCGTCGTCCTCGGGAGCTGGCTGCTCCTCATCGGCATCGGCTCGGCCCTGGGAAAGGCGGCCGTGGGGCTGCGCAATCCGGCGGCCGTGCTGGTGCCCGCCCAGATCCTCACGGCTTTCCTTCCCGTCGCGGATGTCTTCCTCCTTCGGACGCTCCACAACGTCATCTTTCTCCGGGGCGAAGCCGTGGGCCCCACCGAGACCGTGGTGTGCTGCCTCGTGTTGCTTACGCCGTACTGCCTCATCGCCGGGTATCTCCTGACGCTGACCTGCGGCGTCCTGGCCGTGAGACGCGACGCGAGCAGCATCGGCCAGGTCTACTTCCTGGATTCCCTGGGAGACATCATCGGCGGGGTGGTGTTCAGCCTCGTCCTGATTTATTTCCTCGATCCCTTCCAGATCCTCTACGTCCCGGCGGCTCTGAACCTGGGCTTCGCCGGCCTGGTGGCGTTCACCTTCCGGAAGCGATGGCTAACGGCCGCCTCGGCGGCGGCGGGCCTGGCCGCGGTGTGGATCGCCACCTCGTACGACCTGGACCACGAGTCCACCCGCATCGAGCACCGCGGTGATACCGTGGCCTACAGAGGAACCTCGCCTTACGGACGCCTCGTGGTCACGCAGACGGCCGGCCAGTTCAACTTCATCCTGAACGGCTTGGCCCTATTCTCCACCCATAACATCGAGGACGTGGAGGAGGCGGTACATTTCCCCATGGCCCAGCGTCCCGACGCCCGGCGCGTGCTCCTCGTCTCCGGTGGCGTGTCGGGCACGACCCGGGAGATCCTGAAGTGGGGCGTGGAGGCCGTGGACTACGTGGAGCTGGATCCCCGGATCCTGGAAGTGGGACGACGGTTCCTGCCCGAGAACTTCGAGGACGCCCGGATTCACGTGTTCAACACGGATGCCCGCCTCTTTGTCCGGTGCACCGAACGCCGCTACGACGTGGTCATCCTGGACGTGCCCGATCCGTCGACGTCCCAGATCAACCGGTTCTACACCCGGGAGTTCCTCCAGGAGGTCCGTTCTCGACTCCGTCCAGGCGGCGTGGTGTCCTTCGGCCTGGGTCGTTACAAGAACTTCCTGAGCGACGAGCTGGCCGATCTCATCGCCACGGCGCACCGGACCCTGAAGGGGACTTTCAAGAACGTGCTCCTTCTCCCGGCCGGCCGGGTCTTCTTTCTGGCCTCGGACGCAGACCTCACTTCGAACATCGCCGGACGCATCGAAGAGAAGGGGCTCTTCACCCACCTGGTGAACCGCTACTACCTGAACGCCGTATTGACACCGGACCGCATGGGCGCGGTGCAGCGGGCCGTGTCGGAAGATGCCGAGGAAAACAGAGACTTCAGCCCCATCCTCTACTATCACCACCTCCTCTACTGGCTCAGCCGGTTCCAGACGGGCTGGGGGATGCTGGGCATCGGGCTCTTTCTGGTCCTGCTGGCCTGTCTATTCCGGATCCGGCCCGTACCCCTGGCCCTGTTCACCACCGGTCTGGCCGCCTCGTCCCTGGAGGTGGTGCTGCTCATGGGCTACCAGATCCTCTACGGCTGCCTCTACCACCGCGTGGGCCTCATCGTCGCCCTGTTCATGGCGGGCCTGGGTGTCGGGGCCTTCACCATGAACCGGCTCCTGCCCAGGCGGGGCCGGAGGGATCTGGTCCTGCTGGAGTTCGCCATGGCGCTTTTCGCCGCGGCCCTGCCGGTGATCCTCACGCTACAGATCTTTCCCGGATCCGCGATAGGCACGGTGGTGATCCCCCTGCTGGCCTTCGTCCTGGGCGGGATCACAGGGCTGGAGTTTCCCCTGGCGGGCAAGGTCGACTTCCTTTCTCCCACGGCCACGGCTTCCCGCCTCTATACCTCCGACTACCTCGGGGCAGCCCTGGGCGCGCTGCTGGTGAGCACCCTCCTCATCCCGGTCCTCGGGGTGACGGCCGTGTGCCTCCTGGCGGCGGGGTTGAACATGGTGAGCGGCACGGTCATACTCTTGACAAAGAAATAGTCAAATAAGAGTCAATTTGATTTTTTACGTGGGCACGAAGACGCGCAACCATGGCCGGTAAATCGCTGAACTATTACCTGACAAAGATCGCCAGGATCACCGGCTGGCTGCTGCTGATCATGGTGACGCTCTACATTCTGACCGGCTTCGCTCTGTGCGGCAAATTCGGTTTCAGCAAGGTCATCGACGTGCAGACGGCCCTGGAGATCCACCAGATCTTCGATTGGCCGCTCATCGGGATCTTCCTGGTGCATTCGGTGATCACCATCTACTTTGCCTTCAGGAGATGGGGATGGATCAAGAAAAAGACCCGGGCCTGAATCCGCCCGCTTCCCCCGGAGGAATCACGCGCCGCGGGATCCTCAAGGCGGGTGTGTGCGGCCTGGTCTCTCTCGGCGTGGGGGGCGGGGCCGTCTACTACCTGGTGAAGCGGAGCGGCTCGGTGACCGTGGCCGAGGTCTTCAAGAATGACGCCCCCGCGGGCAAGACGTGGAAGCTGTGGCAGGATCGCGGGTGGGTCAAGGAAGCGCGCCACTACCTGAAGCTGGACCGGAACGTCCAGTGCAAGCTGTGTCCCAACGACTGTCTCCTCGAGCCCGGGGACCGGAGCCGGTGCCGGAACCGCGTCAACAAGGACGGCACGCTCTATACCCTTGTTTACGGAAATCCCTGCGCCTTCCACGTGGACCCCATCGAGAAGAAGCCCCTGTTCCATTTCATTCCGGGCATGAAGATCTTCTCCATCGCCACCTCCGGATGCGGCTTCCGGTGCCTCAACTGCCAGAACTGGGACATATCGCAGCGCAAACCCGAGGAGAGCAAAGACCCGCGGGGAGAAGCAATCCGGTTCAACCCCGACTACCGCAAGCGTCTGACCCGCGAGGCGGTCAACCGCCTGAGCATGTTTCCCGATGACGTGGTCGCCCTGGCGGAGCACCACGGTTGTCCCTCCATTGCCTACACCTATTCCGAGCCCACCGTTTGGTACGAATACATGTTCGACACGGCCAAGCAGGCCCGGTCCAGGAAAATCAAGAACGTGTGGGTGACATGCGGATACATCCACGAGAAGCCGCTCCAGGAGCTGTGCACGGTCATGGACGCGGCCAATGTGGACCTCAAGAGCTTCGACGAGGAGATCTACAAGAAGCTCAACTCCGGCAAGCTCCGACCGATCCTGAGAACCCTGGAGATCCTGAAGCGGGAGGGCGTCTGGTTCGAGGTGACCAACCTCGTGGTGCCCACCTACACGGACCGGCCGGACATGATCCGGCGCATGTGCGACTGGATGGTGGACACCCTCGGACCGGACGTTCCCATCCACTTCTCCCGGTTCCATCCGGCCCACAAGCTGACGAACCTCGCCCCGACTCCGGTCGACACCCTCACCGAGGCCCGGACCCTGGCCCGCCGGTCGGGCCTTCGCCACGTCTACATCGGCAACGTGCGCGACGTGGAGGGCGCCGAGCGGACCGTTTGCCACCATTGCGGTGAAACCCTCGTCGATCGCATCACCTACCACGTTGACACCGTGAACGTCGTGGACGGCAAGTGCAAGTTTTGCGGAACCGGAGTGGCCGGGGTGTGGTGATAAGGGGTCCCGCATGGCGCTGATCAGCCTCCATGACGTATCCGTGGCCCTGGGCGGCCCCCTGGTCCTGGACCGGGTGAACCTGCATCTCGATCGGGGCGAACGGGTGTGCCTGATGGGTCGAAACGGCGCCGGCAAATCCACCTTGATGAAGATCCTGAGCCGAGATCTCGAGGCGGACCAGGGCCGGGTCGAGTGCAAGCCCGGGGTGCGCCTGGCGCGCCTCGACCAGGAAGTGCCGGAGGGCCTTCAGGGCACCGTGTTCGAGGTGGCCGCCGGCGGCCTGGGACCGGCGGGAGAAACCCTCGCCGAGTACCATCGCGTGGCGAGACGCCTCGAGCACGAGGAAGACGAGGCCCTCGTACGCCGCCTGGACCGACTCCAACGGGAGCTGGACGCCGATGGGGGATGGCACCTGCACGGACAGGTCGAACGGGTGGTCTCGCGCCTGAAGCTGAACCCCGACGCCGAGACGAGCACTCTCTCAGCCGGCCTCAAGCGTCGGGCTCTGCTGGCCAGGGCCCTGGCCCGGAAACCCGACGTGCTGCTCCTGGACGAGCCCACCAACCACCTGGACATCGAGGCCATCACCGATCTCGAGGACTACCTGTCGAGCTACGAAGGTGCATTGCTCCTCGTCACCCACGACAGGATGTTTCTGCGTACCCTGGCCACGCGCATCCTCGACCTGGATCGAGGCCGGTTGACCAGCTGGGCCTGCGACTACAACACCTTCCTGCAGCGGAAGCAGGAAGCACTCGAGGCCGAGGCACACAACCGCGAGCAGTTCGACAAGAAGCTCGCCAGGGAGGAGGCGTGGATCCGCCGGGGCGTCAAGGAGCGACGCACCCGGAACGAGGGGCGGGTCCGGGCCCTCATGAAAATGCGTGAAGCGCGCCGGAGCCGGCGGGACCGCCCCGGGGCCCTGCGCATGCAGGTCCGGGAAGCCGAAAAGTCGGGAAGGCTGGTCATCGAGGCCAGGAGCGCGGGATTCGGTTACGGCGACAAGCCGGTGATCCGGGATCTCACCACAACGGTCATGCGGGGCGACAGAGTGGGCATCGTGGGCCCCAACGGGTCCGGGAAGACGACGCTGCTGCGTCTTCTGCTGGGCGAGGTCACCCCGGACACGGGAACGCTTCGCCACGGCACCCACCTGGAGGTGGCCTACTTCGATCAACTCCACGACGGCCTCGACGAGACCCGGACCGTGGCCGACAACGTCACTGATGGAAGCGACAGGGTCACCTTCGGAGGAAAAACGCTCCACGTCCTTGGCTACCTGAAGGGATTCCTCTTCACTCCGGACAGGGCCCGGAGCCCCATCACCCACCTCTCGGGCGGTGAGCGGAATCGTCTCCTCCTCGCCCGCCTCTTCTGCCGGCCATCCAACGTCCTGGTCCTGGACGAACCCACCAACGATCTGGACCTGGAGACCCTTGAGGTCCTGGAGGCGCGGCTTGCAGACTACCCGGGCACCCTTCTCCTCGTCAGCCACGACCGAGCCCTGCTCAACAACGTCGTGACCAGCTGCATGGTGCTGGAGGGTGAGGGTAGGGTCAAGGAGTACGTGGGGGGATACGACGACTGGGTACGCCAGCGCGGGACCCAACCCCGGATGCCCCGGCAGAAATCCCGGTCCGAAAAGGCCCGGCCGCGTGAGCGAACGGACCGCCCACGGAAACTGACCTACAAGGAAAAGCTCGAACTCGAAGCTCTTCCGGACCGAATCGATCACCTGGAGGAGGAGCAGGCCGCCCTCCACGACGAAATGTCCGATCCCGCCTTTTACCGCCAGGATGGGGAGCTCATTGCCCGGACCCAGGCCCGGCTGAAGGCACTGGATCAGGAACTCGCCGCAGCGTACCGGCTCTGGGAAGAGCTGGAGGAACGGAACGAGTAGCTGGTCAAATCCGGCTGAGATCCAGATAACCTATTATTTCGCAACAGGTAAGAAGAATGACCAGGGCTTGATTCCCATCCGGCCCCTTCTGAGCCGGCTCCCGGATCCCATACCACCCGTGTGTCAAGAAGCGCGAATCCACTGCCCGGTCTCGGAAGATTCGACGATTTCAACTCCCACTCTGACCTCGGAGTCCGCCTCAAAAATAAACCAGGATAGAGCGGAAGAAAAATTCCATGATATGCTTCAAGAACACAAACAGAAGGTTACGTACGAAGGCAGATTCCCTCTGGACCGAAGAGCCGGCCTGAAACCCGCACCGGTACACAGCTTCAGTCGCGCGCAGACAGCCCGGATTCCGGACGGTTCTTGCGGTCCCGCCATTCATTCATAGATCTCGATCTGCCTTGCTCTTGGTTCGGAATGCACGCGCGGCCGGCCGTGCGTGCATGAATCGTGGGTCTCCGAAACAGGAAGGAGTGTGGTCAAATGGCACGGATTTTCACCGTTCTCATCGCACTGGGGCTGTTGATACTCCTGGCCGACGTTTTGTTCCCTTGTGGCGGCAACTATCGTGGCCCTGGAGGCACCGTGCCGCCAAACAATCAACCGCCCGGATCGCCTTCTCCCGTGCCCTCACCAGCGCCGTCACCCTCACCGGCACCGGCGCCCGCACCCACACCGGCCCCCACGCCCACACCCGATCCGTCGCCGACGCCTGCTCCCGCCCTCACACCCTCGGGGGCGAGCGCGCCTACGCCGGCCGGTGGCGCCGCCCGCCCCGGCGGTTCGGGCGTCACCCGGCGCACCAAAACCGCCAAGGTCACCAGCTTCGAGGACTGGGACTTCTGGTGGGGATTCAACAAGGAGTCCTTTCTGAACCTGAAGGAGAGCCTCTACAAGAAAGGCATCCAGTCCGAATCGTCAGAGTTCTTTTTCGGCCGCCGCACCCGGAAGGACAGCACCGACACCACCCGCCCTAGCCGGGAGTACGTCCGGATGCACCTGATCCCGAAGCTCGTCAAGGCCCTGAAGGCCGACCACTTCGACCTGCGAGACAGCTCCGCCCTCGCCCTCGGAAAGGTCGGCGAAGCCCCCGAGGTGCAGCCCCTGGTCGATCTGTTCGATGACAAGGTGAAGAGTGTCCGGGAAAACGCCGTCATCGCCCTCGGGCTCCTTGGAGTCAAGGAGGCTGTTTCACCGCTGCTGGCCGTGCTCGAGGCGAACCAGGCGGGTCACAAGCTGCGCGGCCGCGAGCCCGAATATCGAATGCGTGCATTTGCCGCCTCGAGCCTCGGACTCATCGGCGACAACGAGAAGAACGAGGTCAAAGGCCTCCTGATGCGCCTGAGCACCGCCCCCCGGATCAACCGCAACATCTCGGTCAACTGCGCCATCAGCCTCGGACTCCTCATCGGCGACAACCTCTACGTGAACGACGTCATTGCGCACCTGAGGAAAATCGTGAAGAGCGGTCAATACGACGATTGGGTCCGGGCCCACGCCGGCACCGCCCTGGGCAAGATCCACTGGAAAAACGGACTCATGCCCGACGCCGGGACCCTGGAGCTCCTGGCCCGCACCATCCGCCGAGACAAGTCCAGCCACGTCCGCAGGAGCGCGGTCATCTCCCTGGGATTGCTCATCGAAGATCCCGATGAGAATCCCGACCTCCTCAAGTTGCTCTGCGCCGAGTACGTCCGTGCCAAGGACAACCAGTGCCGAAACTTCGCAGCCATCGCCCTGGGGCAGATCGGCGGCGACGTGCCCTTCAAGATCCTGCGAGACGGCGTGGTGAAGGATCGGGGCCAGCGCCAGGCCTACGCCGGCCTGGGCCTTGCGATCCTGTGCGAGAACGTGCGGGGCGAGAAGGAATGGGAGGAACGCCACGCCAACGGTCTCAATGCCCTGAGGGTTGCTTTCGAAAGAACGAAGAATCCTCAGATCCGGGGCGGCCTGGCCATCGCCATGGGCATCGCCCGTGACGGCACGGCGGGCCCGTTACTCCTCGAGGCCATGAAGAAGAGCCAGGACATAAACCTGCGCGGGTACCTGGCCATCGCCCTCGGCATGATCAACCACACCAGTTCCGTGGAGTATCTCACCCAGGTGCTGAAGAACTCCGATAACATCCCCCTCTTGAAGCAACAGACGGCCATCGGTCTCGGTCTCATGGGCACGCGCGAGATCATCGTCCCCCTGGTCAAATCCCTCAAGTCGACCTCCTCCTCTTACGTTCTCTGTTCGGTGACCCAGGCCCTCGGATACATCGGTGACCGCACGGCCCTCGATTCTCTCATCGAAATCATGGAGAATCCCAAGAATCAGAACCTGACCCGCGGCTTTGCCGCCATCGCCATGGGTACGATCTGCGAGGATGAAATCGTCCCTGTGATCACGGCAATCGCTTCGAACCACAATTACCTGACCAGCACCGAGGCTCTGAACGAACTTCTCTACATACTGTAGGGGGAATCCATGGAAGTCCAGTTCTGTTCGCGTTGCAACCAGAGTATTCCCCTGAGAGACATCGAGGCGGGAGAAGCAGATTATCGTCTAGGCGAATACCTCTGCACCACCTGCAAGTACGTGAAGACGCCCGATCAGGAGCGATCCTCGAGCTACCTTGCCTTCTTCCTGGGCCTCTGCCTCCTGGGAAGCCTCCTGGCCATCGCCTACCTTCTGTTCCAGGAGGAGCTGTTTCCTCCTGAGCCCCCCCCCGTCCAGGCCGCCGGCCCCACGGACCGCGATGTCCTTCTCGCTGCCCTGGACGACCTGAAGCGGGACCTGAGCACCCGCTCGTCCCGGGCCCGGGAAAACCTCGACGCCGGTTTCGACCGGTTCGAAATGCGCCTGAAAAAGCAGGAGGACTCCCTTCTCGAGGCCATGCGGTACATCGAGGCCCTCGGCAAGAGCCAGTCCAAGGCCCTGTCCGGAGAGGAAGCGAAAAAGCTCAAGAGCGACATCAAGGGTATCCTCTACGAGGTGGAATTCATCCGGGACGACCTCGGCAAGGTCAAGGCGTCCGTCCAGGGACTCAAGGATGACATGAAGACGGCCTCTGCCGCCGCTCCTGCCGCGGAGGTGGAGCCGGAGACGGCCGAACCCGAGGTGTCCGAGGTGGACCGATGGATCGCTCAGCTCCGGGACAGGGACCCCGTCAGCCGGCTCCTTGCCCTGAAGGAGCTGGGCCGGTTTCGGGGCACAAAGGTGATCCAGGCTCTCATCGATCGTCTCAAGGACTGGAACGGATCGGTACGCCGCGTCGCCGCCGAGAACCTGGGTAACCGCAAGGAGGAGAGCGCCACCCCCGCCCTGGTGGATCTACTCAAGGACACCGATGCGGGCGTCCGGGAGACGGCAGTACAGGCGCTCAGGAGTATCACGGGCCGTCGATTCGGGTACAAGAGCGGCAGCTCCGAACGAAAGCGCGATGCGGCCATGACCCGGTGGCGGCAATTCGTTGTCAACCTCGTGAAAAAGAAGGGTTGATCCCCTGTCCATACAACGGACGCCAACCTGTCCCGAGGATTGACGACATGACCGCGGCGTACGAAGAACTCGACCACTGCTCCACCCCCCAGGGCGACCTGATCCTCCGGCGGCGTAGGGCCCTGTCTCTGGACGGGGCCGAAGTGTACGAGGTCACCCTCGACGGCGAGTTCCTCATGAGCAGCCTGGTGGACGCCTCCGAACGCGCCCTTGCCACCCGGGCCCTGGCCGAGGTGGAGGCCGAGGCCGTGGATGTCCTCGTGGGCGGACTGGGTCTGGGTGCAACGGCTGCGGCCGCCCTGGAGGCTCCCGGCGTGCGGTCGGTGACGGTGGTGGAGATCATGGCCGCGGTCGTGTCCTGGCACGAGCACGGCCTGGTGCCCCTGGCGGAAACACTCACCGGGGATGCGCGGTGTCGCTTCGTCCAGGCGGACTTCTTCACGTGGGCCGTCTCGGATCAAGCCCCCGGCGGGTGGAACGTCGTGCTGGTGGACATCGACCATGCCCCGGGCAGCCTGCTGCATCCCGCACACGCGGAGTTCTATCGGGCGGAGAGCCTTCGCGGCCTGGCGGCCCGGCTGGCACCGGGCGGCTTGTTCGCCCTGTGGTCGGCGGAACCGCCCGAAGAGGCGTTCCTGGGCGAGTTGGACGAGGCCTTCGCCCGAGCTTGGGCGCGCGAAGTGGAGTTCTTCAATCCTCTCGTGAACGAGATGGATAGGAACACCCTCTACCTCGCGAGACGTGCATGAGCCATTCCACGGTTACCCTCCTGCCACGGCCCTGACCAGCTCCAGCCGGTCCCCACCAGACAAGGTGACGGAGGCGAAACGATCCCGGCCCACCGGTTCTCCGTTCACCTCGGCCACGACCCACCGGGGATCCAAATCCAGGGTCTCGAGCAGCCCAACGAGAGTCTCGCCCTCCTTCACCTCACGCCGTGCACCGTTCAGGACGATTTCAATCATTGAGCGCCGCCTCCCAGTCCTTCCACACCGGATCGTACCCCGACCGTCGGATGGCCAGCGAGACCTCTTCAGGTTTGCGGCGATCCTCGATGTCGAACTGCTTCTCAGAGGCCTCGGGAGCGGAGTAGCCGCCGGGCTCGGTCCGCGATCCAGCGCTCATGTGGGTGATGCCGAGGTGCATCATGCCGTTGCGGAACGCGGATGTCTCCCGGGTGGAGAGAACGAGACCCACGTCTGGCAGCAGGATACGCACCGCGCAAACCAGCTGGGCGAGATTCCGATCGGCCACGGGGTGCGGCGGCGCAATGGCGTGCGACGCCTTCCGAAGCCGGGGGAAGGACACCGATACGAAGGCCTTCCAGTATCGGCGCATGAGATACTGTGCGTGCGCCGCCAGGTGCACCCCCTCGACGCGCCAGTCAGCGAGCCCCAGCAACGCCCCGATGCCGATACGCTTCATGCCGCCCTCGGCCCCGCGTTCCGGCGTCTCCAGCCGCCAGTCGTAGTTCTTCTTCTTCCCGGCGAGGTGCACACGGGCGTAGGCCTCGCGGTCGTACGTCTCCTGGTAGACTGTGAGCCCTTCGGCACCGGCCGCGACCCAGCGTCGATAGATCTCCGTGGTGGCGGGCTGCACCTCCACCGCCAGGCTCGGCACCTTTGCATGGAGAATGGAGAGGATTCGTTCGATGTAGTCCGGCGGCACCCGTCGGGGATGCTCGCCGGACACCACGAGGAGGTGGCGGAATCCCTTGTCCAGGAGGATCCGCGCCTCGGCCACCGCCTCATCCACGGTAAGGGTGAGGCGGGAGACGTCGTTCTCCCGGGAAAAGCCGCAGTAGGTGCACGACTGGACGCATTCGTTGGAGATGTAGAGGGGCGCGTAGAGCTGGAGGGTCTTTCCGAAGCGCCGGGTGGTGATGCTGTGGGAAAGACGGGCCAGGTCCTCGAGGCGGGCCCCGGCCGCGGGCGAGAGCAGCGCGGCGAAATCGAACAGGTCCGGCCGGTCTGCGCTCAGCGCCCGATCCACGGCCGGATCGCCGGCGGAGCTGGCCGTGTGGAGAAGATCGCCGACGGGGATGTCCGCGAGGTGATCCCGGAAGCTCATGCTTCCTCTCCCAGGAAACCGGTGAGGGGACTGGAAGCCTCGGCCTCGGCCCGGGGACCGGCCGCACCCGCGAGGTATCCGGCCCGCCCGGCCTCCACGGCGAGGCGGAAACCCCGGGCCATCTCCACGGGGTCGCGGGCCACGGCCATGGCGGTGTTCACCAGCACGGCGTCGGCGCCGATTTCCATGGCCTCGGCCGCGTGGGACGGAGCGCCGAGGCCCGCGTCCACCACCACCGGCACGTTCGCCTGTTCCACGATGATGCCCACGGCGTCGCGGGTCTTGAGTCCACGGTTGGACCCGATGGGCGACCCGAGGGGCATGACCGTGGCCGTGCCCACCTCCTCGAGGCGCCTGGCCAGGACCGGGTCGGCCCCGATGTAGGGCAACACCTTGAAGTCGTCCTTCACCAGGATCTCGGCCGCCTTGAGGGTCTCCACCGGATCGGGCAGGAGCCACCGGGGATCGGGAGTGACCTCCAGCTTGATCCAGTTCGATAGTCCCGCCGCCCGGGCCAGGCGGGCCAGGCGCACGGCCTCCTCGGCGTTCTCAGCGCCGGAAGTGTTGGGCAGAAGCTGAACCCTGTCCCGGTCGATGAACTCCAGCAGGTTGGGCTCTCTGGAGTCCAGATCCACCCGCCTGAGCGCCACCGTGACCAGCTCGGTGCCCGAGGCCTCCAGAGCCCGGGCCATGACCTCGTTGGAGGTGAACTTGCCGGTTCCGACCAGCAGCCGCGACGAGAACTCTCGACCGGCGATGGTGAGACGATCTGGCATCTGGAATGCTCCGATATCGGTATGAATGTCAGCCCCTGTCGATTCAAGGGTAGGACGGTTGAGGAGTGGGGTCAATAGGGTGGGGATCGGGAAGGGATCAACACAATTTGCGGCCAAACACGGGGCCCCAAAACTTGATGATCATCCCGATGGGAACGGTACCAGCCTGTGGATAAACCGGCGCGGACCCGAAATGATGATTTTACCTGAGGGTCAGCCGGTAGGTTACCACCTTGTTGGCATAAAGCTGGAAATCCTGGGCGCCGAGGCTGCCCTGGACCGGTACGGGATGGTCCATGTGGAAATGCGAGGTAGGCAGGGTGTATGCATTGCCGAAGTAGAGTGCCTTACCGGAAGGAACACCCTCGACGACCATCCGTACTTTGCGGGTCTTTCCCTGAGTCTCAAAGAACGTGACCTGGACCACATCGGGATTCAAGCGGTGGAATGCTGCCCGACACCCGTTCAGACCGAAGGCTTTGTCTCGGGCCAGGTCCACGTAGATGTCCCCGTACCGGAACTGCGCCAGAGCCACGGCCGCAGCGGCCGACCCGCCGCCCCAGTTGAAGTTGGATGCGCGCATGATGAACGGCGCTCCCGTGTGGCCGTTGTGAAAGGTATTTTCCTCGGTAAAGCCATGGTCTTCGGGGCCGAACCAGGGGAAGTAGAGGTTCAGCACCACCCAGACCGGCACGTTCTCCGGCAGGTAGGTGTTGGTAAATCCGGCCCGAAGCGCGGCCACACCCCTGTGGAAGTAGTCCTCGCGGCCGGTGAACCGGTAGTAGTCCAGGAACACGGGAGCGGCCAGGGCCTGGCGGGCGTCGTTCTGTTCCGCGTCGCGATTCTGAGAAGTGAAACCGCCGAAGCTCGGGATGCCGAAATGCCAGGGCTTGTCGTGCAGGTGCTGGTAGAGACTGAGTTCGTCCACGATGCGACGGCCGGTGGCAAGGTACCTGGCCTCGCGGGTGGCCTCGTACATCTCTCCGAAGGCAGCCGCCGCCCAGATCATGGACATGGTGCCGGCATCGTGGAGCCCCGTGGATGGATCCCTGGAAAAGAGCTGGTGGTTCGTGCAGGAGTGAGTGGTTTCGTAATCCCACCACTTGCCCTCGGGCACGACCCGGGTCTCGAGGAAGTCCAGGGCCTTCCGCGCTGCAGCCAGGTGCTTTGCGTCGCGGAGAACCACGTGGGTGCGCACCAGGAACAGGGCCGAGGCGGCCGTGGAGGCAGACTCCAGAAGTTCCGGCTGCGGCTTCTGGCTTCCGCGGGCCAGAAACGCGGGCACCGCGCCGGAAGCGGTCTGGAGCGTGGTAATCCTGTCGGCCAGGTCCTTTGCACGCAGGGCCAACCGCACGTCTCCCTGCAGCATCTGGAACCACCGGATCATCCAGTATCCGGTCCAGGCCGCGTCGGGAACGTGGTAGTAATAATCATCGGGCCGCTTCGGATCGAGGACGAAGGGAATCGAGTTCTGCCACCGTCCGTACGCGGGCCCGTTCTGAACGGGCAGAAACACCGCCGGGAAGAGGCCGCGGTCCACCGGAGCCGTGAGCGCCAGGTTTTTGATAAGGTTCGCCCGCCGGACGAGGTCGGGGTCTTGCAGGCTCAGGCCCATGATGTACATGCCGAAGGCGGACTGAAAATTGTTGAACCACGACTGGAACCAGATGCCGTCAATGTCGGGGACCCGGGTCACCTCGCCCTTGCGCTTCCTGTCGAAGGTTACGTACATGTCGGTGCCGCCGCAGGGCAGACCTCCGTACTTGAACTCGTGCCAGGCCTTCTGGGTATAGGGGGACCGGAAGGCCCAGTCGTACGCAGCGCGGATGCAACGCTCGAAGGGCGCGTATTGCGGATGCGTCGAGGTTGTTTGAACGGGATTCCCGAACAGGGACCATAGCATCTTGGAGGCATTCTCCAGGGCAAGCGGCCCGGAGACGCCCTCCTCCACCCGGAGGTAGAACCCGAAACCGAATGAGCCGTCGCTCACCAGGTAAGACATGCTGGCATCGTGCTTGAAATAGACGTGGCCCACGAGGATGTAGTCCATGAGGCCGTAGGAGAACGTCGGGCCCGTGGCCGCCGCCGCGGTCCCCGCCTGATACTGCATGGCTGTCTTGAAGGTGCGGTCCTTTGGTATCTGCTTCACGTCCGCCACCAGGGCTGCCATGGCGCCGCCCTTCTGCATCAGGGCGAGAGGGGAGTGGAAGAGCTGGTCAGCGAGGACGTTGCCGCCCGTGAGTCTCTGCCCCGGACACCAGCCCGTGTCCAGGGGAAAGAGGGCCTTGCTTTGTTGCTCGGGTAGAAACCGGTAGTCGCACTCCAGAGATTCCAGATAGGTCTTGTTCCGGATGTGGAGACGGACTCGGTAGGAAAACCAGGGCTGTCCGGATTCGAGACTCACGGTCGTCTCAACGCCATGCCCCCCCACCGCAGCCTTCAGGACCAGGGAGGCAGCCGGGGAGTTGAGGCGAATTTCCACCGATTGATAGTGGATACGCAGGGTCTTCAGATCGGCCCGGAAGCGCAGGGTTTCACCCTGTGAACCGGTGCCCGCCAGGACGAGGGACCATCCGCTACCTTTCCGGGCATAGACCTTTTCCAGGTAGTGTGAGCCCTTGTGCTCCAGGACGAGGCGCACCAGGCCGTTTTCTAGGTAGAAGTCGTTGCCCACCTGGCGGGCGGAGACGGGATCAGCCGTGATGGAGGCGCAGAACAGGGCGAGGGCCAGGGCGGATGCGAGCCCGGTCAAGATGGTCGTTCTCACGGATTCCCCTGATCAATCTCCGAATTTCGAGTCTTGTTTCCTGCTCTGCACCTCTTGCCCCCGTGCAAGGAGAAAAAATATGATACCAGAATCGCCGTGTCTTCCCAAGGGGGCAGTGAACCGGGCTGCCGGAGGTAGGGCCAATGGAAATCCCTCCGGCAGGAATGAAATGAACTTCAGAAACTACTTGGTGGTATCGTCCCCCGCGACCTTTTTCCGGATATCCTCCACCATTTTCGAGTAGGCCACCTTGGTGCGTTTGATCCGGTCGATATTCCGGCCCCGGGTGACCAGGAAATCCATGTATTTGAAGAGTGCCTTCTTCGAGGCCTCGAGCCTGGGGAGGCTCTTTCTGGCCGTGGCCATATCCCCCGCCTTTGTGGCACCCATGATCAGGGAATAGAAGTAGTGGAAGGTCCCGCGGTGGGCCTTGTCCAGGACCACGCCCTTCTTGTAGAGCGCATAGATGGCTGTGTCGCGCCTGTCGATGATCCCCGCCTCGTCACCACCATCCCTCAGGGCGCGGCTCGCCTTTCTGAAGACGTCGTTGATCTTGCTCACGTTGGCCTGCTCGATCAGAGCGTCGCGGCCCTTCTTGTACCTCTCGGCCACCCGAGCGTCGAGGCCGGGGGATTTTACCAGGGCGTCCAGCTTCTTGATATCCTGCGGCTCCCGGGACGTGAGTGCCGCCATGAGCTTCAGGCCGGCGGCGGCGGCCGCGTTCTCCTTGTCCGTTTCCACGAGGCCGCCCAGCTCGGCGACCAGGTTAGCCGTTCCAAGGGCCTCCTTGAATGCTTTATCCGTGGTCGGGCGGAACGGGATCAAGACCTTGCCGTTCTTGTCCATGAAGATGAAATAGGGGAAATAGTTCGCGCCCTTCTCCTTGAGCATTCCCTGATCCGGAGCGCCGTCGATTCGGGCCGTGACGTTGAGATACGGGACGAAGTCCTTGGTGACCTTCACCCACCAGTCGCTGACGAGAGAACCTCCCTCGAGTGCTTCGCAGGGGCCTCACCTCGCGTAGCTTCGCGTGAAGAATCCCACGATGAACCTGTCCCTGGCCCGGGCTTCGGTCATGGCCTCGTCCAGCGTCATCTTCCAGGCGATCTTCTTGGCGAACGGCTTCTCCAGCTTTGCCTTGTAGCGCTTTTCGAGTTCCTCCGGGGAGGGCTGCGGGCGCTGCGCTCCCGCCAGGGTCGAAAATGCGCCGGCCATGGCCATGAGGACGGCGGCATGCCAGAACAATCGTTTCATGAGAATACTCCTACGTATCAGGAACAGGGGATCTCCGGACGACGATCAGTGTAGACGATGGTTCCGGACAGGGAAACCACCAAAAACGGACGGGAAATAAGAAATTCTTCCATCTCACGATCCCCGCCGGGACATTTTTGCAGGAACCGGCGGATCTGATACAATCCTCCTCCTGTAAATCCTGATTCGATTACGTCACCCGGACGACCTCATGCTTGCAGCCATCTTCCTCCTCTGCACGGCCTGGTTTCTCCTCGGATATCTGGTCTACGGCCGGTTCCTCCGCAAGTGGTTCGGCCTGGACGACACCCGGAAAACCCCCGCCGTCACCATGAACGACGGCGTGGATTACTGCCCGGCCCGGACGCCCGTCCTGTTCGGACACCACTTCTCCTCCATTGCCGGCGCCGGACCCATCGTCGGACCCATCATCGCCGGCATTCTCTTCGGCTGGTTGCCTGCACTGGTGTGGATCCTGGTCGGCGCCGTGTTCATCGGCGGAGTCCACGACCTGGGAGCCCTCATCTCCTCCGTCCGCCACAAGGCCCGATCCGTGGCCGAGGTGGCCCGGGACACCATCTCGCCGGCGGCGAACCGCCTCTTTTTGATCTTCATCTGGCTGACGCTGACTCTGGTGCTGGCCTGCTTCATCGACCTCACGGCCAAGACGTTCCTGACGAAAAAGACCGAGCTGGACGGCGGCTCGGTGGTCACCTCCTCCAGCATCTACATCCTCCTGGCTCTTGCGTTCGGCGTGGCGGTCTACCGGTTCCGGATCCGCCTGGCCCGTGCGTCCCTGGTGTTCGTACCGCTGGTCTTCGTCGGCATCTACGTGGGACTCGAAGCCCCCATGCCGGAACTGTCCATCGCGGCTCTGGGCCTGGACGCATCCCAGACCTACGTCGTGATTCTCGTTCTCTACTGCTTCGTCGCATCCCTGGCGCCGGTGTGGATCCTGCTGCAGCCGCGGGACTACCTCTCCTCGTTCCTGCTGATCACCTGCCTCGTGGGCGGCGGCGTCGGTGTCCTCCTCGGCACCCCGCAAGTGGAGTATCCGGCGTTCCTCGGCTTCTACAGCGACCAGCAGGGCCCGATGTATCCGTTCCTGTTCATTCTCATCGCCTGCGGCGCCTGCTCGGGCTTTCACTGCGTGGTGGCTTCGGGCACCACCTCCAAGCAAATCGCCCGGGAGGGCGACGCCCTCAAGGTGGGATACGGCGCCATGCTCATGGAAGGGGTGCTGGCGGTTCTGGCGCTGGCCACCATCATGGTGCTGGCCAGGGACTCCTCCGACCTGAACCACAGTCCCACGGTTGTGTTCGCGGGCGGCCTGGGCCGATTCACCCAGGTCCTCGGAGTGCCGCTTCCCCTGGGTATCGCCTTCGGCCTGCTGGCCATTTCCACCTTCCTCCTCACCACCCTGGACACGTGCACGCGCCTGGCCCGGTTCATCCTCGAGGAGCTGGTGGGGAGCCGGACCCGCCTCACCCGGTGGATCGCCACCCTCGTCACCCTCGCGATCCCGGTATTCCTCCTGAACATCCGGGTGACCGGACCCGGTAACAGCGTCATCCCGGCGTACAAGATGATCTGGCCCCTCTTCGGCGCCACCAACCAGCTCCTGGGCGGCCTGGCACTCCTCACCATCACCCTGTGGCTCCGGAGCACGGGTCGACCGGCCTGGTTCACGGCCGTCCCCTGTGCATTCATGGTCGTGACGACCATGACGGCCCTGGCCTTCAAGGCCGTGGACTTATTCCACCGCGACCTCGCAAACGTCAACAATGCCTTTCAGGCGGGGTACTGCTGCTTCCTGCTTCTGCTTGCCGCCTTCCTGGTCTTCGAGGCACTCAAGGCCTTCCGGAAGAAACCGGCACCGTTAACCGGCTAATCTCCGCATAGAGTCCCTCTGGATCAAGGGAGGAGGTCAG
>CAZAKZ010000091.1:0-23470 GCA_964485695.1 uncultured Planctomycetota bacterium | reverse complement strand
AGCCGCCTCGTGCGGACTCAAAAAACGGCTTTGTTGCAACAGGAACTAATTATACAAAGGGATCCTGTGTCGGCGTCTCTCTCTAATTTCCGAGGGTATCACGGTGAGAGAACCCGGTCAAAAGAAAAATCGATCAGAAACCCAGTCAGGAGGTGGATTCACAGCCGGTGGAAAAGCTCTCGTGGACCCCAATCGGGGATTCGTCGCGAATTGCATGGTCCGGGTCCTTTTGATACTTTAGCTTGCATCGGCCGGCCGGAAGTTCAGAATCCTCCAAAACGGTCGGAGTTTATTCCGGCCCCCTTCCCCTGGACGGTTGCGGAACCTTGAAAGCACTGTATCTCCTCCTCGCTCTGATCCTCGCTGTCGGAGTCGTCTGGATCTACCTCCTGAACGTCGGCAGCCATTTCGTCTCCGATGACTGGGGGATACTCCCGACCGTCACGACCCTCGAGAAAATTCTCTCCCAGTTCACGGGTCCCTACCTGGAGTGTATCCCCCACTACTACCGGCCGCTCACCAGCGCTGCCCAGGGCCTGGACCTGGCCCTGTGGGGTACTACCCCCCTTCCCTACCACGTCCTGAATCTGGTCTTCTTCCTCGCCTGCGCGGCTGTGGCCGGGTGCATCGCCGCCCGGTTCACCCCGGAGAATCCCGGCCGCGCCCGGCTCCTCGCCTTTGCCCTCTGTCTCCTGAATCCCATGGCGGTGGGGCCCGCGGCCTGGATCAGCAACCGGGGCTCGATCCAGTGCGGGCTCCTGGTGGTCACGGCCTGTTACCTGATCCTCCGGTTCGCCCAGGAGGGGAAGAGGCGGGACCTGGTCCTGGCCCTGGGTGTCCATTGCCTGGCGCTCCTCTCCAAGGAGGACGGCATCCTCGTGCCGGCCCTGGCCTTTCTGGTGTGCACGGCCCAGGGAAGATGGGCGCGCGGCCTGGCGGCTGCCGGGCTGCTCGCGGTGCTCGACTTCGCGTACCTCGGACTTCGGTCGCTCCTGGGTCTGACCATGCCCGCCGTGCACACGGATTTCCTCACCCACTCCGGCGTGATCGAGTTCGGATGGCGATACCTCGTACTCCTGTCCCACCTCGCGCTCCCGCAACAGGACGCCTCCCCGGGCCTGGCCGTGGCGTGTGCCATCCCCACCGCGGTCGGACTGGGACTCCTGTGCCTGACGGGGCTCCGGCGGTTCAGGACCCGGCAGACCCTCGGCCTCCTGGCTCTGGTGCTCGTGTCCTCGATTCCCGGCGCGCCCTTCGACGTCTCGACGCCCACGGCTTCCCGGCTCATCTTCATCGCCGTGATCCTGTTCTCCGCTCTCCTGGGACACCTGGCCACCCGGCCCCCTACCGGTTCTCGTTTCCTCACCGCGGTGATCCTCGTTCTCTTCGCGGCCGGAATGGTACCCGACTCCCTCGCCCGCATCCACAAGTGGAAGACGGCCGGAGAGACCTCGATGCAGGTCGTCGGAGCGATTCAAGATCTCCACCGCACTTCCCCCCCGGACGAGGTGTTCCTGCTCCTGGATCCGCCGAGATACCTGGACCGAGTACCGGTATTGAACCAGGGTGTGCAGTATATCCTCCAGCCGCCGTATACCCGACGATCCCGGGTGCTGATCCCGGCGGCCACGGCACTGGCCAGGGAGATCATCAACACCCCGTTCGAGGGCACGGGAAAACCACCGCCCGTACGGGTGATCTCGTGGTCTCCGGTCGAGGGCATGCGCCACGCCCCCCTGCCGCCGTTCGAGTCCAAGGTCTGGAAGTCGTGGCAGGGAGACGCCGTGCAGGCGTGGGCGCCCTCCAGCCTGAAACGAGGCGTGGTTCTCCGTTCCCCCGCCCTGGGTATATCCTGCCTGGGGCTTGCCGGCATCGAGATCCGCCTGCGCCGGGACCGCGGGGCGATTCCCGTCTTACTCTCGGTCCGGGGTCCACACGCGAGGGGAAAGCCCCATCGCCTGAAGGCCAGAAGCATGAGCCTCGAAGGCGGTGAAATAGGGATACGGATTCCGCTCGAGCTCCTGAAAGGGTGGAACCGGCTGGGACGGATCGACGAGATCGTGGTCGTCCTCGAAGGCGTCGGGGAACAGGACGTCTCAGCCGTCTCGGTGTTCCGGAAGCTACCGGAAGTGGCGGTGTCCGGTTCCATCACCCGGGTGCAGGAGGCCGGCGCACCCGAGGGCTTCCGGCTCCAGATACGAATACTCTACCCCGGATCCGATATCCCATGGGTCCGGATCACCTTCTTCGAGAACCGTGCAAGGGCGGGTCAATTCACGGTGCGGGGGGACGCCCTCGCCCGGGGCGAGGACGGGACGCGGATCCTGGAGAGGCACTTCTCCTCCGGGGAACTCCGGTCCCTCGGCCTGCTCCCGAACCGGGACGTGTTCCTCCAGGTGGACCTCCTCACCAACCTCGAATCCCCCATGGGCCTGGTGGCCAGGAGCCCCATCGTCCCGGTGTCGGCGCCGAGGGACTGATAGACCGCGAAAACCCCTGAAACGGTCTGGCATTTCGATCCCGCATGTGTCATCTGGATCCGTACAGGAAGATATTTTTTCACGCTCCATCAAGAGTGTTCCAGACATGATCCAGACATTCTTAAGACCCGGAACCATAGCGGTCATCGGCGCCTCCGACAAGCCGGGCAAGGTCGGCCATGCGGTCATGGACAACCTGCTGAAGGGCGGCTTCGAAGGGCGCCTGGTGCCGGTGAATCCCCGCAGCGAGGAGGTCATGGGCATCCCCTGCTGCCACGATCTCCGGGAACACGACGGGGAAATCGATCTGGCCGTCATCGTCGTGCCCACCGCCCGGGTCAAGGACGCCGTGGGAAGCGCCGCCGACGCCGGGGCCCGGGCAGCGGTGATCATCACGGCCGGCTTCAAGGAAGTGGGGCCAGAAGGGGCCGAGCTGGAGCGGGACCTCGTGCGTTTCGCACGCTCCAAGGGCATCCGTCTGGTCGGGCCCAATTGCCTCGGCATTCTCAACACCCACCACAAGATGAACGCTTCCTTCGCCACCCAGCTGCCGCCGCCGGGCGGCATCTCCATCCTCTCTCAGTCCGGAGCCCTGCTCACGGCCATCATCGACCTCGCCGTGGGGCGGAACATGGGGCTCTCCTCCATGCTCAGCATCGGCAACAAGGCCGACCTGGACGAGACCGACATCCTGTCCGGGCTGGCGGGAGACGAGCAGACCCGCGTCATCGTCGGCTACCTGGAGGACATCACCCACGGGGACGAGTTCATCAAGGCCGCCGAGGCCGTGGCCGCGGTGAAACCGGTGGTGCTGCTGAAGGTGGGGACAACCCAGGCCGGAAAGAAGGCGGCCTCGTCCCACACGGGCAGCCTTGCGGGCGCGGACATCGCGTACGGCGCGGCCTTCAAGCGCGCCGGTATCATCCGGGCCGAGACCTACGAGGAGCTCTTCGACATCGCCACGGCTCTGGACATGCAGCCCCGGCCCCGGGGCAGGCGCGTGGCCATCATCACCAACGCCGGTGGCCCCGGCATCATGGCCGCCGACGCCGTGGAAAACCTCGACATGGTGGTGGCGGGCCTCGATCCCGACATCACCGCCGCCCTGAAGGAAAAGCTCCCGGCCGCGGCCAGCGTGTTGAATCCCATCGACGTGCTGGGCGACGCCGACACCGAGCGCTACGGCCTGGCCGTGGACGCGGCCCAGGACGACGACGGCATCGACGCCATCCTCGCCATCATGGTGCCCCAGGCCATCACGCCGCCCGATGACATCGCCCGGGTCCTGGCCGCCCGGATGCGCGGGGACAAACCGATCCTGGCGGTGTTCATGGGAGGCCACGACGCGGAGAAGGCGCGCCGGGCCGCCCGGGAGGCGAGACTCCCGGACTACTCGTCCCCCGAACGCGCAGCCGCCGCGCTCGTGGCCATGTGCACCTATGCGGAGTGGCGGAAGCGACCGCCCCGGGTAGTGACCCGGTTCCCGGTGAACCGCCGGCGCGTGGAGCGTCTCCTGCGCCGCTACCGGCGCACGGGCCAGCGACAGGTGGGCGAGGCGGCGGCCAAGGACGTCCTGCGGGCCTACGACTTCAGCGTCCCTCCGGGCAGCCTCGCCACCTCGGCCGACCAGGCTGTCGACATCACCGACCACATCGGATACCCCGTGGCCATGAAGATCGCCTCCCGAGACGTGGTGCACAAGTCGGACATGGGCGGCGTCAAGCTGAACCTCTCGAGCCCCGGCCAGGTCCGGGACGCCTACGACCTGATGATGCTGCGCATCCGGCAGCGCCTGCCCGAGGCCCGCATCGAAGGGGCCTACGTGGAGAAGATGTGCCCTCGGGGCCGGGAGGTGATCATCGGCATGACCCGGGATCCCCAGTTCGGTCCCATGCTCATGTTCGGTCTGGGAGGCATCTTCGTGGAGGTCATGAAGGACGTCACCTTCTACCTCGCTCCCATCACCGCCAAGGAGGCCATGCAGATGCTCATGGGCACGCGGTCGTACGCGCTTCTGAAGGGCGCGCGCGGACAGGCCAGGGTGGACCTCGAGGCCGTGGCCAGCGGCCTGCAGCGCATCAGCCAGCTGGCCACGGACTTCCCCGAGATCGCCGAGCTGGACATCAATCCCTTCATCGTCGGTGAGATGGGGACCGATCCCATGGTCGCCGACGCACGCATCACCCTGGAGAAGGGAGAGGCCGAGGCATGAGCGACAGGAAAGCCACGAGAGATCGGAAAATACCACCCCGGGACCCGAACTGGCAGGAGAAGTACGGTGCCATGATCCGCACCGCCGCCCAGGCCGTCAACGAGATCCGCCCCGGCCAGCGCGTCTTCGTGGGTTCCGCCTGCGCCCAGCCCCAGGCCCTGGTGCGGGCCCTGGCCGACCGGTCCGGGGAGCTCAGCGATATCGAGATCGTGAACCTCCTCTCCATGGGTGAATCACCCTACGCCCGGCCCGAGTTCGCCCAGAACATCCGCGTCAACAGCCTCTTCATCACCGAGAAGGTCCGCGACATGATCCAGCAGGGCCTGGGTGATTACACCCCCATCTTCCTGTCGGACATCCCCAGGCTCTTCAGGTCCGGCCGGCTGCCCCTGGACGTGGCCATGATCCAGGTCACGCCCCCCGACGAGCGCGGATACTGCAACCTCGGCATCTCCGTGGACATCGTCAAGAGCGCCGCCGAGAACGCCTCCCTGGTCATCGCCCAGGTGAATCCTCACATGCCGTGGATCCTGGGCGACAGCCTCGTCAACGTCAACGACCTCGACATCCTGGTACCCGTGGACGAGGAGCTCATCGAGGACCCGCCCGTGGAACCGGACGAGATGACCCGGCGGATCGGCCTGCACGTGGCCGCCCTGGTGGAGAACGGAGCCACCATGGAGCTGGGCATCGGCCGCATCCCCCACGCAGTACTGGAGTTTCTGCAGGAGAAGAAGGACCTCGGCATCCATACCGAGATGCTCTCCGACCCCATCGTGGACCTGGTCGAGGCCGGGGTCATCAACGGCAACCGGAAACACAAGGACCGCGGCAAGATCGTGGCCAGCTTCTGCATGGGCACGCGAAAGCTCTACGACTACATCGACGGCAACCCGGCCTTCGCCTTTCATCCCACGGAGTACGTCAACGATCCCTTCATCATCGGACAGCACCACCGCATGGTGGCCATCAACGTGGCGCTTGAGGTGGACCTCACCGGACAGGTGTGCTCCGATTCCATCGGCTCCAGGTTCTTCTCCGGCATCGGGGGCCAGGTGGACTTCAACCGCGGCGCGGCCCGGGCCGACGACGGCAAGGCCATCATCGCCCTGCCGTCCACGGCCCGGGGGGGCACGGTGTCGCGCATCGTCTCTCTCCTCAATCCCGGCGCCGGCGTGGTCACCACCCGCGGCGACGTCCACTACGTGGTCACCGAGTACGGCGTGGCCTACCTGCACGGAAAGCGGGTCCAGGACCGGGCCCTGGCGCTGATCAGCATCGCGCACCCCGACTACCGGGAGCAGCTCCTGAAAGAGGCCGTGGAGGCCCGATACGTCCGGCCCGAGATGGCCGAAGTCGAGGGCCGCATGGCCATGGTCGGGTCCGAGGACATGCGCGCAGTCTACGTGCTGCGGGACGGAACCCAGATCAACTTCCGGCCCACCCACCCCACCGATGAACCGCGCATGAAGGACCTGTTCTACGCCCTGTCCCAGGAGACCATCTACTACCGGTTCATGCAGGCCCTGAAGCGGCTGCCCCAGACCCAGCTCCTGAACTTCGTCTTCGTGGACCACCGGAACGACGTGGCCATCGTGGGCACCGTACCCGAAGCCCACGGCGAGGACATCATCGCTGTCGGCCGCTACTTCCTCGATCCCGCCACCAACCGGGCCGAGGTGGCCTTCATCGTACGGGACGACTGGCAGGCCAAGGGCATAGGCTCCTATCTGCTCCGGACCCTCGCCACCGTGGCCCGGCGAAACGGCATCAGCGGCTTCACGGCCGAGGTGCTCCGGGAGAACAAGGCCATGCAGGCCGTGTTCAACAAGAGCGACTTCAAGGTGCACAGCCACCTGGCCGGAGACGTCTATCACTTCGACCTGGACTTCAGCTGATATTCCGGGTTTAGGCTGGACATCGCACCGGCCTGTGGATAGGCTCGGCCCACCTCGTGGAACCGATCCAACCCGCTATATTCGACACAGGAGGGCTGTTCATGGCCGATGAATACAAACCCTACGTGAGCCCCGATGAGGAGATGAAGGAGCTTACCATTCCGCCCCTCGTACTGGGCGCGATCCTGGCGGTCGTGCTCGGCGCGGCCAATACCTACCTCGGCCTCAAGGCCGGCATGACCGTGGCCGCCACCTTCCCGGCGGCGGTGATTTCCATGGCCGTGCTGCGCCTGTTCAGGGGCAACATCCTCGAGGAGAACATCGCCCGGACCACGGGCGCGGTGGGCGAGGCCCTCGCCGCGGGCGCGATCTTCACCATCCCGGCATTCGTCATCATCGGCGCCTGGAAGGACATCAGCTGGTTCAGCCCCAACTGGTTCCTGGCCACGGCCCTGCTCCTGGTCGGAGGCATCCTCGGCGTGTTGCTGATGATCCTGCTCCGGCGCACCTTCATGGAGGACGCCTCGCTGCCGTTCCCCGAGAGCGCGGCCTGCACCGAGATCGTCAAGGCCGGCCAGGGTGGACAGACCGGAGCCGGATCGGTGTTCGCGGCCATGGGCGTCGCCGGCCTCCTGGAGTTCTTCACCAACCCCAACGGCGTGGCGTTCATCGGCGGCCACAAGAAAGGCGCCTTCCAGATCAGCGAGTCGGGCGGTGCATTCCCCTATTTCACCCCGGAACCGTCACCTGCGTTCCTGGCCGTGGGCTACATCATCGGCCCCAAGTACGGCGCCATGATAGCCGCGGGCGGTGTGCTCGGCTGGATGTTCCTGATGCCGCTCCTGCTGTTCATGATGTCCGCCTCAGACGCCGGGTTCGCCGGCGTCCTGGGCGATCTCGTGGCCCGGGGCGACTGGAGTCTCCTCTGGGCCGGAACCGGAGACTTCGTGGGCCTGAAGTCGCTCTACAACGGCAACATCAAGATGATCGCCATCGGGGCCATGATCGTCGGGGCCTTCTTCACCCTGTTCAAGATGCGCGATAACCTGATCACCGGCATCGGCCGGTCGGTCAAGTCCCTCGGCGGAGGCCAGGCGGGCGCCGGCGTCGAGATCCCACGCACCGACAAGGACCTCAACATCAAGGGCGTCTTCTTCGCCATCCTCCTGATGACGGCGGCCATGTTCGGGCTCTACATGGTGCTGTGCCAGAGCGTCGGCATCTCCCTGATCATGACCATCGTGATGCTGATCATGGCCTTCCTGTTCGCCGCGGTGGCCGGTTTCCTGGTCGCCATCATTGGCTCCTCCTCGAATCCGATCTCGGGCCTGACCCTGTCCACCCTGCTCATCTCGGCCGGCCTCCTCGTGGCCCTCGGCATGGGTGGCAGTTACCTCGCTGACGGGGTGACCATGAGCGAGGCCATGAAGGCCGGCGTCCTGGCCGTCCTCGGCGTGGCCACCGTGGTGTGCTGCGTGGCCGGCGTGGCCGGCGACATGGCCCAGGACTGGAAGGTGGGCTGGAGCCTCGGCGGCACCCCGTGGCGCATGGAAGTGGGCGGCTTCGTGGGCGTCATCGCGGCGGCGCTGGTCCTCGTGGGCGTGATCACGCTGCTCCACGAGACCACCGAAGGGGGAATCGGCGGTGACCTGCTCCCGGCGCCCCAGGCCGGATTGATGGCAGTGACGGCCAAGGGGATCATCTCCGGGGCGGTGGAGTGGCCGCTGATCCTCATGGGCATGCTCCTCGCCGTGGGCCTGATCTGCGTCGGCGTGGCCAGCCCGATGCTGGTGGCGGTGGGCATGTACCTGCCGTTCCCCACGATCATGGCCATCTTTGCCGGCGGCGTGATCCAGTGGATCGGCACCCTCATGGCCAAGAAGAGGGGCGCCAAGGACAAAAAGCAGTTCGAGGACGTGAGCAACAAGGGCCTCCTCGTGGCCTCCGGCTTCGTCGCCGGTCAGGCCCTCATGGGAATCCTGCTGGCGATCCTCGTGTCCGCGAACGTCACCCTGTTCGCCGATGCGCCGGCCTACAAGTGGCTCGGAGGACTGGTCATCCTCTTCCTGGCCTACTACATCATCCAGAGCTCGCTCAAGGCGTTGAAGAAGGCGGCGTAGCCGCTCGGCACCGTGAATGAAAGACTCCCGTTGACCGCAGCAGCGGTCGACGGGAGTTCTTTGTACCCAGGTTCATTCAGCGCCCATGAAATCCGGGCCGGCCGTTTCATTGCCGGTCAATGAGCCCAAATGGGCTCGTCTGTCCGCCATGAATGAACCCGAACCGGCTCAGAAAGCGCCCGTGAAATCCGGGCGCTTTCATGTCCGGGTACTATGACTTCGTTGCAGCCTCCAGCTTCTTCAGGATGCAGAAGATGAAGGTGAAGGAGAGCAGCGAGGTAAATACCATGATCGCGAAGGTCATCCAGAGCGGCAGGCGTTCGTACGGGATGCCCATCACGCCACACAGGGCGTTGCCGATGGCCGTGGCGGCGAGCCAGCCTCCCTGCATCATGCCCCGGATCTTGGGCGGGGCCACCTTGGCCACGAACGCCAGCCCCATGGGGCTCAGGAAGAGCTCGGCGATCGTCAGGGAGAAGTAGGTGGTGATGAGCCAGTAGGGGGAGCAGAGGATCGAGGAGACGCCCCCCGCAGTCTCCAGCTCCTTCGGGCTCTGGAGACCCTGGGAGGCGAGGACCATGAAGACGTAGGCCAGAGCGGCGACGCCCATGCCGATGCCGATCTTTCTCGGGGAGGAGGGTTCCTTGTCCCGCTTCCTCAGAAAGGCGAAGTACACGAGCACCAGCGGCGTCAGGAACACCACGAAGATGGGATTGAAGGCCTGGAAGTGCTCCGGAGATATGGTGTTCGCGGCTGAGAAACCCCTGTACCGCAGGAAGGCGATTCCCACACCGGCGACCAGGAGCACCGCCCCGGAAACCTTGAACATGCCCTGGAACTGTTTGCCCAGCAGCCACACCAGCCCGATGATGGCGCCGATGACCGAGAGGAAGGCCGGCAGGTCGAAGAAGATCTTGGTGAAGGGGCCGACCGAGGCGGTCGTATAGTTCTTGGCAAACAGGGCGAGGATGTACCCGTTCTGGTGGAAGGCCATCCAGAAGAAGATGACCACCAGGAACACCAGCATCAGGGCGACGATCCGGTCCCGAGTCTGTTTGGGGGTGAGCTCCACCTCGGTCTCGTTCGCGGCGGCGACCTTTTCCGCTTTCAGGTAGTCGGCCGACTTGTAGTACTTCTTGAAGCCGATAAAGATGGCGAGAGACATGAGGATACTGACGGCGGCGATGCCGAAGCTGGCGTTGTAGGCCTGGCTCAATGAGTCCGTGTACGCGTTGCAGAACGCCTTCAGGGTGGTGAAGTTCTCTCCCCACTGCTTCTGTGCCAGCTCCGTCAGCTCCGGAATCTTGGCCTTCTCCAGGGTGCCGTGCAAGAAATGCTGGGCCATGCCCGGGATCTCCGGCTTGTACTCGAATCCGTCCTTTGAGAGCAGGAAGTTCCGGACCCCCACGGCCACGTATGGAGAGAAGAAGGCGCCGATGTTGATGCCCATGTAGTAGATGTTGAAGGCGGCGTCGTGGATCTTCTTGTACTTCTTGTCCTCGTACAGGTTTCCGAGGAGGACGGCCATGTTCCCCTTGAAGAAGCCGGTGCCCGCGGAGATGACGAAGAGGCAGAACAGGACGAAGACCAGGGAGTTCACCGGCACGGCCAGCATGCCGTACCCCAGGATCATCACCAGGATGCCGGCAACCACCGTCTTCCCGTACCCGATGCGGTCCGCGAGGATCCCTCCGAACAGCGGCAGGAAGTAGATTGAAAAGAGGAACGCGCCCCAGATGAAGCCCAGGTCCTGCTTGGTCAACCCGAACCTCGCCTCCACGAAGAAGATCAGGATGGCCATCATGGTGTAGTAGCCGAACCGCTCCCCCATGTTGGCGAAGAACAGCACGAACAGTCCTCTTGGATGGTCTTTCAGCATTGGCACTCCTTGAACGGGCTTTTCTGGAACGGCGGCTCTGGCTTCCGGACCCGGTCGCGTCTCACGGGTGGGTCATGACCTGCTGGAGGAGGTCCGGAGATGGATACGGACCCGAAAAGAAGGCCATGTTTCAGGGCCACTGTCAAGGCCCGGCCGCCTCTTCGGACTTTCCTCAGAAGATGACATCTGACTGCGTTTTCCCCGGAATTCCTCGGCCAGCATCGGCTCCCCCTTATTTCCTGCCGCCAGAGTCCGATTGTCATGGACTCCCTGAAATGCTACAAATCAGACCAGCCATTGACTCCAGCTGATTCTCCTTGGAATGTGATACCAGCATGATTCGATCCATACTTTTCTGGGCCCTGGCCCTGATCATCACCCTGGCCGCCGTGGTCTACCAGCGCGCCACCGGCCCGACCAAGTCGATCAGGGGCACGGTCTCCGTGGCCGGCACAGACCTGAAATACGAACTCCAGCGCTCCCACGAGGGCAAGGACGATCACGAGGTGCGCTTCAATCCCGGTGGGGTACCGGTCCGCGGCCGCGTGGAGTGGAAGCGCTTCAAGACCCGGGACGCGTGGACAACGGTGCCCCTCGCTCTCACGGACGGCGTCCTGATCGCCCGGCTCCCGGTCCAGCCCACGGCGGGAAAGCTGATCTACCGGGTGCATCTGGATCACGACGGACAGACCCTCCCCCTCCACCAGGATCCGGTCGTCATTCGATTCCACGACTACGTACCCCGGTACATCCTCTTCCCGCACATCCTCGCCATGTTCGCCGCCCTGCTCCTCTCCACCCGGACGGGTCTGGAGTTCTTCAGCAAGACGCCCCGGGTGAAGAAGAGGGCGTGGTGGACCCTCGGCCTTCTCGGGGTGGGGGGATTGATCCTCGGCCCCATTGTCCAGAAGCTGGCCTTCGGGGCCTACTGGACCGGCTGGCCCTTTGGCACGGACTTCACCGACAACAAGACCCTGGTCATGTTCCTCGGCTGGATCGTGGCGCTGGTGGCGGCATACCGGGTGAAGAAGCCCGGCCCCTGGGCCCTGGGCGCGGCCGTCCTCACCCTCGTGGCCTACGCCGTTCCCCACAGTGTGCTGGGCTCCGAACTGGACTACGAGACCGGGAAGATGCGAAACGTGGGGCAATCCGTCCCGGTGCCCGAGGCATGGAAAACGGCCTACTACGTGGAGCGGCCATGAGTCCTGGAAGCGTCGAGATGCTGGCGCTGCTCGAGACGCTTCACGAGGCGATCCAGACCCGGGTACGCCGGACCCTCGCCGGCAGCGGCGATGCGGCCGCCGTGGCCCGGGAGACCCGCGGAGACACCCTCTACGCCCTCGACGCGGACGTCGAGCCCCTCATCCTGGAGTTCTTCGAAACCACCCTTGCCCCGCGGTTTCCCTGCACCCTGGTGGCCGAGGGCGTGAACGAGGACCGGCCCCTGGTCCTCGGCGACCCGGGCGCCCCGGACCGCATCCGCGTCCTCATGGATCCCATCGACGGCACCCGGGGCCTCATGTACGACAAGCGCCCGGCGTGGATCCTCACCGGGGTCGCGCCGGACCACGGAGAGGCCACGCGGCTCCGCCACATCACCCTGGCGCTCCAGACCGAGATCCCCACCACCAAGATGACCCTGGCAGACCAGCTCCGGGCCGAACGCGGACAGGGGTGGGACCTCCGGCGCACGGACCTCGCCACCGGTGCCGTGGTTCCGGTCACGGCCGCGCCCTCCACCGCGGACCACCTGGACCACGGCTTTGCCCAGATCTCCCGGTTCTTCACCGGCGGCAAGGACATCCTCGCCGCCCTGGAAGAGGCGCTCTTCGCCGAGGTGGCGGGACCCGTCACCCAGGGCAAGGCGCGCATCTTCGAGGACCAGTACATCTCAAACGCCGGGCAGCTCTACGAGATCATCGTGGGCCACGACCGGTTCACCGCCGACATCCGGCCCCGCCTGGAGCCCGCGCTGAGAAAACGCGGGGAGGCCGTGGGCATCGCCTGCCACCCGTACGACATGGCCACCGCGCTCATCGCCGAGGAGGCGGGGGTGGAGCTCACCGACGGCCATGGCCGCCCCTTCGATGCCCCCATGGACACCACCACCCCCGTGGCCTTCATCGCCTACGCAAATGCCGCGCTCCGTACCAGGATCGAGCCGGTATTCCTGCGCCTCATGGAGGAGCGGCTGCCCTGACAGGCTGAAAATGTCTCTTTTCTGTCAAAACCGCAGGGAATTCTGGTAGAATACCCACTGGGTATTTCCTGTTTCCGGCTCCGGAAACAGATGAGACACGTCTGAAAGGGGATATCATGAAGATTCTCTCGATCTCATACATTCTGCTCCTGGTTCTCCTGGGGGGCCTCGTCGTTGCCCAGCCCATGACCCTGGAGTACAAGGCGCGGTACGAGCGCCAGCAGGGCGAACCAGACCACCTGATGGCAGTCGGGGCCCTCAAGGACGGCCGGGCCCTGGTGGGCAGCAACATGGGCGTGGCCCTGGTGGACCTGAAGACCCTGCCGCCCCAGGGCACCCGCAGCTACCTGGCCCGGCTCAGGGGCGTCGATGCGCGGGACTTCTACATCACCCAGGACGACAAGTACGCGTATGTGAATTCGTACAACAAGGGGTCGAGTCCGTACAGTTACGGCTTCGACATTCTCAAGATCCAAAGCAACACACTCACGAAGGTGAAGTCGATCCGGGAGAACGGAGTGCTCTACGACAAGATGTTCCTGGACGGGAATATCCTCTACGTGGCAGCCCACGCCCACGGCCTGCGCATCTACAACGTCCAGAACCGGGAGAATCCCGTTCTGTTGGGCAAGCTCGACAAGGGTTTCCTCGACGCCTTTGCCGTGGCCGTGGACGGTAACACCGCGTACGTGGCCGACAGCGGGGCTGGGCTCAAGATCGTGGACGTGACAACGAAGACCGCTCCCAAGATCACGGCAGGGGAAACCATGGCGATTGCACTCGGCACCTCGGAAGACGTGTTGGTGCGCAGCGGCCGGGTCTACGTGGCCGCGGGCAGTGCCGGCCTGGCGGTCTACGAGGCGGGCAAGCTGAATACCCGGACGCTCTACGGAGTGCCCGGCGCCGCAGAGAGCCTGTGCTGGATCGGGAGTCGCCTGGCAGTGGGCTCCTACGCCGGGGTAACCCTCTTCGAGATCGGCCAGGGCACGAAGGTGACCCAGGTGGCCTGGGAATCCGCCCACCGCCGGGGGTCGAGCGCCTCGCTGCGCCTGACAAACGACGTGGGCTTCGCAGCCGGTAATCCCGGAGATCTCTGCCTGGTGGCAAACTGGGACTTCATGGACGTCTACGAGGTGAAGACCGCTTCCTCGAGCACCCAACCCGACATCGTCTGCACGGCCCAGCGGCTGCGGTTTCCCCCCACGGGCGGCACCCGGCGGGTGACCGTCAGCAACAACGGCCAGGGCACCCTGAACATCTCCTCGGTCCAGGTGGGCAGCGCGGATTTCACGGTGAACTACGCGGGCGGCACCCTGCTGCCCGGCAAGAGCGTCTCCTTCGACATCACCTACAAGGGCGGCTCGACCTCCCTGGGATCCAGCACGGTTCTGCTCGCCTCCAACGATCCGGACGAGAATCCCTTCCCCATCCAGGTGTTCGGCAACACCACCTACCTGGATCCGGGGGAAGCGGCCCCCAACTTCACGGTGGATACCCTGAAACGGGATCCCCAGACCGGCAAGGTGGTGAAAGGCACCCCCTTCACTCTGTCCCAGAATCCCGGAAAGATCCTCTGGTTCAACATCTTCGCCACGTGGTGACCGGCAAGTTCGCCCGCGGTCGCGGACATGCAACACACCGTCGTCAAGGAGTTCGAGAACGATCCCGAGGTCGTGGCCACCGTGTTCGACGAGGGGGGCCGAAACGGTGAAACCGAGGCCTGGATCCAGGTCTTCTGGGCCAACTACTACCCGAGAAACTTCGTGTTCTGGGACGCCAACGGCACGGCCGGTAGGAACTACAAGCAGCCCAGGGGGGGAATCCCCTTCCGCCGCGGGTTCCTCATCGACAAGAACGGCAAGGTGGCGCTCCCCTACTTCCACTACGATCCCGCCATGGTGATCCAGTCCATCAAGGCCCTGAAGGGCGGCGGCCTCACCTGCACGCCCGACACCGCCACCGTGTCCCAGGCGGCCGGAGGTAGAGTAACCCTGGACGTGAACGGCTCCCCCATCCGGGCCTCGAACGTCTACGCCACGGCCATCACCCTGAGCGGCACCACGCCCGGCACGGTCCTCGAGGGGGTGCGCATACCCATCAACATGGACGCCCTGACCTGGGCGGGTCTGCTGGGGGCCGGCTCTCCGCTCTTCCCGGACTTCATCGGAACCCTGGACAGCCGGGGCCTCGCCGCGCCGGCCTTCGTCCCCGGCCCGGGCCAGATTCCCACCGTCCTCATCGGCTACAAGTTCTGGTTCGCAGCCGTGACCTTCGATCCAGGCGGCCTCTCCACGTCGGCGGCCTCGGAAGTCCTCATCGTGAAGTGAGTTCTGTCCCTGATCCCTATCGGATCAGGGACAGAATCTTTCTCTCGTACTCCGCCACCGTTTTCTCCAGGGAGAACGCCCGGGCGCGTTCCCGCGCTGCCGCTCCCATCCGATCCCGGAGATCCGTATCACCCAGCAGGCGCAGGCAGGCCCGTGCCATGGCGTCCGGGTCCCCCACCGGCACGAGAAATCCGCTCTTCCCGCCCTGGAGGATCTCCCCCGGTCCCGACGGGGCATCGGTGGCCACCACGGGACGGCCCAGGGCCATGGCCTCCACGATGGCGTTGCAGAAGCCCTCGAACCGGGAGGACACCAGAAACACGTCCGCCGCGGCCATGACCGGAAAGGGATTGTCCTGGTACCCGGCCAGAACAACCTCCTCGGCGAGGCCCAGGCGTCGGATATCAGAGACGATGGCCCGGCGCATCTCGCCTTCTCCCAGGATGAGGAGTTTCACCCGGCGCTCCCGCCGGATCCGGGCAAAAGCTTCCAGAAGGGTGGAGAAGTCCTTCTCAGGACTCAACCGGCTGGCCGTCACGAGCCAGGGGCACGTCTTCGGACGGCCTGGCGGCCGTTTGGCCGCCGCAAGGATTCTCTCCACATCGAATCCGTTGAGGATGGTGGTGACCCGGTGCGCGGGAGCACAGTGGTTTCGAACCAGGTCCAGGCGCACACCCCGGGAAGGCACGAGGACAGCCGCACTCCGCCGGAAGATATACCGGAACATGAGGCGCTCCCGCAGGGTCTCCTTTCTCCCCAGGTGCTCGTAGAACCCGGTCAGGTTCCCGCGGATCGTGGCCACGGGGACGGCGCCGAGGCGGAACACGTCCCTGGCAAGCGCCCCGAACAGGCTCGCCATCTCCATGATCCCGAGGCACACCTCGACCTTCTCGGCCCGGGCCACCCTCCTTACTGCCCGGGTGTATCGCAGGATCCGTGCCGGGGATCGGTTCTCGGCACCCGTGCATCCATGATCCTCGAAGAGATGGATGGGAACATCCAGAGACCGGAAGTACTCCCGGTTGGGCGCCTGGAGGAGAAGGGTGGGTTCCAGGGCTTGAAGGCCGGCCACGACCTGCCGGGTCTGGGTCTCCGCTCCCCCGATGACGGTGGACGGCAGGACGACCAGCATGCGGGGCTTCCCGCCCGTCGTCCGCTTCACACGGATATCCTGCGCATCGTTACGCCCGTTGTCCTGCATCGACCGTCGTGCTCCCTCGATGTCCTCCACCGTGCCTTCCTGCCCGAGACCGATTATATCCGCAAACCGGACCGGAAAGCGGAGACAAATTCTGCGTCGGTCCGTAGCGGAAAAGTCTTGCGCTCCGGCCGGCGCGTCGAGTACCTTCGTATCGTCTCGTAACGCAGGTCGAACTGAACGGTACTCGCATGGCCGAGGATGTGACCATCAGACTGTACGAGGAAGGAGACGAGGTCGGGATCAACGAGCTCTTCGCCACCGTCTTCGGCCGGAAGAGAAGCCTCGAGGAATGGACTTGGAAGTTCAAGAGCCCACCCGTGGACGCACGGCCGTTCATCGTCCTGACCTTGCACAAGGGCGAGATCGTGGGACAGTATCCCAGCATCGTCTGCCGCCTCAAGTACCGCGACATGGTGCTGAAGGCCGCCCATATCGTCGACAACATGATCCACGAGGCGTTTCGCGGTGGAACCAGAGGCGCCCAGATCCGGATGTTCTCCAGGGAGGTGGAGACCTGGAAGGAAAACGGAGTGGACCTTGCCTTCGGGTTTCCGAACCAGGCGAACCACCACGTCCACAAGGTCCGGCTCGAATTCGGCGATCTCATCGAGATCGAAAACCTCTTCAAACCCTTGAGCCTGAAACCGGCCGTTCGAAAATACCTGAACTGGCCCTTCCTGGCCCGGCTGGCCGATGGAGCCTCGCGCCCCATCTTCAAGTTCTTCATCGGCCCGGAGTCGAAGGCCGTGAAGGGAATCCGCACCCGGTGGGCCGACACCCTGGACGAGGGCGTGGAAACACTCTGGAAGAGAGTACGGCGGCGCTACGCCGTCTGCCTCGAGCGGGATCTCGCGTACCTCCGGTGGCGATACTGCGAGAAACCCCGTGGCGGCTACCACTTCCTCCAGGCCGACCGCGACGGAGAGATCCTCGGTCTGCTCGTCGTGAAATGCCTGGACCACGGCCATGCCAAGCTCGGGATCATCATGGAGTGTCTGACCCTCGAGGAGCCAGGCGTGGTCGAAGCCCTGGTCCGGAAGGGGCTCCTCTTTCTTTCGCGCCGCGGTGCGGACTTCACCCTCGTTCGCCTCTCGAAGGGGGATCCCCTGAGGCGGACCTTCCTGGACCTGGGTTTTTCGCCCCGAAAGGGACTCTGGGACACGTACGTGGTCTACCAGAAATACTCCGCCAGGATGGAGGACTCCGTTCTCCTGGATCCTTCCAGCTGGCACCTGACCTTTGGAGATTGTGATTCGTTTTGAACCGCATGTTCAGACATATCCATGAAAGACTCCTCCCCCGCCGGCTCTTGAATGCCATCCGGGTCTTTACCGGTGAGCGGGGAACCCTAAGCCGGCCGCTCCTCATGGAGAAGCCGGAAGGCTCCAGGATCCTGGTCCTGGCCCCCCACCCGGACGACGACGTCATGGGGTGTGGGGGCGTGGTCCACAAGCACCACCTGGCCGGGGATTCCATCGTCGCGGTCTACCTGACGGACGGGAGAAAGGGCGGTTCCGGGGAGGAGCCCGAGGACCAGGTGGCCCGGCTGAGGCAGGAGGAGGCCCGGAAGGCCGCCGACATCCTCGGCATCGACCGCCTCGTCTTCCTGGATAACGAGGACGAGACGTTGTCTCATGCCCCGGAGACGGTCCAGCGCCTGGCGGCGGTCCTGGAGGAGGCCCGGCCCGACGTGGTCTACGTCCCGTTTCTCCTTGACGGCCACCCCGACCACCGGGCCGCCAATGAGATCCTGGCCGGAGCCATGAAGACCTACCGGGACTTCACTATTTACGGCTACGAGATCTGGACCCTCCTGGTGCCCAACTGTTCCGTGGACATCAGCGACGTGCTGGAGGTGAAGAAATCGGCCCTGGAGCAGTTCGAAACCCAGACGAGCCGGTTCGACCTGGTCGACGCCTTCGTGGGCCTGGCGCGGTACAGAGCGGTGATGCACTTCCACGCAGTGACCCATGTCGAGTGCTTCTACCGGTGCAGTCCCGGCAAGTTCTTGCGCCTCCTGGACCGGGTGAGGTGAATGCGCCGGCCATGAGAATCCTGCACGTCAGCGACCACTACCGCGAGTTCGGGGGAGCCGAGCGCTACCTCCTGGACGTCTGCACCGGCCTGGAGGCGCAGGGCCACGACAACGTCATCCTCACCGCACCGCACCCGGACAACGTCTCGGTCCAGGGAAGGAAAGAGTATTTACTCCAGCCCGCCCGTTACCTCCGCCCGCAATGGCGACACATACAGGCCGTTCTCGAAACGGAAAAACCTGACGTGGTCCACTTGCACAACACCCACGCCTTCCTCCACCCCTCGGTCATGGCGAGGCTCGGCCATACGCTCCCCACCGTGAAGCACGTCCACGACGTCCGGCTGATCTGCCCCACGGGCTTGAAGGTGATGCCGTTCAGGAACCGGGTTTGCAATCGCCCCCTGGGTTTCAAGTGCCTCGCCGCGGGGGGATGCCTCCCCTTCCACAAGCTTATTCTCGCCGCCTGGGACCTGCGGGCCTCGCGAGGCCTGGACCGCTACGTCGCGGGATGTGGCTTCCTGCTCAAAGAGCTGGAGCGAAACGGGATCCCAGGAGACCGGATCCGGGTTCTTCCGTATTTCACGGACAAGGCCCCGGAGGGACCGGCCCCGGACTCTGACACCGACACCCTGGTCTGCGTGGGTCGCTACGCCCGCATGAAGGGCATCCCCCAGCTCCTGGACGCCCTGCATCTTCTGAAGGAGGCGACCTGGCACGCCGTCCTCATCATTGGAGATCCCGAGGGCCGGGCGAAGATGCGGTCCCGGGCCACTCACCTCGGCGTGGAGAGCCGGATCCGGTTCCTGGGCCAGGTGAGCGGCGACGACATGGACGACCACTACCGGCAGTGCAGCCTGGCGGTCATGCCCTCCATGGTGCCCGAGACCTTCGGTCTGGTGGGGGTCGAGGCCATGGCCTTCGGGAGGCCCGTGGTGGCCTTCGACGCCGGCGCCATCGGGGAATGGCTGGTGGACGGCGAGACGGGTTTCCTGGTGCCCCGGGGCGACGTCCAGGGCCTGGCAAACGCCATCGCCCGTATCCTCGAGGACCGCACCCTTGCCCGGAAGATGGGACAGGCGGGCCGGGCCCGGGTGGAGGCCCGGTTCCGCAGGGCAGCGCACCTCGAGGGCCTCACGGCCGTGTACAGGGAAGCCGTCGAACATCACTTGCAATCCAGGGCCCATGCCTGAGAATAGGTCGTTTCCATGAACACACGGGGAACCACCATGCGATACAAGTTGCTCGGCAGAAGCGGACTCAGGGTCTCCGAGATCTGTCTCGGCGCCATGACCTTCGGCGAGGAATGGGGCTGGGGCGCCGGCAAGGAGGAGAGCCGCAGGATCTTCGACACTTTTGTGGAGGCGGGCGGAAACTTCATCGACACCGCCAACTTCTACACCCAGGGCACCAGCGAACGGTTCGTGGGCGAGTTCATCGCCCCGGACCGGGATCGCTTTGTCCTGGCCACCAAGTACACCCTGAACATGCGACCGGACGATCCCAACGCCGGCGGCAACCACCGCAAGAACATGGTCCAGTCCCTCCACGCCAGCCTGGAGCGCCTCGGCACCGACTACATCGACCTCTACTGGGTCCACATCTGGGATCCCCTCACGCCGATTACGGAGGTGATGCGGGGCCTGGACGACCTGGTCCGGGCCGGCAAGGTGCTCCACGTGGGCATCTCCGACGCCCCGGCCTGGGTGGTATCCCGCGCCAACACCCTGGCCGATCTCCGGGGGTGGACCCCCTTCGTGGGCCTGCAGATCCAGTACAGCCTCATCGAGCGCACCGCCGAGCGGGACCTGCTGCCCATGGCGAAAGCTCTGGACATCGGGGTGACGCCGTGGGGCGTCCTGGGCATGGGCATCCTCACCGGCAAGTACCTCGCCCACGCAGAGAAGGGCTTTGCGGCCGACACCCGGTTCGCCGTGGGGTCCTGGGCCGAGGAGAAGCTCACCCCCCGAAACCAGCGCATCGCTCAGGAGCTGGCGGCCGTGGCCTCGGACCTCGGCCGGCCCCCCGGCCAGGTGGCCCTGGCCTGGCTCCGGCAGCAGCAGGCGCGGTGCGTGATCGTCCCCATCGTGGGCGCCCGCACCAGTGCACAGCTCGAGGAGAGCCTGGGGTGCCTGGACCTCGACCTCTCGGGCGACGCCCTGGAACGCCTGGAGGCCGCGAGCCGCATCGATCCCGGCTTTCCCCACGACTTCCTGGCCCAGGACAGGATCCAGGAAATCCTCTACGGGGAGACCCTGTCACGTATCGACCCGCACCGGTGAGGGGGGAATCCAGGGCCGTTAGCGGAGGATCACCGTCTCGAGGACCGTGAGCTTGGTGCCGATGAGTGCCTGCATGGGCACCACGGTCGGCACGGGGTAGGCCTTCGGCAACGCCACCGGAAAGCCGAGAGAGCCCGAGGCCGGCAGCACCCCGAGGAAAGCCAGGAAAAACGGGTCACCGAGATGGAAGAGGCCCACACCGGGAAAGGTGATCGGTGGCGTGCGCGGCGTCGGATTCAGGCTGAAGCCCCACACCACGGCCGAGGACGGGGGCCCGATGGCCTTCACCTGGAAGGTGGAGCCGGGCGCGGTCCGGCCCACGGTGTAGACGTGGGGGTAAAACTCGTCGGCGCCGATATCCACGTTCAGACCCACCACCCGGGGGTCGCCTTCGTAGTCGGTCTGGATCAGCAACTGGTTCCCGTCGCCCTTGTCGATGTAGGGGGAATCGGCGCGCAGGTGGAGGTCGCCGGCCACGCGGTCCACGAAGAGAGGGTCGGCCGAAGCCATGGCCGGGCCCCAAACCAGCGTGGACTTCGAGCCCACGTGGATGAGGGTCTGGCCGCCCCGGACCACGGAATAGGAGAGCGTGAGCTTGGCGGCGCCATAGCTGCCGTTGGGGAGGTCGATTTCCGGCCCGATGGCCGCCGCGTTTTCCCAGAAGATGTTGCTCCGGCTCTGGACGGTGCTGTCCTCGATATAGAGACCTCCGCCGTACCGGGCCGTGTTGCCGGCGACGGTGTTGTTGTCCAGGGCAAGATAGGCCAAGGAAGAGGCGATGCCGCCTCCCTTGCTCAACGCGGTGTTCGCCCAGATCACATTGCCGGCCACGTTGAGGTTGGGCGCGTTGAATCCGATGTTGCCGATACCTCCGCCGATTACGGCCGTGTTACGGACGATGACGTTGTTGAACACGTCGCCGTTGCCTTCGGCAAGGATGCCACCGCCTTCGGAGAGGCTCACGTTGTCGGCTATGAAATTGTCCTTCACCTCGAGCAGGTTCCGCCCCCCGTACCAGGCGATGCCGCCTCCATCAGCACCCAAGTTCCCGATGATGAGATTGCCGAGAATCTTCACCGAATCGTCCCCCGTGATGCCGCCTGCAATACGCCCGCCGAGGTTACCGGTGATGATGTTGTTCCGGATCTCGGTGGAGCCGTTGCAGCGGATGCCCCCGAAACCGCCGTTCACGACGGTGAATCCCTCGATGACATCCGAGGTCGGACTGGACCAGCTCGTGCAATCGATCACCGGCTTATATTCGAAGTTGCCGTCGATGGTGGTGCAGAGCGGCCCGTGGGAGCTCTTGACCGTGATGCCCTTGTCAATCATCTTGATGTTCTCGACGTAGCGGCCGGGCGCCACCAGCACCGTGTCCTTGGGCTTGGCCGCGTCAATGGCGGCCTGGATGGTCTTGTAGTTCTTGGGCACGTGGTGCACGGTTTGTCAGGGAACCGTGGCCGCGGCGTGAAGTACCACGGCAACCAGGGTCGCGGCAAAAGCGGGGCAATGCATGGCATCCTCCCTATCGAAATCGATCCGCTGTGGACACTGCATTGTACACCCGCAGGCCCGACTTGCACAGCTGGGAAGAGGGGTCGAGGGCAATTATCCGACGGCAGGGAAGCGGTTCAGCTGAAAGACTCCTTTTGCTCGAATCCGGGGGCATTCACCGCTTTTCAAGAGCTTCAAACAGGGCAGATGCTCATGATTTTTGGCACTCGACCCTCTTCAGTTTCTCTGAGGCGCGAACCCGGTTTCAAGGATTTCAGGAGAAAACATGACGGCTCATGCTCGTACCTGGACTGCCTGTTCCAGGGGTGCCCACGAATCCGTCCGGTACGGTCCCGGGGGGGGCATCCTGCTATGTGATCGTGAACGTCTCCGTGTTCGAGATCGACCGGACGCCGGAGGGAGACGCGGGATCCAGCGTCACGAAGGCCGTGTGGATGCGAGTGCCGATCAGTACCGGGTTGTTCGGGATGTGGATGGATGCCGTGGCCTGACCTTTTCCGTCAAGGACGCCATGGTACCCGGAGAAGACCGACGGCCAGAGGCCGCCCGAGGAAACCCTGAGAAGATCGTCCGGGCTGAGATCGATCCGGCGGGTGTCCACGGGGATCGGGCCGATCCCGAGGGAGGAGCCGACCAGAAAGGGCCGCCCTGCGTCGCGCGCGGCAGTAAGGACAAGACTCTGGGAGCTGCCAATGCGAGAAGAGCCGGACGTGACGAGGATGGTCGTGGCGTACTCCCAGGTGTCGTTGAATCTGCCTCCTCCAAAGAGGACGATACGCCGCCGCGCTGCGTCGTAGACCAGGGCATGGACAGTCCGCCCCGGCGGGCTGGTTGCCGGCGTGTGTTGTATCCATATTCTTCCGTCCCACTCCCAGGTGTCGTTGAGGGCTGCGATTGCCCCTCCTCCTAAGAGTACTACATGCCGCCGCTCTGCGTCGTAGTCCAGGGCATGGACTGCCCGGGCTGGCGGGTTTTCCGTCTGAGTGCGTTGCGTCCATACGCTTCCGTCCCACTCCCAGGTGTCACCAAAATAGGCCGGGTTCAGAGGGTCATAGCCACCGAAGAGGACAATGCGCTGACGCGCCGCGTCGTAGGCCAGGGCATGAGAAATACGTGCCGGAGGGCTCGCCGCCGGATTTCGTTGCATCCAGTTGTTTCCGTCCCACTCCCAGGTGTCATTCAATCCTTGCCCTCTGCATCCTCCGAAGAGGACAACGCGCTGACGCGCCGCGTCATAGGCCATGGCATGTGCGACACGTCCTGACGGGCTCGTCTTGGGATTACGCTGTATCCAGTTATTCCCGTCCCACTCCCAGGTGTC